>NZ_LABZ01000188.1 GCF_001043955.1 Methylobacterium tarhaniae | reverse complement strand
GCGGGGGCCGCCGCGTTCTTCGGCCGGTGGGCGGTGGCGCGGCAGCCGGCCGGGGCGCCAGCGAGGGTCGCGAAGCCGTCGCCGTCGGCGAGGCTGAAGGCGACGAAGTAGGTCGGGTCGTAGACCTCGAGCGAGGCGGTGCCGGCGACCGGCGCCTTGAGCGGCAGGGTGAAGCGCAACGTGAGCTGCCCGTCCGCGAAGGTCATCGCCGGGTCGGCCGCGGTGCCGAAGTCCTGCTTGCGACCGTTGACCTTCAGGAGCGTGAAGTAGCCCTGCTCGGCCAGGTTGCCGACATTGTCCCGCGCGAGCGCCGCGAGCGCCGCCGGGTTCACCGGCCCGGTCGGCGATTGCCCCAGGCCCTGGACCGCGAAGGCGGAATAGGTCGGATCGAAGGTCCAGGCGTGCCGCACCGCCCGCAAGGTCCCGTCCGGCCCGTAATCGAGCTCGGCCCTCGTGGTGATCCAGACATGCGGATGGGCGAGGGCCGGGGTCGCGGCGGCGATCAGGGCACCGGCGAGGAGGAGCGGGAGACGGGAGGTGAGCGGCATGGGGATGTCCTTCGGCGACGCTCGCCCCTCGTGGTTAACCAACGGTAAAGCGCTCGGCGCCTCCGGCCGCGCACTGGTCTCGCCGCATTGCGGCAGGAGCGGGGCGGGCCTCCTCGCCGGGCCGGCGGCGTTTGCCCCGTCCCTCCTCTTCTGCCACTCCTGGGCGCATCGCCCCCGTCAGGAGCACCGGCATGAAGGACTTTCCGGCCGCCTATCAGGTCAGCGAGGGCTCGGCCCTGTCGGTCGACCGGCCGTTCTACGAGCGGGTCGCCGCCGAGACCGGTGGGCGCACCCTCGTCGAGAGCTTCACCATCCCGATCCGCACCGGGCGGGCCTGGAGCGTGCCGGCGGGCCATGTCTTCCGGATCGTCGCGCCGGAGGGGCCGCAGGTCGGCGACCTCAACCTCTGGAACCGGCACGACCCGCGCGAGCGGCTGTGGGCGGCGCGCACCCGCCAGCTCCAGGGTGCCCATGTCACGACCTTCGACCGGCTGTGGTCGACCTTGCCGTTCCTGCGTCCGCTGGTCACCATCACGGCCGACACGCTCGCCCATTACGGCACCGACGAGTATGGCGGCCGGGTCCACGACCTGCTCGGCACCCGCTGCGACCCTTACGTCAACAAGCTGCTGACCGGGCAGGATTTCCACTTCCACTGCCACTCGAACCTGGTCCGCGCGGTGATGCCGTTCGGCCTGACCGAGTTCGACGTGCACGACGTGCTCAACGTGTTCCAGGTCACCGGCCTGAACCACGACGACCTGTACTTCATGCGCGACTGCCCGGCGAGGGCCGGCGACTACCTGGAATTCTTCGCCGAGATCGACCTGCTCTGCGCCCTCTCGACCTGCCCGGGCGGCGACCTCTCGGTGCCGCTCTGGGGGCCGGACGCCCGCGACCCGATCGACGTCTGCCGGCCGCTCGCCGTCGAGGTCTACCGGCTGGCGCCGGAGCTGACGGAAGGCTGGCGGAGCCCGGACGTGGCGCCCTATCGCGGCCAGCACGGGCTCCACGCCGAGAAGGGCTGGTGGGACAGGGCTTAACGGAGCGGCAGCGCCAGGCAGACCGCCACCAGGATCACCGTATAGGCGACGGCGCGAAACACCCGGTCGGACGCCAGGCGAAAGCCGTGCGATCCGACCCAGAGACCCAGGCCGTAGGGCAGGAGCAGCGGCACGGCCTCGGCGAAGCGCGGGCCGGTGAGCACCCCGGTCGCCGTGAACACCACCCCCGAGACCAGGGTCGAGAGGCCGAAATAGGCCATCAGGTTGTCGCGCACCTGGGCGGCCGAGGCGCGCTGGCTGGCGAGCCAGAAGACGGCGAGCGGCATGCCGCCCAGCGCCGCAAAGCCGCTCGCCAGCCCCGAGGCGCCACCCGTCGCGAGGGAGAGCGGCAGCGAGGGATCCGCCTTGTAGCGCCAGCCCGAGACCAGGGCGGCGAGCGCCAGCAGGATCGCCCCGGCGGTGATCCAGCGGGTGAAACCCGGATCGAGCCGGGTGAGGAGCCAGACGCCGACCGGCAGCAGGAGGGTGGAGCCGATCAGCAGCGGCACCACCTCGCGCCAGACCGCCCGCGGGGCCGAGCGGGCGCCGAACCACAGCGAGAACGGCGCATCGACGACCCAGATCAGCCCCACCGCCGCGGCGGGACCCACGGCGGCGGCGGCGACCGGCACGAACACCATCGCGAAGCCGAAGCCGGTGAAGCCGCGCACCAGCCCGCCGGCCAGCGCGGCGAGGAACAGGGTCGCGGCCCGGGCATCGAGCGGCAGGAGGGCGGCGAGATCGAGGGACATGCGGTCACAGGCGCCTCACGGCTACGATTCGTCAAGGTGTCGGCCGCATGGATGGTCCGAGCCTGTTCACGGAACGTCCCGCGGTAGCGGGGCGGCTGTTTCCCGGCTACAAGGCCGCGCTCTTCGCGCCGGGACGGATTCGCGGCATGCTGCGGGGATCGCCCGCCACCATCGGAAGGACACCAGCGGCGATGAGCGAAGCGATCCGCATTCTCGGCATCGATCCGGGCCTGCGCCGCACCGGCTGGGGCCTGATCACCGTCACGGGCACCCGCCTCGCCTTCGTGGCGAGCGGCACCGTGACCTCGAACGCCGACGACGCCCTCGCCATCCGCCTGCGCACCCTGCACGAGGGCCTGACCAAGGTGGTCGCGACGCTCCTGCCCGACGAGGCGGCGGTGGAGGAGACCTTCGTCAACAAGGACGCGCAGGCGACCCTGAAGCTCGGGCACGCCCGCGCCGTGGCGCTGCTGGTGCCGGCGCTCGCCGGCCTGCCGGTGGCGGAATACGCCGCCAACCTGGTGAAGAAGACCGTGGTCGGCGCCGGCCACGCCGAGAAGGATCAGGTCGGCGCCATGGTGCGCTTCCTGCTGCCCAAGGCCACCGCCGACACCGCGGACGCCGCCGACGCGCTCGCCATCGCGATCACCCATGCCAGCCACCGGGCCGCGCGGGCGCGGGCGGCGGTGCAGGCCGCCGCGGCGGGGCCGGGGGCGGCGCGGATCGCCCGGGCGGTGGCGCGGGGATAAGTTCATACGCAGCCTTCAACAGTATAGCGCACCTCCCCTCTCCAGGCGATGCCGGGCTTGCCCGGTATCGCTGCAAGGTATGGGAGAGGGGCTGGGGGTGAGGGTGCTACGGCTCTGAGTCCAGCACCGAGGGTCTAGCTGCCAGCACAGCGGTCAGAGCTTTACACGGGAGCGTGTCACCCTCACCCCTACCCCTCCCCCAGACGGGCGAGGGGATCCCGCGACCTACCGGTATTACCGAACGATTTATTGATGCCCGCATCCACTTCGTCACGATCGTGCCGACATCGCAGCGCCGGAATGCCCTCTCCCCCGCTTGTCTTAAAAAACGATCGTTCGTATAAATGGGGAAAATCAGAGGGAGGGCGCCGATGATCCCGAACGCCGCGCGTGAGTTCAACTTCGGCCTGGGCGAGACCGCCGAGGCGATCCGCGACAGCGTGCGCAGCTTCGCGCAGGAGAGGATCGCGCCGCGGGCCGAGGAGATCGACCGCACCAACACCTTCCCGCGCGACCTCTGGCCCGAGATGGGGGCGCTCGGCCTCCACGGCATCACGGTCGAGGAGGAGTACGGGGGCTTGGGCCTCGGCTACCTCGCCCATTGCGTGGCGATGGAGGAGGTGTCGCGGGCCTCGGCCTCCGTCGGCCTGTCCTACGGGGCGCATTCCAACCTGTGCGTCAACCAGATCCGCCGCAACGGCTCGGACGCGCAGAAGCGGAAATACCTGCCCAAGCTCATCTCCGGCGAGAACGTGGGGGCGCTCGCGATGTCGGAGCCGGGCGCCGGCTCGGACGTGGTGTCGATGCGCACCCGCGCCGAGAAGAAGGGCGACCGCTACGTCCTCACCGGCTCGAAGATGTGGATCACCAACGGACCCATCGCCGAGACCCTGGTGGTCTACGCCAAGACCGACCCGCAGGCGGGTCCGCGCGGCATCACCGCCTTCCTGGTCGAGAAGGGCATGAAGGGGTTCTCCACCGCCCAGAAGCTCGACAAGCTCGGGATGCGCGGCTCGGATACCTGCGAGCTGGTCTTCGAGGATTGCGAGATTCCGGAGGAGAACGTGCTCGGCCAGGTCGGCCGGGGCGTCAACGTGCTGATGTCGGGCCTCGATTACGAGCGGGCGGTGCTGGCGGCGGGGCCGCTCGGCATCATGCAGGCCTGCCTCGACGTGGTCATCCCCTACGTCCACGAGCGCAAGCAGTTCGGCCAGGCGATCGGCGAGTTCCAGCTGGTCCAGGGCAAGCTCGCCGACATGTACGTCTCGACCAACGCCGCCAAGGCCTATGTCTATGCGGTGGCGCAAGCCTGCGACCGCGGCGAGACCACCCGGGAGGACGCCGCCGGTGCGATTCTCTACGCCGCCGAGCGGGCGACGCAATGTGCGCTGGACGCGATCCAGCTGCTCGGCGGCAACGGCTACATCAACGACTATCCGACCGGGCGCCTCCTGCGCGACGCCAAGCTCTACGAGATCGGCGCCGGCACCAGCGAGATCCGCCGGATGCTGATCGGCCGCGAGCTCTTCGCCAAATCCGCCTGAGGTCGTACAGCCCATGCCGGTCATCCCCACCAGCGCCGACCTCACCTCCGGGGCGGCGGAGCAGAACCGCGCGGCTTGGGCCGAGCTGCGCCGGACCCTGAAGAGCCACCGCGCCAAGGCCGCCGCCGGCGGCCCCGCCCGCGCCCGCGAGCGCCACACCGCCCGCGGCAAGCTGCTGCCGCGGGACCGGGTCTTACGCCTGCTCGATCCGGGCTCGCCCTTCCTGGAGGTCGGGGGCCTGGCCGCCCACGGGATGTACGGCGAGGGGATCCACGCCGCCGGGATCATCACCGGCATCGGCCGGGTCGCCGGCCGCGAGGTGATGGTGGTCTGCAACGACGCCACCATCAAGGGCGGCACCTACTATCCGCTCACGGTCAAGAAGCACCTGCGGGCCCAGGAGATCGCGCTCCAGAACCGCCTGCCCTGCCTCTACCTGGTCGATTCCGGCGGTGCCAACCTGCCGCAGCAGACAGAGGTCTTTCCCGACCGCGAGCATTTCGGCCGCATCTTCTACAACCAAGCGCAGATGTCGGCCGCCGGCATCCCGCAGATCGCCTGCGTGATGGGCTCCTGTACCGCCGGCGGCGCCTACGTGCCGGCGATGTCGGACGAGAGCGTGATCGTCCGCCGCCAGGGCACGATCTTCCTCGGCGGTCCGCCGCTGGTGAAGGCCGCGACCGGCGAGGTGGTGAGCGCGGAAGACCTCGGCGGCGCGGACGTCCATGCGAGGCTGTCGGGCGTCGCCGACCACTACGCCACCGACGACTCCCACGCGCTCGCGATCCTGCGCCGCATCGTCGGGGGCCTCAATACGGTGAAGCACCCGGATCTCGACATCGCCGGCCCGGTCGACCCGGCCTACGCGGCGGACGACCTCGACGCCCTGGTGCCGGTGGACCTGCGCAAGCAATACGACGCCCGCGAGCTGATCGCCCGCCTCGTCGACGGCTCGGAATTCGACGAGTTCAAGCGGCTCTACGGCACTACGCTGGTCACGGGCTTCGCCCGGCTCCACGGCATGCCGGTCGGGATCCTGGCCAATAACGGCATCCTCTACTCGGAGAGCGCGCTGAAAGGGGCGCACTTCATCGAGCTGTGCTGCCAGCGGCGCATCCCGCTGATCTTCCTGCAGAACATCTCCGGCTTCATGGTCGGGCGCGAGGTCGAGGCCGGCGGCATCGCCAAGAACGGCGCGAAGCTCGTGACGGCGGTGGCGACCGCCGCCGTGCCGAAGCTCACGGTGATCGTCGGCGGCTCCTACGGCGCGGGCAATTACGGCATGTGCGGCCGGGCCTACTCCCCCCGCTTCCTGTTCGCCTGGCCGAATTCGCGCATCTCGGTGATGGGCGCCGAGCAGGCGGCGAGCGTGCTCGCCACCGTCAAGCGCGACAACATCGAGGCCGGCGGCGGCGCCTGGAGCCCGGAGGAGGAGGAGGCGTTCAAGGCGCCGATCCGCGCCGGATTCGAGGAGGAGGGCTCGCCCTACTACGCCACGGCGCGGCTCTGGGACGACGGCATCATCCTGCCGGAGGAGACGCGCCGGGTCCTCGGCCTCTCCCTCTCGGCCTGCCTCAACGCGCCGGTGCCGGAGACCCGGTTCGGCCTGTTCCGGATGTGAGGAGAGCCATGACCACACGCCGCCTCGCCTCCGTCCTCGTCGCCAATCGCGGCGAGATCGCCTGCCGGGTGATCCGCACCGCGAAACGCCTCGGGATGCGCACCATCGCGGTCTATTCCGAGGCCGACCGCGACGCGCTCCATGTGGCGCTCGCCGACGACGCTCACCTGATCGGTCCGGCGCCCGCGCCTGACTCCTACCTGCGCATCGACCGCATCCTGGAGGCGGCCCGCGCGACCGGGGCGGAATGCATCCACCCGGGCTACGGCTTCCTGTCGGAGCGGCCGGACTTCGCCGAGGCCTGCGCCGAGGCCGGCATCGTCTTCGTCGGCCCGCCGGCTTCCGCCATCCGCGCCATGGGCCTCAAGGACGCCGCCAAGGCGCTCGTCGCCGCGGCCGGCGTGCCGGTGGTGCCGGGCTATCACGGCGCCCGCCAGGACCCGGATTTCCTCGCCGCGGAGGCCGCGGCGATCGGGTACCCGGTCCTCATCAAGGCGGTGGCCGGCGGCGGCGGCAAGGGCATGCGCCGGGTCGAGGGGCCGGAGGGCTTTTCCGACGCCCTCGCCTCGGCCCAGCGCGAGGCGCAGAATGCGTTCGGCGACCCGCGGGTGCTGGTCGAGAAATACGTGCTCTCGCCGCGCCACGTCGAGATCCAGGTTTTTTGTGACGCCCACGGCAACGCCGTCCATCTGTTCGAGCGCGATTGCTCGCTCCAGCGCCGTCACCAGAAGGTGATCGAGGAGGCCCCCGCCCCCGGCATGCCCGAGGCGGTGCGCGCCGCCATGGGCCGCGCCGCCGTCGAGGCCGCCAAGGCCGTGGGCTATGTCGGCGCCGGCACGGTCGAGTTCATCGCCGACGGCCGCGACGGCCTGAGACCCGACGGCTTCTGGTTCATGGAGATGAACACGAGGCTCCAGGTCGAGCATCCGGTGACCGAGGCGATCACCGGCCACGACCTCGTCGAGTGGCAGTTCCGGGTGGCCTCCGGCGAGACGCTGCCGGCCGATCAGGCGGGTCTCGCGATCCACGGTCACGCCGTCGAGGCGCGGCTCTACGCCGAGGACCCGGATCACGGCTTCCTGCCCTCGACCGGCCCCTTGCGGGCGCTCCAGCTCCCGGAGGGCGAGGGGGTCCGCGTCGATACCGGCGTGCGGGCGGGCGACCGGGTGACGCCGTTCTACGACCCGATGATCGCCAAGGTGATCGCCCACGGCGCCACCCGCGACGAGGCCCTCGACCGGCTGGCCGAGGCTCTCGGCCGCACCCTGGTGGCGGGCCCGAAGACCAACGTCGCCTTCCTCAAGGCGCTCGCCGAGGCGCCGGATTTCCGCGAGGGCCGCTTCGACACCGGCTTCATCGACCGCGACCTCAGCCTGCTGACCGCGCCGAGCCCGCACCGCGACGCCGCGATCCGCGCCGGGATCCGGGCGCTGGTGGCGCGGGACGGTTCTGCGCGCAGCGGCTCACCTTGGGACGCGGCGGACGGGTTCCAGCTCGGCGAGGCCCGCCGCCAGGTGCTGCCGTTCGTGCTCGACGGCGAGCCGGCCGAGGCCGTCCTGTCCTGGGGCGCGTCCGGCCCGACCGTGGAATACGGGGCCGCCTGTCCCGAGCCCGCCTCCCTCGCGGTGATCGACGCGCCGAACGGCGTGCTGGTCCTGGCCGGGGGCCGCCAGATCGCGCTCGCCCCGCCCGATCCCTTCGCGGTCGATCTCGACCACATCGACCAGGGCGGCACGATCAAGGCGCCGATGCATGGCCGCCTCGTCGCCGTGCTGGTCGCCCCCGGCGACCGGGTGGTGCGCGGCCAGCGCCTCGCGGTCGTCGAGGCGATGAAGATGGAGCACGCGCTCACCGCCCCCTCGGACGGGACGGTCGCCGAGGTGGCGGCGGAAGCCGGCCAGCAGGTCGCCGAGGGCGCCCGCCTGATCACCCTGACCACGGAGGACGTCGCGTGAGCACGATTCCGGCTTCGACCCATCCGCGCGGCGGGCTGTACTTCGAGGATTTCGAGGTCGGCGCCAGCTTGCGCCATCGCCTCACCCGCACGGTGACGCAGATGGACAACATGCTGTTCTCCAACATGACCCTGAACCCGCAGCCGCTCCACATCGACGCGCATTTCTGCGCCACCGAGACCGAGTGGGGCCGGCCGCTCATGAACTCGCTGTTCACCCTCGGGCTGATGATCGGCATCTCGGTCAACGACACCACGGTCGGCACCACCATCGGCAATCTCGGCATGACCGAGACGCGCTTCCCCGCGCCCCTGTTCGAGGGCGACACCGTGAGCGTGACCACCGAGGTCGTCGCCAAGCGCGAATCGCGCTCGCGGCCGGAGGCCGGCATCGTCGAGTTCGTCCACCGCGCCTACAAGCAGGACGGCACGCTGGTGGCCGAGTGCCGGCGCCAGGCGATGATGCGCAAGCGCCCCGCCACGGGAGCCTGACGCCATGCGCTCGCTGCTGTTCGTCCCGGGTGACTCCCCCCGCAAGCAGGAGAAGGGCCTCGAGGTCGGAGCCGACGCCCTGATCCTCGACCTGGAGGATTCCGTCGCGCTGCCCGAGAAGGCGAAGGCCCGCGAGGTCGCCGCCGCCTTCCTGGCGCGGATGCGGGACCAGGCCGGCCGGCCGAAGCTCTACGTGCGCGTCAACGCCCTCGATACCGGGCTGACCGAGGAGGATCTGGCGGCCTTGATGCCGCACGCCCCCGACGGGATCATGCTGCCGAAGGCCGCCGGCGGCCCGGACGTGGCGCATCTCGGCGCGCGCCTCGCGGTCTACGAGGCGGAAGCCGGCCTGACGGACGGCGCCACCCGCATCCTGCCGATCGCCACGGAGACGGCGCGCGCGGTCTTCGCGCTCCAGACCCTGCCGGGATCGAGCCCGCGGCTCTCCGGGATCACCTGGGGGGCCGAGGACCTGTCGGCCGATCTCGGCGCCGAGACCAACCGGGGCGAGGACGGCGCCTGGAGCGCCCCCTTCCAGCTCGCCCGCAACCTGACCCTGATGGCGGCGGCGGCCTCGGAGGTCGACGCCATCGACACCATCAACGCCCATTTCCGCGATCTCGACGGCCTCGCCCGCGAATGCCGCGCGGCGCGCCGCGACGGGTTCGTCGGCAAGATGGCGATCCATCCGGCGCAGGTTCCGGTCATCAACGAGGCCTTCACGCCGACCGGGGCCGCCATCGCCCAGGCGCGCAAGGTCGTGGCCGCCTTCGCGCAATCGCCGGGGATGGGCGTGGTCGGGATCGACGGCGAGATGTTCGACCGGCCGCACCTGCGACGGGCGGAACGGTTGCTGGCGCGGCTGGGGTGAGGTGGGGAGATCCGTATCGGTACCGGGGCGGGCCTTCGCTCCGGGGTTTCTGTGATACGCTGAACCGCCCACGCACACGGTATCCTGCGCATGAAAAGCTGGCCGATCCGGGATGCGGAAGTTCGCTTCGGCGAGATCCTCGACGCCTGCCTGAAGGAAGGTCCCCAACTCGCCACGGCTCGGGGCGAGGACGCGGCAGTCCTGGTGCCGATCGACGAGTGGAACCGCCTCCAGGGGGATCTCGATCGGCCCTGAAGATCTGCGGCTCGCGCCTCAGCCCCGGGTGGACTTGGTGCTTCCCGAGCGCGGCAGGAGCGAGCGACGCTTGTCGAGGATAGGCGGCGCCTCCAGCACGATGGCTTGAGTGATGAACCTGACTGTCCGCATTCCCGACGATCTCGCCGAGCGCATGGGCTCGGATGGCGACGCGCTGGCCCGTCGCGCTCTCGAAGGACTCGCCGTCGAGGAGTTCCGGGCCGGGCGGTTGACCCAACCCGACTTGCGCCGCCTCCTCGGTTCCGGCACCCGCACCGCGCTCGACGCCTTTCTGAAGGAGAGGGGCGTCTACACTGATTACGATCATGCAGACCTGATGCAGGATCTCCGCGATCTCGACCGCCTCGGCCTGTGACGTCTTCTGCCATCGTGCTCGCTGGTGCATTTGCCGCCGACTTGATCCTGCTGGACGACCGCGACGGAGTGCGGGTGGGTCGAGCGCGGGGCTTTGCCGTCACCGGTACGCTTGGCCTGCTGGCACTGGCAGGCCGCCGCGATCGACTCGATCTTCCAGAGGCGATCACGCGGCTGCGGACGACGAATTTTCGTTGCCGGCCGGCTCTCTGGACGATCTTTTGCAGCAACATCGCAGGGGAAGCGACACCAAGAGCTGAAGCTGCATAGCTCGAACGAAAAACACGAACGAGGAGGACGCCCCACCATGCCCCAAGACGAGACCCGAGCTTCCACCGCTCACGAATCCACCCTGTTCGCCCGCCTTCCGGCCGCCCTCGCCGCGGCCCTTCAGGCCCCGGCCTACGCCACCCATCTCGCGGGCATCGACCCGGCCTCCGTCACCGACCGGGCGGCGCTCGCCCGCCTGCCGGTCCTGCGCAAGGGCGAGATGCCGGCGCGCCAGCGCGAGGCGCTGCCCTTCGGCGGCTTCGTGCCGGGGGCGGCGGGTGGGTTTGCCCGCCTGTTCACCTCGCCGGGGCCGATCTTTGAGCCGCAGCGGGCGGGCGAGGATCCGTGGGGCGGCGCGCCGGCGCTCGCCGCCGCGGGCTTCCGGGCCGGCGAGGTGGTGCTCAACACCTTCGGCTATCACCTGACGCCGGGCGGCTTCATCTTCGACACCGCCGCCCGGGCCTTGGGCTGCGCGGTGATCCCGGCCGGGCCCGGCAACACCGAGCAGCAGCTCGACCTGATCGAGGCCTACCGGCCCGCCGGCTATGTCGGCACGCCGGACTTCCTCAAGGTGCTGCTCGATGCAGGCCGGACGGCCGGGCGGGACATGTCGTCGATCGTGAAGGCCCTGGTCTCCGGCGCCGCCTTCCCGCCCTCGCTCCAGGCCGAGTTCCGGGAGCGGGGCATCGCCGCCTGTCAGGCCTATGCCACCGCCGATGTCGGCTTCATCGCCTACGAGACGCCGGGCGAGCCAGGCCTCCTCGTCAGCGACGGGCTGATCCTCGAGATCGTCCGGCCGGGCACCGGCGATCCGGTGCCGGAGGGCGAGGTCGGCGAGATCGTCGTCACGGTGCTCGACCTCGACCGGCCGCTGATCCGCTACGCGCTCGGCGACCTCACGGCGGCCTTGCCGGGCGGGACCCGCATCCGCGGCTGGATGGGCCGGGCCGACCAGGCCGCCAAGGTGAAGGGCATGTTCGTGCGCCCCGAGCAGGTCGCCGAGATCGCCCGCCGCCACCCGGAGCTCGGCCGCCTGCGCCTGGTGGTGACCCGGGCCGACGAGGCCGACGTCATGACCCTGCGGGCCGAGGCCGGGACGACGGACGCCGCCCTCGCCGAGGCGGTGGCCGAAACCCTGCGGGCGGTGACGAAGCTGCGCGGCACGGTCGCGCTCGTCGCCCCCGGCAGCCTGCCGAACGACGGCAAGGTGATCGCCGACGAGCGGCCGGTGGGCTGAAGGACCGGGGCGGGCGTGAGGGTGCGGTGGGCGGCGGTCGATCCGACCGCCCGGCCTACCCGCGACAAGCGTCTGCGGCACGCGCGATCCGGCGCAGCCCGTCGCCGCCCCGCGGGATGCGGGGAAGCGGATCAGGCCTTCGCCTTGACCGGAAGCCGAAAGGGCGCGCCGAGCCGGTTGAACGCATTCATCGCCGCGATGGTGATCGTCAGGTCCACGAGATCCTTGGGCGCGAAGGCCGCGCTCGCGGCCGCATAGGCTGCGTCGGAAGCGTGCGTCTCGCTGACGAGCGTGACCTCCTCCGCCCAGGCGAGCGCGGCGCGGTACCGGTCGGAGAACAGGTGGGGCACCTCGGCCCAGACCGGAACCAGGGCGACCGTCTCGAACGGCATCGTCTTGAGGAGGTCCCGGGTGTGCAGGTCGATGCAGTGCGCGCAGCCGTTGATCTGCGACACGCGCAGGAACACGAGGTGGATCAGTTCGGGGGGCAGGTCCGTGCCCGTGGTGACGTAGTGGTGGATGCCGAAGAGCGCCTTCGCCCCCTGCGGTGCCACCTCGTTCCAGACCAGCCGTGCATTCTCGCCCATGACGAATCCCGATGCTCGGAACGCCGGAGATCGACGCTCGACGCCATGACGAGGCGACGGGCCGGTTTGTGACATGCCGTGCCGCATCGTCCGCCCGGGGGACCTCGCCGGAACGCATCGCGCGGATGCCGGCAGCCGTGCGGTCCGCTCGGCAGGCGGTCGACGCGGCTCATTCACGGCCGAAAGCCACCCCGCGCGCAGGGTCAAGCCGATCGGTTTCGACGCCGGGGTAGCGTGCGCCGGGTAGCGTGCACCGCAAACCGCGGCGGTCAGGCCGTGTCGCCCTGCCGCCGCCCCGTGCCGAGCGGGCAATGCGCGCGGAGGCCGGCGCCCCGAGCCCGTCCCGGGGCGTCACAGGCAGCCATGTCCTGGCCCCGCGACCGAACGGTCCCCGGCCCGCAGGCCACGACGTAGGACGCCGCGGCGCCGGCATGTGCAGCAGATTCATCATGTTCTCCGGATGAAGAGCGGCGGTGATCGCGCGCCTCCATCCACCGTGATTGGATGATCGAGCGGCCCGTTCTCAGATTTTATGTAAGATCATTCGCGATGGTCGGGCGCGGATCGACCAATGGAAAGCTCCTTCCCGCCCCTCTCACCGTCGCGCATTGATGTCTCTCTAGGTTGTGATAGTGTGATCGTACGAATCGGGGACGGAATCATGTCGAACGTGGCGGGCAAAGCCTATGGCATGAACGTTGTAACGCCGGTGCGGCCGCGCTGGACTTGGCTGAACCGTCTCATCTTCATGGTATCGCGGGCCTTTCCAGGCTCGCTCTCAGGACTTCTCGGGCTGTCGCTGATCCATTTCGCCCGCTGGGTCATCATCCGCCGCGACCAGTGGCCCCAGCGCGGCCAGCCGAAACAGTCGCTCGACAACGACTACATGCTGTTCTGCAGCAACTTCAACGGCACCTGGGACCAGTATATCGACGCCTTCGCGGACGGCATCCCCGATGGGCTCGACCTGTTCTGGTATTGCAGCACCAAGTACCCGAACTCGATCCCGATCACGCCGTTCAAGTCCTACATCCGGGCGAACCAGATCGACACCGGCTACTACTACAACGCCACGCCCGGCAGCGGGCAGCGCGACATCAAGCTGGCGCTGCAGCTCGCCGCCGCCCTGCGGGCCGTGAAGGCGGAGGGCGACGACGCCGCGTTCGCGGCGGCGTTCGACACGATCCTGACGGAAAACCAGGGTTGCCTCGGCACGCCGGGCTACGGACCGGTCGCGAGCCGCGACACCGCCATCGCCGACCTGCATCGCTGCGCGATGGTGAAGGCACGCTGGGGACAGGGCGGCAGCGGCCCGCCGGCGGCGCAGGTCGTGCAGCCGGCCCTCGCAACGGCGGGTACCCAGGCTGCGCCCGGGACGGGCCCCGCGGCCGGCACCGAGCAGGCCGGTGCGGTCCAGGCCACCATCGAGGCCCTGATCAAGGGTCGCACCCGGCGCAGCGCCAAGCGCGGCCGCCAAGACAACTGACCAAGAAAACTGACCAAGTGAGCTGACCAGGAGAGCCGACATGCCCAACCTCGACGGCGGCCACTACTTCTTCACCGCGATCGTGCCGATCAAGAACGACGTCATCGTCGAGCACGAGGGCCTGCGCAGCTCCCCCGTCCACATGGTGCGCGAGGCGCTCGAGACCCTGCCGACCGCCCTGCAATCGCCGGAGGCGGTGGAGATCGGGATCCAGAGCCCGTTCGCCCGCTCGCTGCGTACACATTTCGCCCGCTTCGTTGTGCTCGACCAGCCGTTCTTCAACGGGCGCGACCACAGCGACGCCTTGGCGGATGCCCTGCGCGGCACCGACCTGCTGGTGCCGCAGGCCAACGACGCCCTCGCCTGCCCCTACCTCCTCGTCATGATCGATTTCGACCCCCGGACCGACTTCGACACCAAGGCCGGGGCGGACGAGCCGCGGCACTACTGCGAGGAATTGTGGAGTCTGATGCCGCGGGAGCTCGAAGCGGTCTTCCGCTATTGCTACGGCTTCCCCGCCGTCCGCGACGCCAAGACCTTCGCCGACTTCCTCCTGCCCTGCCAGGTCGAGACGACGATGCCGTTCAACGATTACTGGGTGGGCAAGCCGCAGCTGCCGACGCTGTCGCGGGCGCTGCTGATCGCCCCGCCGGCCATCGGCGTGGCGCTGCCGCTCCTGGCGGCCCTGTTCCACCGCCTGAGCTGGCCGACCGGGCTCGTCCTGGCGCTGGTGCTCGGGCTCGCCGGCCTCGCGGTCGATTACTGGATCGTGATGCGCCGGGGCGCGAGGCCGCTGCCGGCCGCGCCGGATGCGAGCCTGCGCCACGTGCTGAAGGCCCTCTACCTGCAGCAGGCCTTCACCCGCCTCGCCATCGCCCAGCAGGGGGCCGATCCGCAGGCTCGCGGCGCGGCGTTCCGACAGTTCCTCGCCACGCACCGGCCTGACGACCTCGCCGGGCCGACGCAGATGCCGGGCGTGATCGGCAGCCCGTGATCGGCAGCCCGACCGCCGCACCGATCACTCCCCCAAGCCCCGGACCCGCGCCGGTCCGCGGTCCCGCCCGGAAAGCCACGGCATGACGACGCTCCTCGACCTCGCGGACATCCAGGGCGGCATCCTGCGGGCCTATGGCCGGCAGGGCTTCCCCAAAGCCCGCGCCTTCTTCCTGACGGTGCGCGGCGACGGCCGGGAGGGCCGCGCCTTCGTGGAGGCCCTGCGCCCGCGGGTGACCACGGCGGCGCGCTGGCGCAACCCCCATCGCGGCGAGCCGCTGCTGCGCACCCGCAACCCGCGCCTGAAGGACGTGGCCCGCGCCGAGGGTGCCGCCGACTACCCGGGCGAGGTGAAGCTGCTGAAACCGAAGGTGACGCTCAACATCGCCTTCACCTTCTACGGCCTCCTCGCCCTCGGGGTTCCGATCCGCACCCTGCGCGGCATGCCCGACGAGTTCATCGACGGCATGGCGCAGCGGGCCGAGATCCTCGGCGACGACCCCTTCCTGAAGGCGCGCGACGCGGTGTGGCGCGACTCGGAGGGCGACACCCGCGTCCACATCCTGGTGATGCTGAACGCGCAGATGAACCCCGACGGCACCCCGGTCCCCGAGCTGGAGACGGAGACGAAAGCCCTGCGGGACCTGTGCGCGGCCTCGCGAGGGGAGGTCGTGCTCCTGCCCGGCACCGGCCCGGACGGGGCCGACTTCCAGGAGATGTCCGCGGTGCTGCGCCCCGGCGAGACCGGACTCTCCCCGACCAACAAGGAGCATTTCGGTCTCTCGGACGGGTTCGGCGACCCGGTCTTCGAAGGCCAGTTTCCTCCCGCCGCGGAGGAGCTGCGGGTGATCGGCGGCGGCAAGCTGATGCCCGACCAGACCTGGGCGCCGCTCGCCACCGGCGAGTTCCTGCTCGGCTACCCGGACGAGGCCCAGGAGATCCCCGGCGCGGCGATGCCGATCGAGTTCAGCCGCAACGGCACCTTCATGGCCTACCGCAAGCTGCACGAGAACGTGGAGAGCTTCGCGACCTATTTCCGCCAGCAGGGCGCGCGCTACGCCGCGATCCACGGCGTCCCGCAGGCCGAGGCCGAGGCGATCTTGCGCGCGAAGGTGGTCGGACGCTGGGAGGACGGGATCCCGCTCCAGGCCGCGCCGACCTACAAGGCGTGGCAGGAATTCCAGGCCGAGCTGGCCGAGGCCCGGGCCGCCGACGACAAGCCGAAGCTCGCCGCCCTCGCCCTGCGCTACACCGACTTCACGTATCGCGACGACCTCGACGGCACGACCTGCCCGGTGGCCGCCCACATGCGCCGGGCCAACCCGCGCGACATGCTCGACCCGCACGTGACCGACAAGGACCCGACGGCCGGCGACGGCTCGGCCCTGGTCAACCGCCGCCGCATCCTGCGCCGCGGCCTGCCCTATGGCGGCCCGGACCAGGGCGGCAGCGGCACGGATTCCGGCGAGCAGGGCATCATCTTCCTGGCGGTCTGCGCCAGCCTGTTCCGCCAGTTCGAGTTCGTGCAGCAGCAATGGATGCAGTACGGCCTCGACTTCAACGTCGGCAGCGACACCTGCCCGGTGATCGGCAACCACCCGAAGGGCGATCCCCACCACGACCCGAAGCTCGTGGTCGCGGTCGACGCGGCGAGCGGGACGCGGCCCTATATCTGCAACGAGATTCCCCAGCTCGTGGAGCCCCGCGGCGGCGACTACTTCTTCGTGCCGAGCATGACCGCCCTGCGGTTGATCGGCACCGGCATCACCGATCCGACCTGAGCCGGAGCGCGCCCGTGTCCTGGCTCATCAACCTTCCGGTCGCGACCTGGCGGCGCCTGCTCCTGCTGGCCGAGGGAGTCGGCGCCGCCCTCCTGCTCGCCGGCGCCGGGCTCACGGCGCTGCTGCGCGGCAGCGGGCCTTTGGGCGCGCGCCTCGCCGCCATCCTCGCCTCCCCCGTCGGGCAGCGCCGGGTCTTCGCGGTCCTGCGTCTGGTCCAGCCGAACCTGCGCGTCGGCCGCGTGCTCGTCACGGCCTACGCCAATTCCGGCACCGCCCTCGTCACCCGGCGGGACGACGTGATCGACGTCCTGTCGCGCGACGACGATTTCGGCGTCGTCTACGGACCGCGGATGAAGACGATCACCGGCGGCGAGAACTTCTTCCTCGGGATGCAGAACACGCCGCGCTACACCCGCGACGTCTCGAACATGCGGCTGGTGGTGCGGCGCGAGGACGTGCCGAGCGTGGTGGCGCCCTTCATCGCCCGCGAGGCGGAAGGCCGGGTCGCGGCGGCGCCCGGCAGCCTCGACGTGCCCCAGGCGCTGACCCTGCCGGTCGCCGCCGGCCTCCTCGACCATTACTTCGGCACGCCCGGCCCTTCGCGCGCCGCGATGATCGACTGGACCACGACCCTGTTCTGGTACCTCTTCCTCGACCTCAAGGCCGACCCCGCCCTCGATGGCCGGGCGGTGGCCGCCGCCGCGGCCTTCCGCGACTGGCTGGACGGGCACATCGCGGCCCGCAAGGCATCGGGCGAGGTGCGCGACGACGTCCTCGGCCGCTGCCTCGCGCTCCAGGCCTCGGGCACGCCGGGCATGGACGACCGCACCATCCGCGACAACCTGATCGGCCTGCTGATCGGCGAGCTGCCGACCACCTCGGCCGCCGCGACCCTGGCCCTCGACGAGTTGCTCGACCGGCCGACGGCCCTCGCCGGCGCCCAGGCGGCGGCACGGACCGGCGACGATGCGGGCGTCGCCGCCCACGTGTTCGAGGCCCTGCGCTTCCGCCCGCTCAACCCGGTGATCTACCGCCGGGCGCTGCGGGACGCGACGGTGGCCGGCGGCAGCTTGCGCGCCTGCCGGATCCGGGAGGGCACTATGGTGTTCGCCGCCAACCTCTCGGCGATGTTCGACCCCCTCGCGGTGCCGCAGCCGGGCCGGTTCCGCACCGACCGGCCCTGGGAGACCTACATGCTGTGGGGCTCCGGCCTGCATCTCTGCTTCGGGGCGCATCTCAACCGCGCGACCCTGCCCGGGCTGCTCAAGCCCCTCCTCGCCCGCCCCGGCCTGCGCCGCGCCGAGGGCCCGCGCGGGCGGATCGACCAGGACGGCACGCCGTTCCCGGCTCACCTCCACGTGGTGTTCGACCGCTCTCGGCCCGACGGCCCAAGATGCTGACGCATCAACCTCGATCTCGGGCAGGCCCGAGCATCAACCTCGATCTCGGGCAGGCCCGAGCATCAACCTCGATCTCGGGCAGGCCCGAGCATCAACCTCGATCTCGGGCAGGCCCGAGATCGACGAGGTCGTTGACCCATCTCGAATTTCCAACACCAAGCCCAGAAGTCAGGGACCTTGGGCTTGGTGTTGGAAATTCGAGAATGGAACGAAAGTCGTTTTCTTCGTCGGCGGAGACGAATGAGTCAGGATCACAATCGCGGAAAGCGCATTCGCGAAGCGATGGCGCTGAATAACGTCAGAAAGAGCCAGGCCCTCGCGGCCGAACTGGATGTCTCGGCGGCAGCCGTATCCCGCTGGCAGAGCGGCGGACACTTGTCGCTGGAAAGCGCCTGCGCCTTGGCCCAGCGCCTGGACGTGTCGCTGGACTGGTTGCTGCTGGGACGTGGAACCATGGACTGGCACCGCTACAATACGCTCTCACCGGCAGAACTTCAGCACGTCATGACGCTCCGCAAGCACCCGCAATCGATGCGGACGCTGATCTTCAACCTGCTGGCGGAGATTCCGGCGCGATCATGATGCCCGCCCGGTCACACCGGGCCGCAGGACCGGGCGGAGCACCGGTCGCCCGGGTTGCAAGCCACCGGCGCAGAGGCATGTCGGATGCGCGCCGCAACGGATGGGCATGATACCACCGGCCTAAGATGCTGACGCATCAGGCCGTTGAACCATCTCGAATTTTCGATTTCAAACCAAAGCCTTGGCGAAAATTCGAGAACGGGACCAAAGGTCATTGTCAACGACCTTTGGCATGACGCCTCGTCGACCGCCGCGGCGGGTGCCGGCGCATGGTCCGGCGATGCAGGCATCGGTTCGCCGCGGGACGTCCGGCACGATCACAGATCGGACATTGGCCTTGGAGAGAGCGGCCGCCGGATTCGCCGCAGCCCCACTCCGCAGAGGCAGCGCGAGACGACGAAGCGCCGGGCCGCCCTCGCGAGCCCGCCCGGCACCGGAAGGCGGCGAGCATGATGGCCTGGAACGGCACCCGGCCGCGGCGCGACCGGGCGCCACTCCCTCTCGGCTCGGCGGGATGCACGAAACATCGCGGCAGACCATTTCGCACCGCGAACCGTCGCAACGGCCTCGCCGGTCGCGGCGCAGCCGTCACTACTGCGAAACCGAGCCCATTTGCAAGCAAATCCGGCAATCCTTCCATCACCACAAGCGGCTTGCACCATACACGATTTACGCACAGATCAAATAATTGGGCAAATTAAACCTCAGGTCAATCAATGAACGTTGCGTCATGGCAGTCGCGAAGTCATAAGTAGCGCGGGATCAATCGACAGACACATTCGCATGCCCAGCGACAAGTTTTTCGAAGATCCCGCACCCGACCACGACGCTCATAATCAGCAAGGCCCTCTCATGTCGACCCTCCTGACGATCAATGTCACCAACAACGAACTCCAGGCTCAGAATTTCTTTTTCTTTCAGCAGCCGGCCGTGTACGCTGGCGGGCCCCAAGTCTATAGCAACAGCCTGTACACCGCACTGCTCGGCAATTCCGCCCAGACCGGCGGCATCCTGACGTTCCAGGTCAACCTCCAGTATTATGCCGGCGTGCAGCAGGCGACCCAGCCGCCGCAAGAAGGCCAGACCTCCGGCTACGCCTCGGCCAGCCAGCCGATCGACCTGGCACCGAGCTCCGGCACGGCGAATGACTGGACGACGGCGACGCTCAACCCGCTCGGCCTGTCCAAGCCGACCCAAGGCTCGACCGTTCAGCAGGGCGCCTTCCGCATCAGCATGCCCAGCTTCACGCCGCCCGCGCTCTACAATGTCGGCTCGGCCGTCGCGGCCAATGGCGGCATCGTTCTGTCGAACTTCGTCCAGGCTTCCCCAAACAGCAACACGGATTGCCAGCCCATCCTCAAGTACTACGTCGCAACCGGATCCTATACGCCCGGCACCGTCATGAACTTTACGCAGTCGAGCCAGAATTCAGCGCTGTGTGATTTTACTGGCGGCTATACGGTCATCAACGTGACTCTCAACAATGACGGTACCTGGACGGTGAAGCCGATCCAGTAACCGCCTCGAACGGAACGAGGTACGGGCCGCCCTCCCGTATCTCGAGCCCGGCTCGTCGTCGGTCACTCCGGACCGATCGTGACGCCTGTCGTCATCGGGAGGGCCGCCCGGCCGGCGGCCCTGGCAATGCGCGAGGCGAGCCAGCACAAGGATCATGACGCCGCCATGCCCGCATCCTTTACCGTGCTCGTACGCAACGCGTCCCAGACGAAGAATTACTTCTATATCTTTCAGAAAATTTCGTCTTTCAGCACCGGCAGCCCGGCCGACGTCACATGCAGTTGCCTCGGATGTGCGCAAATCGGCAATTACACCGATTCCGGATCTCAGATCGAATTCCGGCTCGATGCCCAGATCTATGCCGGCGCCATCAGCACGGCGCAGACCACCTGGAAATCTCCCGTTCGGACGCTGCGTCGCTCGGCTACTCTCAACATATCCACAACGAGCTCGGCGGTCCAGCCGATCGCCCTGACGACACAGCCCAACGACTCGATCTCGCTCAACTACACCGTGATGTCGCTCAACCCGCTGGGCTTGTCGCGACCACAGAACGCCCCTGAGGTGAGCACCGGATCCTTCGGCATTCAAGTTCCGCCCTACACGCCGCTACCGACGCCGTTCCTGTTCTGTGGCAATGCCGCCACTCTCAAGAGCGGCACCGTCATCCTGTCGAGCTTCATCTCCGCGCCACAGAACCAGCTTCTATGCTGCACACCACAGAGTATTTACTTTGTAAAAGTCGGAGAACAGCCCGAAGGCTCACCTGTACACTACGACACAACGGCATCGACATGCGCAACATGCGATTTCACGACTGGAAACAGCACGATCATCGTTCAATACAACGTCGATGGAACGTTTTCCATCGTCTCGTCGACCTGACCGCCGCACAGGCGTGCGACATCTCGTGTCGGCGGAGAGGTCCCGTGGCCTCGTTGCTCGCCGCCACGACGCCTCGCACGAAACGCCCGGCCGCCGCTCGCCGCGCCCATGCCGCATCGCCCCGGTCTCGGCGCGCGCCGCCTCGGTCATCTCGCCCTTGCACGCCTTCTGCCGACAGCGCTCGACGATGTCGGCCGCCGCTTCCGTCATGACCGCAACCGATCGATGCGCTGCGCCACCATCGCGTTGGACTGGCAGGTGAGCGCGATGCCGCCGAGCGCGACCGGACCGAGGCCCGTCCCAGGCGCGGATGGCGCGACGGGAGGGGAAAAGCGAGGGAAGGGCCGCCCTACCCCGGATGGGCGGCCCGTCACACCGCCCTGGTCATGCCGCCCGGACCTGCGCCAGGAAGCGATCGACCTCGGCCGAGAGTCGCTCGGACTGGCGCGAGAGGTCGGAGGCCGAGACCAGCACTTGGCTCGCCGCCGTCCCGGTCTTCTCAGCCGCGCCTGCCACGCCGGCGATGTTGCCCGTCACCTCGCCGGTCCCGGCCGCCGCCTGCGCGACGTTGCGCACGATCTCCTGCGTCGCTGCCCCCTGTTCCTCAACCGCCGCCGCGATCGAGGTCGCCACCGTCGAGATCTCCTCGATCCGGCTGGTGATCTGGCCGATGGCGCCGGCCGCCTGGCCCGTCGAGGCCTGGATCGTGGCGATCTGGCTGGTGATCTCTTCCGTCGCCTTCGCGGTCTGGCCGGCCAGCTCCTTCACCTCCGCCGCCACCACGGCGAAGCCGCGGCCCGCCGCACCCGCGCGGGCGGCCTCGATCGTGGCATTGAGCGCGAGCAGGTTGGTCTGGGCGGCGATCGAGGAGATCAGCCCGACCACGTCGCCGATGCGGGCGGTGGCCTCGGTGAGCGCCTGGACCTGACGGGCGGTCTGCCCGGCCTCCGCGACTGCGGCCCGGGCCAGCTGCGCCGAGCCGTCGACCTGGCGGCCGATCTCCTGGACCGAGGCCCCGAGTTCTTCGGCTGCGACCGCGACGGTCTCGACGTTGGAGGAGGCCTGCTCGGCCGCGGCGGCGACGGTGGACGATTGTGCGGCGGTCTGGGTGGCGGTGGCGGTCATGGCCTGGGCGGTGCCGCGCAGCTCCCCCGAGGCGGCGGCGACGCCGGCCACCACGCCGGTGATCGAGGCCTCGAAGCCCTGGATCAGCTCGTTCAGCGAAGCGGCGCGGCGCATCCGGCGCAGCTCCTCGGCCTCGCTCTCGCCGCGCAGGCGCTCGCGCTCGATGGCGTTGTCGCGGAAGACGAGCACGGCGCGGGCCATGGCCCCGACCTCGTCGCGCCGCCCGGCTTCCGGCACCGTCAGGTCGGTGCGCCCCTCGGCCAGGGCGCCCATCGTGGCGCGCAGGCGCTCCATCGGCCGCACCACCGAGCGGACGATCAGCAGCGAGACGGCGCCGAGGACCAGCATGATGACGAGGCCGGCGAGGGCGAGGCGCTGGACCTGCTCGACGATCATCGCCCGGAGGTCGCTGACGTACTCGCTGACGCCGATATAGATGTCCCACGGCGCGTAGAAGCGGAACAGGCCGATCTTCGGCACGGGCGCCGCCTGGCCCTCCTGCGCCCAGACGTAGCGGAACGTCGCCACGCCGTCGCGCTTGGCGCGGGGCATGACGTCGGCGACGAAGCGGAAGCCGGTGGGATCGGCCATGCCCATCAGGTTGCGGCCGACCACCTTCGCGGAGGGGTGGGCGATCACCGTGCCGGCGGCATCGTTGACGTAGACGTAGTTGTCGCGCCCATGCCGCATCGCCCCGATATCGGCGAGCGCCGCCTCGCGGGCCGCCGCCTCGGTCATCTCGCCCTTCGCCGCCTTCTGCCGGTAGTGCTCGACGATGCTGGCCGCCGCTTCCGTCATGACCGACAGCCTGTCGATGCGCTGCGCCATCATCGCGTCGTACTGGCAGGTGAGCGCGATACCGCCGAGCGCGACCAGACTGAGGCCCGCAAGCGCGATCAACAGGGCGAACTTGCGGGGAAGGGTGAGCACGAACATCGAAAGACCGCTCCGGTTCCGGGCCTTGCCGGACTGATCTCCGAAGGTGAGACAGGAGGGTGAATGGACGGTATATGAAGTTCGTATTTCAAGCATTTCCGCGGATACGATGTCCGGCATTCCGACCAAAAAATCATCGCGACAGAGCGGGCCAAGCAACTTGAAATCGCAGCGAAATCGAACGTGAAACAAGCAGGGCTCGATTTCGAATACATCGATCTTGTCCCTGCGGCAGCGGACGCACGGGACACGGAAGCATCGCGAGCTGGCAACGTCTCCCGAAGACTGTCGGCCGACGGCCGGATCGCCGGCGAGAGAGATCCCCGCGCGGCCGGTCGCCGAGGCCCGCGCCTAACCGATCCCCGCCCGGAGCGCCCCGCGCCGCCGCGCCGGAACCGCGACGGTCTCCGCCGCCTCGCCCCGGGCGAGCGCCTGCGTTTCGCCCCGGGCGAGCGCCAGCACCATGCCGGTGAAGATCTCCTGCAACCCGTCCGTCGAGAGCCGCCCGCCCGGCTTGTACCAGGTGCAGATGCCCGACAGCATCGCCAGGATGGCGAGCGTCGCCATCCGCGTATCGGCCAGATGGAACTCGCCGGTGGCGCGACCGTCATCGAGGATCTCGCCGAGCTTGCGCTCGTAGTCGCGCCGCATCGCCACCACGGCGGCGAGGTTGTCGGGCTCGAGGCTGCGCAGCTCCGAGTAGCAGATGAACACCTCCTGCGGCCGCTCGACGTGGTAGGCGACGTGGAACTCGGTGAACCGGGTCAGCCGCGCCTCGGCGCTGCCCTCGGGCAGCAAGGCCGCATCCAGGGCCGCGTGCAGGTCGAGCATGTGCCCGCGAATGAGGTCGAACAGGAATTCCTGCTTGTTGCGGAAGTAGTTGTAGAGCGAGCCCTGCTGGATGCCGACCTCGGCCGCGAGCTGGCGCAGGCTCATGGCGGCGTAGCCGTGGGTGGCGATGAGGCTGAGCCCCGCCCGCCGGATGGCCTCCTCGGTCCGCGGTCCCGACGAGCCTGCGATACGCGCCATGCTGGCCTCTGACTTGCCCTCACGGGGCCCGGCGCCCCTCGACTTTCGTCGCGCCAGTGTAGCACTTGACGCTCGGAAAAAAACAGTCGAACGTATTTTCATGGCGAATGACCGGGACGCATACCCGGCATCCGCGAATGGCAGAGCAGCGCCGGACACGAGCGCGGCCGCCATCCCAGGGAGGATCAGGCGTGGCGGAGACCCTCGCGGTTCGCCAGATCTCGTTGCGCTTCGGCGGCGTCAAGGCGCTGACGGATGTCAGCTTCGCGGTCGAGAAGGGTGAACTCTTTTCGATCATCGGCCCCAACGGCGCCGGCAAGACCTCGATGATCAACTGCATCTCGGGCCGCTACCGGCCGTCCGAGGGACAGATCCTGCTCGACGGCCGCGACATCACGAAGGCGACCCCGAACCAGCGCCCGAAGCTCGGCATCGGCCGCACTTTCCAGAACCTCGCGCTCTTTCACCACATGAGCGTGCTCGACAACATCCTGGTCGGGCGCCATCACCTGATGCGCAACAACTTCGTCACCGGCTCGCTCTACTGGCTGCCGGGGGTGCGGAGCGAGGAGCTGTCGCATCGCCGCCGGGTCGAGGAGATCATCGATTTCCTCGACCTCCAGGCCTACCGCAAGGCGCCGGCCGGCACCCTCTCCTACGGCTTGCGCAAGCGGGTGGAACTGGCCCGCGCCATGGCGCTCGAACCCAAGCTGATCCTCCTCGACGAGCCGATGGCCGGCATGAACCTCGAGGAGAAGGAGGACATGGCCCGCTACATCGTCGACCTCAACGAGGAGTTCGGCATGACCGTCGTGATGATCGAGCACGACATGGGGGTGGTCATGGACATCTCGCACCGGGTCATGGTGCTCGATTTCGGCCGCCGCATCGCGCTCGGCCGCCCCGAGGCGGTGTTGGCCGATCCCCACGTACGCAAGGCCTATCTCGGCGAAGAGGACGAGGAGCCGGCCGCGCCGGTGAGGACGGTGTCGTGATGACCGATTTCACCGAGCGTGCCCGCCAGGCCGACACCTTCCCGAAGCTCCTGCGCCGCAACGCCGCCGAGCATCCGGACGAGGTGGCCCTTCGCGAGAAGATCTTCGGGCTGTGGCGGCCGACGACATGGGGCGAATATCATGCCCGCACCCGCGCCTTCGCCCTCGGCCTCTCCGATCTCGGGATCGACGGCGGCGACGTGGTCGGGCTGATCGGCGACAACCGGCCCGACTGGGTGGCCGGCGAGATCGCCGCCCATGCCCTCGGCGCCCTGTCCCTCGGCCTCTACCGCGACGCCCTGGAGGACGAGGTCCAGTATCTCCTCGCCTTCGCCGGGGTGAAGGCGGTGATCGCCGAGGACGAGGAGCAAGTCGACAAGCTCCTCAACCTCGCCGACGGCGTGCCGAGCTTGCGCCACATCGTCTATTGCGATCCCCGCGGGATGCGCAAATACGACGACCCGCGGCTGATCTCGGCGGAGGCCCTGGCGGCCAGGGGCGAGGCTTTGCACGCAGCCGATCCCGGCCTCTACGACCGCATGGTCGATGCGACCGACGGCGAGGCGGTGGCGATCCTCTGCACCACGTCCGGCACCACGGCGCGGCCGAAGCTGGCGATGCTGAGCGGGGGCCGGGTCCTTCGCCACTGCGCCCGCTACCTCGCCGCCGATCCGAAGGGGCCGCAGGACGATTACGTCTCGGTGCTGCCGCTGCCCTGGATCATGGAACAGGTCTACGCGCTGGGCCAGGCGCTCCTCTCCCGGATGAAGGTCAACTTCGTCGAGGATGCCGATACGCTGATGCACGATTTCCGGGAGATCGCCCCGACCTTCGTGCTCTTCGCCCCCCGGGTCTGGGAGGCCGTGGCCGCCGACGTGCGCGCCCGGATGATGGACGCCTCCCCCTTCAAGCGCGCCCTCTACGAGCGCGGGATGAAGATGGGGCTCGATGCCCTCGATCAAGGCAAGCGCTCGACTGCGGCCGACGCCCTGCTGTTCCGGGCCCTGCGCGACCGCCTCGGCTTCACGCGGCTGACCTCGGCGGCGACCGGCGGCGCCGCCTTGGGTCCGGACACGTTCCGGTTCTTCCGCGCCATGGGCGTGCCCCTGCGCCAGCTCTACGGCCAGACCGAGACGCTCGGCGCCTATACCCTGCACCGGGGCGAGACGGTCGATTTCGACACGGTCGGCGTGCCCTTCGACGACAGCATCGAGATCCGGGTGCTCGATCCCGACCGCAACGGCATCGGCGAGGTGCTGGCGCGCCACGCCAACATGTTCCACGGCTACTACAAGGCCGGCCCCGACACCCCGAGCGACGTGCGCGACGGCTGGATGCATACCGGGGATGCGGGCTACGTCGACAACAAGGGCGAGCTGGTCGTCATCGACCGGATCAAGGACCTCGCCGTCAACGCCCATGGCGAGCGTTTCTCGCCGCAATACATCGAGAACAAGCTGAAGTTCTCGCCCTACGTCGCCGAAGCCGTCATCCTCGGCGCCGGGCGCGAATACCTGGCGGCCCTGGTCTGCATCCGCTACGCGGTGGTGGCGAAATGGGCCGAGAAGAACCGCATCGCGTTCACGACCTATTCCGACCTCGCCTCGAAGCCGGCGGTGATCGCGTTGATCCGTGGGGAAATCGAGCGGATCAATGCCGGCCTCACCGAGGTGCAGCGCATCGCCAAGTTCGTGCTGCTCTACAAGGAGCTCGACGCCGATGACGGCGAGCTGACCCGCACCCGCAAGGTCCGCCGCGGCGTCATCAACGAGAAGTACGGCGACCTGATCGACACGATCTATGCCGGCGCGCCGAGCTACCGGGTCGATACGGTGATCCGGTTCCAGGACGGCACCACCCAGCGCATCCGCACCACCCTGCCGGTGATCGATCTCACGGCGGCCCCCGCCACCCTCGCCGCCGCCGAATAGGGCTCGCTTGAGAAGGGGCTCGCGCCCATGAACACCCATCTCCTGCTCCAGCTCGTCGTCAACGGGCTGATCGTCGGCGCCCTCTACGGCGTGGTCGCGATGAGCTTCGTCCTGATCTACAAGGCGAGCCAGGTCGTGAACTTCGCGCAGGGCGAGTTCCTGCTGATCGGCGCCTGGGTGTGCTGGTGGCTGCTTACCACCTACCAGCTGCCGTTCCTGGTCGGCATGGCGGTCACCTTCGCCTTCATGCTGGTCTTCGGCATCGCCCTCCAGGTGGTGGTGCTGAGACCCTTGATCGGCGAGCCGATCATCTCGGTCATCATGGTGACGATCGGCCTGTCGATCTTCTTCCAGGCCCTGTGCAAGTGGCTGTTCGGCGTGTTCGCGCAGCCCTTCCCGCCGATCTTCCAGACCCAGTCGGTGCAGATCCTCGGGCTCGAGATCCAGACCGTATACCTGATGAGCCTCGGCATCTCGGTCGCCATGATGGCGGGCTTCGCCTGGTTCTTCCGCTACTCGAAGCACGGCCTCGCCATGCGGGCCACCGCCTTCAACCAGCAGGTGGCCCAATCCCTCGGCATCTCGGTCCGCAACGTGTTCGCCCTGGCCTGGGCGATCTCGGCGGTGGTCTCGTCGGTGGCCGGCATCGTGGTCGGCATCGTCAACGGCGTCTCGTCGGCCCTGTCGCTCTACGGCATCAAGGTGTTTCCGGCGGTGATCCTCGGCGGGCTCGACTCGGTCGTCGGCGCCGTCATCGGCGGCCTCGTCATCGGGGTGCTGGAGAACGTCGCGCAGTACGTCGACGGCCAGTACCTGCACTGGGGCAACCTCTACGAGATCGTTCCCTTCTACGTCCTGGTGGTGATCCTGATGATCAAGCCCTACGGCCTGTTCGGCACCCGCGACATCGAGCGCGTCTGATGGCGACCCAGAGCCTGATCCCCGCCGGCGACTACCGGTCGACCTACGCCGCCGACACCACCATCTTCCCGACCGCCGGCAGCCGCTACGCGGTCTGGGCGGGGCTGGCGCTCCTCTGCCTCGCTCCCCTGGTGCTCGACCGCTACTGGCTGAGCCTCTTGATCCAGATCGGCTACTTCGCGGTGGCGGCGCTCGGCTTGAACATCCTGGTCGGCTTCACCGGCCAGATCTCGATCGGTCACGCCGCCTTCTTCGGCTTCGGCGCCTTCGCGTCGGCCTGGCTGTCGAACAATTTCGGGATTCCCGTCTTCTTCGCGATCCCGCTCGCCGGCGTGATCACCACGGCGGTCGGCCTGATCTTCGGCCTGCCGGCGGCCCGGCTGAAAGGCCTGTACCTCGCCATCGCGACGCTGGCGGCGCAGTACATCCTGCAGGACTTCTTCGCCCGGGCGAACTGGTTCACCGGCGGCGTCGCCGGCACCCACGCCGAGGCGTTCTCGATCTTCGGCTTCCACTTCGACACCGACCACCGCTACTTCTACGTGGTGCTCGCCTACCTGGTGCTGACCTTCGTGCTCGCCACCAACCTGATGCGCTCCCGTGACGGCCGGGCGCTGGTGGCGGTCCGCGACCACTATCTCTCGGCGGAGATGATGGGGATCAACCTCACCCGCTATCGCACCCTGTCCTTCGGCCTCTCGGCCTTCTTCGCCGGCATCGGCGGGGCGCTCTACGCGCATTACCTGCAATTCGTCTCGGTCGAGGGCTTCGGCATCCTGCTCTCGATCCAGTTCCTCGGCATGATCATCATCGGCGGCCTCGGCACGATCATGGGCACGCTGATGGGCACCGCCTTCATGGTGCTGGTGCCGGAAGCCATGGGCTGGATCACCGACGCGGTCCGCGGCTCCGCCCTCGACCGGGCGCTGTCGCTCAAGGACAACCTGTCCTTCCTGCGCGAGATGGCGATCGGCCTGGTGATCGTGCTGTTCCTGATGTTCGAGCCGGACGGGCTCGCCCATCGCTGGCGCCAGATCAAAGCGTACTGGAAGCTGTATCCGTTCTCGCACTGAACCCATCGACGAGGCTGGAGGAACCAGCCCGCCAACCGGAGGAAACCAGACCCATGCTTCGCCTGTCCTTTGGCCTGTCCCTCGCCTCGGCCGCCGCCCTCGCGCTGAGCGTGCCCGCCCTCGCCGCCGAGATCCCGATCGGCCACCTCGCCGACCAGAGCGGCGCCACCTCCGATGTCGGCGTGCCCTACGCGCAGGGCGTGGCCGACGCCCTCGCCTACGTGAACCGCAAGGGCGGCATCAAGGGCGAGAAGATGGCCGTCGAATCGGTCGATTACGGCTACCAGGTGCCCCGCGCCGTCGCGCTCTACAAGAAGTGGACCGGCGGGCGCGACAAGGTCGCGGCGATCCAGGGCTGGGGCACCGCCGACACCGAGGCGCTCTCGGCCTTCGTCACCAAGGACGAGATCCCGTACATCTCCGGCTCCTACGCCGCGCAGGTGAGCGACCCGACCGGCGCCAGCGGCAAGGCCAAGGCCGCGCCCTACAACTTCTTCTACGGGCCGAGCTACTCCGACGCGCTGCGCGCCATGCTGCTATGGGCCGCCGACGACTGGAAGGCCAAGGGCAAGACCGGCAAGCCGAAATACGTCCATATGGGCGGCAACCACCCCTACCCGAACTCGCCCAAGGAAGCCGGCGAGGCGATGGCGAAGGATCTCGGCTTCGAGGTGCTGCCGGCGATCGTCTTCGCGCTGGCACCCGGCGACTACACGGCGCAATGCCTCACCGCCAAGAATGCCGGCGCGAACTACGCCTATCTCGGCAATACCGGCGGCTCGAACATCTCGCTGCTCAAGTCCTGCAAGTCGGTCGGCACCGACATCCAGTTCATGGGCAACGTCTGGGGCATGGACGAGAACGCCGCCAAGGCGGCGGGCGAGGCGGCGAACGGCGTGGTCTTCCCGGTGCGCACCGCGGCGGTGAGCGGCAGCACCGCGCCCGGCATGGCGATGGCGGCCGAGATCTCGAAGGTGTCGGACGCCGCCGGCACCGCCTACCGGCCGGTGCACTACTATACCGGCATCTGCGCCGCCCTCTACATGACCGAGGCCCTGGCCTGGGCCAAGGACAATGGCGGGCTTGCCGGCCCCAACGTCCGCAAGGGCTTCTACCAGAAGAAGGACTGGGTGCCGGCCGGGATGGAGGGCGTCTGCGTCCCCTCGACTTGGTCGCCCACCGACCATCGCGGGATGATGGAGGTGAACATCTACCGCGCCAAGGTGTCGGGCCCGACCGACGGGGCGCTGCCCGACCTGATCAAGGCCGGCACGATCAAGCTCGAGCCGGTCAAGACCGTGACGCTGCCGAGGAAGAGCGAGTGGCAGGGGTGGTGAGGGTCGGCCCGCAATAGGTGACCCGCGCCCCCAACCCTCCCCCCTC
>NZ_LABZ01000187.1 GCF_001043955.1 Methylobacterium tarhaniae | reverse complement strand
GCCCTGAACCCTCCCCCCTCTGCGGGGGAGGGTGCCCCGCGGAGCGGGGCGGGAGAGGGGAACCCCGTTTCCGGAGAGGTCGCGACCATGGTGAAGGGTGCCCCCCCTGGATCAGCGTCGCTCTGCCCCTCTCCCGGCCTGCTTCGCAGGCCACCCTCCCCCGCAGAGGGGGGAGGGTTCACCCGCGGCGACGCCCGTGAAACGATGTTGGAACCGAACCGTCATGTCCCGTCCCTCCCGTGCAGGCGCACCCAGGTGAGGCGGGTGGGCGAGTAGCCGGTCGCGGCGTGCAGGTCGTCGAAGGCGTGGCTGGCGGCGATGGCCGCCCGGGCGGCGCTCGCCTCCGGGTCGTCGGGCCGGTAGACGAATTCCCGGCCGTTGCGACGCCAGCGCACCGGCTCGCCGGAGCGGGGCGCGGTCAGCATGGCGATGGTCGGGAAAGCCGGCCCCCCATGGGCGTGGAGCCGGTGCGCGGCGGCGTCGTCGTCGAAGATCAACCGCGTCAGGCCGCGCTCGCGGGCCTGGAGCACCCGCCGGGCCTGGCTGATATGGTCGTCGAAGAAGCCGACCGCCCGGTCCGGGTCGAGGCGCGGCAGGCGCGCCGCCGACCAGTCGCCGGCGTGGTAATGCGCGCGCGGGTCGCGGTAGCGCAGGCCCGAGAGGTCGGGGTCGAAGCAGAAGATCTCGGCCTGCGGGCAGGCCTGGCGCATCACCCAGGTCGTGAGGCCGCGGAACACGCCCGACTCGACGATGACCTCGGGGTTGAGGGCCCGCATCAGCACGTAGAGCTGGAGCGCGCCGTTGAAGCCGTTGCCGCCGCGCTTCTGCGCCACCGGTGCCGCGGCGATCAGGTCCCAGAAGGTCGCGACGAGGGGCGCGGCCCCCCCCGGCAGGCTCAGGCCGGACTGCGCGAGGTCATGGTCGAGGCGCGCGGCGGCGCCTGCGATCAGCGCGTCGGTCTCCGGTCCCGAGAGCGGGCGGTGATTCCAGTCGGACACCGCCGGGACGAGATCGTAGCCGAGACGGTCGAACAGGCGGCCGAGGAAGCGGCGGCGCAGCCGCTCGACGAAGGGGTGGGGACGGAGGGCGGCGCCGTGGGGCATCGAAGTCTCTTGAAAAGGTCAGGCGGCTTGCCGGAGCACCGGCCCGGCGACCCGGACGCAATGCCCGGGCTCGATCTCGGTCATGGCCCCGGCCGCGCCGCCGACGAGGCGGTAGGGCTCGGGCCAGCTCGCCGGGTCGGAGAAGCGGTCGCTCATCAGCAGCTTCAGGTCGAGGGGGTGGTCGAGGTCGGGTTCGGGGACGGCGGCGAGCAGGGCCCTGGTGTAGGGATGGGCCGGGTTGCGGAACAGCGCCTCCTTCGGCGCCTCCTCGACGATGTAGCCCCGGCACATCACCGCGATCGTATCGGCGATGTAGTCGACCACCGCGAGGTTGTGCGAGACGAACAGGTAGGAGACGCCGAGGCTCGCCTGGAGGTCCTTGAGCAGGTTCAGCACCTGGGCCTGGACCGACACGTCGAGGGCCGAGACCGGCTCGTCGCAGAGCAGGACCCGGGGCTTGAGCGCCAGCGCCCGGGCGATGCCGAGCCGCTGGCGCTGGCCGCCCGAGAAGGCGTGCGGGTAGCGGCGCAAGGAGGACTGGTCGAGCCCGACCATGTCGAGCAGTTCCTTGGCCCGCTCGTAGCGCTCGTCCGCGTTGCCGACGCCGTGGATGCGCAGGGGTTCGGTCAGGAGCTCGTAGACCGTCATGCGCGGGTTGAGCGACGAGAACGGGTCCTGGAACACGAACTGCACCGCGCGGCGGAAGTCCTTCAGCTCCCGGTCCTTGAGGGCGAAGACGTCGCGCGGGCCGCGTCCAGAGCCGTCGTCGAAGGTCACGGTGCCGGCATCGGGGCGCAGGGCCCGCATCACCACCTTCGACAGCGTCGTCTTTCCGCAGCCCGACTCGCCGACGAGGCCGAGGGTGCGGCCGGGATGCAGGCTCAAGGACACGCCGTTGACGGCGTTGATGGTGCGGGTCTTCCCCTTGAACCAGCCCGAGCGGAGGGTGAAGGACTTGCGCACCCCCTCGATCGCCAAGAGCGGCCCGGCCGGATCGGGCCGGTGCGGCTCGCCGGCCTTGCGGGCGAGCACCGCGCTCTTCACCTCGCGGATCGGGGTCAGGCGCTCGCCGGGCTCCATGTGGAAGCGCGGCACCGCCCGCATCAGGGCTTTCAGGTAGGGGTGGCCGGGATGGCGGAAAATCTCCTCCCGCGAGCCCGCCTCCATCACCCGGCCGCGATACATCACCACCACGTCGTCGGCCATGTTGGCGACGACGCCGAGATCGTGGGTGATGAGCAGCATCGCCATGCCGGTCTCGGCCTGCAACTCGCGCATCAGTTCCAGGATCTGGGCCTGGGTGGTGACGTCGAGGGCCGTCGTCGGCTCGTCGGCGATGAGGAGGGCGGGCTTGGTGATGAGCGCCATGGCGATCATCGCGCGCTGGCGCAGGCCACCGGACAATTCGAACGGGTAGGTGACGAGCGCCCGCTTCGGATCGGGGAAGCCGACGCGGTCGAACACCTCGATCGCCCGGGCCTTGGCCTGGTCGGCCGACACGTCGGCGTGCAGGCGCAAGGCCTCGGTGACCTGGTCGCCGACGGTGTGGAGCGGCGACAGCGAGGTCATCGGCTCCTGGAAGATCATCGCGATCCGCCCGCCGCGCAAGGCTTGCATCCGGGCGGAATCGGCTCTCAGGGCCGCGATGTCGGTGGTTCCGGGCGGGCTCGCCGGATCCGAGAGGCGGATCTGGCCGCCGGTGATCCGCGCGACCTTGGGCAGGATCTGGAGGATCGCCTGCGCGGTCACCGACTTGCCCGAGCCCGACTCGCCGACGAGGGCCACGGTGCGGCCCGCCGGCACGTCGAGGGACAGACAGTCCACCGCCCGGAACGAGCCGGTATCGGTGGTGAAATCGACCGTGAGGTCGCGGATCGACAGGAGCGGTGCCGTCATCCTGGTGCCGTGCTGTCCTCTCGGGGGGATGGGTGTCCCCGGATCTTCACGGGAAGATAGGGTCCGTTTGTGACACGGGCGACGCCGCGGGCGCAAACAAAGCGGCGGCCCGCGATCGTCTCGATGCCCGGTCTTTCGCCGCGTGGGCGGACAGATGGTCGAGGAGACGCTCGCAGAACGCCCAGGTCGCCTCGTCCTGCACCAGATGATGGGTGAGGAGCCCGACCGCGCCGCCCTCCGCCACCGCCCGGGCCGCGCGGGCGATCACTCCGGCCGGGTCGGCGAGCTTAGCCCCGGAGCGCCAGGCGATCGGGTCGATGGCGGCATGGGCCTGGACGAGGCCGGGCACCGGGGGCAGGAGACCGGCTGCCGAGATTCCGCGATAGCCGAGAGGCGGCAGGTTCTCGGGCAGGTCGGGGGCGACGCGGTTCCACGGCGGCACCAGCACCGGCAGCAGGCGAGGGCCGAGGCGGGCCTTCGCGAGGGCCAGGGCTTCCGCCGCGTTGTCCCGTAGCGCCGTGAGGGGGCGATGCGGGCCGAATTCCGCCTTCTTGGCGTCGGCGGGGGCATGGTTGGCGTGGGCGAGCCCGTGGACCAGGAGGTCGATGCCGGTCTCGTCCGCCACGCGCGCCGCCAGAGACGGCTCCGCCCGGGCCGGCACCACCGCCAGGGCGACCGGCCAGCCGGTCCGGGCCGCGAGGGCGAGCAGGCGATCGATGGCGGGGGTGTGGGCCGTCGCGTCGTCGTCGCGCCACCACAGGGCCGTGATGCGGCCCCGGTCCGCGGCGCGGGCGAGGGCATCGGTGAGGGGGGAGAGGTCGAAAGGCGCGTGGACGTGAGGCGCTCCCCCCGCTCCCGTACGGGAGGCAGGACCCAGCATCTCCTCCACGATCGCCACGCTCCGCCGCGCCCCGTCGCGGGCGATGGCGTGGTGCGTCGCTCGCGGTGGTGCCGCCAGAACCGCCTCCGCCAGGCGCTCCGCCGTCAGCTCGCTCTCCGGCAGCACCCGTGCGAGGCCATGGGCGGCCAGGGTCTCGGCACGCAGGCGCTGCTCGGTCTCGTGGCCGGCCTCGAACGGCACCAGCAGGGCCGGGGCGCCGCCGTGCAGCAGGTCGAGCACCGTGTTGTAGCCGGATTGGCTGACCGACAGGGCGGCCCGCGACAGCAGCGCGCGGAAATCCGGCCGGGCCCGTTCGACGATCGCGTTCGGGGGCGCGGCCGAAGCGAGCGCCGCGAAGGCGGGCTCGGGCACCGCCCGGCCGACGAGGATGCGCCAGGACAGGCCGGGCGTCAGCGCCGCCGCCGCGACCGCCGCTTCCTGGAGCGGCAGCCCGGCGGCGCTGGAGCCGCCCGAGACCACGATGCCGGAGCGTGGACCGTCCCGGGCGGGGACCGCCTCGGCCTCGTCGACGTAGCCGGTATGGCGCAGGCGCCGGGCGAGCGCGGCCCCGACCGGCCAGGAGAGGTCGAGGGGCAGGAAGATCGGATCGCCGTGGACCAGCACGGCGTCGTAGGCTTCGAGGCGCGCATGGGTGGCGGCGATCCGCTCCGGGCGGCTCGGAGTCGCCAGCACGTCGCGGATCGAGGCGAGGAGCAGGGGGCGGGGCGCGGCGCCCCGCACGGCCGCGGTCAGGGCCTCGAATTCCGGCGCCAGGACCCGGCGGCCGAACGGGTAGAGTTCGGTGATGACCGCGTCCGGCGCGGCCTCCGCGAAGGCGGCGAGCAGGGCGTCGCGGCGGGCCGCCAGGCGCTCCGCCGTCACCGGCACGCCCTCCGGGTCGAGGAGCGCCGTGAAGGCGGTGCCGGTGATGCGAACCGGCGGCAGCTGCACCAGGCGGATGCCCTCGAGGCGGGGCAGCGCCACCGGCATGCCGCCGGAGACGAGCGTCACGGCGTGGCCGGCGCCCGCGAAGGCCCGCGCCAGAGCCGCCGCCCGGGTGAGATGCCCGGCGCCGAGGAGGTGGGTGACGGCGATCAGGATCCGGCTCATGCCTGCCCCCGCAGCAGCGGGACGAGCGCCGCGCGCAGGCGGGCAGCCGCCGCGTCCAGGCCGCGCTCCTCGCGGGCGAAGGCGAGGGCGGCGTCCCGCATCGCCGCGAGCGTGTCGGGCGCATCCATGAGGTCGCGGATCGCGGCGGCGAGGGCCGGGGCATCGCCCGGCGGCGTCACCCGGCCGGTCACGTGATCCCGCACCACGTCCGGCACCCCGCCATAGCCGCCGGCCACCACCGGGCAGCCATGGGCCTGCGCCTCCAGGAGCGCCATGCCGTAGGCCTCGTTCACGGCCGGCCAGACGAGGAGGCCGGCGGCGGCGTAGAGGGCCGAGAGACCGGCGGGCGCCACGGCGCCGTGACGACGCACCCGCTCACCGAAGGGCGCGAGCAGGGCCGCCACCTCCGCCGCCGCCGGGCCGTCGCCGGCCACGTCGAGGGTCCAGGGACGATCACCGACCCGCGCCAGGGCCTCGGCCAGCAGCCGGTAGGAGGCGAGCTTGTCGCCCTCCCGCATCATCGCGACGGCGAGGAGGCGCAAGGGGCCGGGCGCCCTCCCGGGCAGGGTCGCCGGCCAGTCGGCCGGATCGAGGAAGGGCGGCAGGTCGGCGAGCACCTGCCCCCCCGGCCGTGCCGCCTCCAGGGCCGGACGGTCGCGGCGGTTCATCACCAGGATCAGCGCAGCGGTATCGAGCGCCGACTCGGCCCCGGCATGGCCGAGGGCGTGCGGGCCACGGGCGCGCTTTGGTGCCCGCGAGCCCTCCGCCACCACGTAGGGGATGCCGAGCGCCCGCGACACCGCCGGGCCGATCCAGTCCGGCGCCTTGTAGTAGACGTGGTAGGTGAACCAGAGGGCGGGCGGATCGGTCCGGTACGCTGCGACCAGCCGCCCGGCCTCCGCCAGGGATTCCGCCTTCAAGCCCGGATGCCGCGACCCCTGGGGATCGCGGGTGCGGAGGGTGCTGGCGACCTCCGGCGCGAACCCCGCCACGGCCAGCGCCCGCTGGAGCAAGCGCGCCATGGTGCGCTCGCCGGAGGGGACCGGGTGGTCGGGGGCCTTGAGGGGCGCGTAGAAGGCGACCCGGCTCATCGCCCGGCCGCACCGTGGAGCAGCCGGGCCACCGTCTCGAACCCGGCTTCGGCGCCGAACTCCGCCCGCAGCCGGGCCAAAGCCGCCGCGGCGAGGCGGGCCCGCTCCGCGGGATCGCGGGCGAGCAGGTTGATGGCGTTCGACAAGGCCCCCCAATCGCCCGGCGGCACCAGCCGGCCCTCGACGCCGTCGCGCAGGAATTCCGGGATGCCGGCGAAGTCGGTCGCGACCACCGCGAGGCCCTGCGAGGCCGCCTCCATGATAACGTTGGGCAGCCCGTCGCGGTCGCCGGAGGGCGCACGCTTGGCCGGCAGCACGAACAGGTCGGCCTCGCGCAGCAGCGCCACCACCTCGGGCTGGGGCTTGGCGCCCAGGAAGATCACCTTCTGCGACAGGCCGAGGGAGGCGGCCTTCTGGCGCAACGCCGCCAGCGCCTCGCCGCCGCCGATATGGGCGAGGCGCCAATGCAGGTCGGGGGGAAGGGCGGCCAGCGCGTCGAGGAGGTCGTCGAAGCCCTTCTTCGCCACCGCCCGGCCGACCGTGACGAGGCGCAGGGGATCGGCCGGGTCAGACCCGTCCCTGGCTGAGCGGCTCTCCGGGGGGGTGGGGAACCGCGACAGGTCGAGGCCGTGATAGACGAGCGAGACCCGGCCCGGATCGCTCGCGACCTCGCGCAGGCGCGCCGCACCCGCCGCCGTGCAGGTGACCGCGAAGGCCAGCCGCGCATCGTCGAGCTTCTCCGCCAGCTCCCAGTCCGGCGTGGTCCAGATGTCCTTGGCGTGGGCCGAGGCGCTCCAGCTCCGCCCGCTCAAGATGGCGGCGTAGCGCGCCACCGAGGCCGGGGTGTGCAGGTAATGGACGTGGATGTGGCCGATCTCCGCCGGCAGCTCGCGGGCGAGCACCAGGGCCTGGCCGAGGCGCCGGCCGCGATTGGGTGTGGGATCGCGGGCGAGGTCGCGCCGGACGAGCGTCAGAAGGGTCCACAGACCCGGCCGGCGCAGGGCCGCGAGCGCGCCGCGCAGCACCCGCCACGGCGCCTGGTAGAGGTATTCCGGCAGGTAGGCGACGGGCGCGCGGATCTGCCGGTGCATCGGATGCACGGCGCCGTCATGCGGCTGGCGCAGGGACCAGATCGCGAGGTCCAGGCCCCGGGCCTCGAGGCCCAGCAGCTCCTGGGCGATGAAGGTCTCGGACAGGCGCGGATAGCCCTTGACCAGGACGGCGATGCGGAGCGGGGGCATGGGCAGGATGGTTTACTCGGCGGCCACGCAAGGCGCGTCCGGTGCGGCGGCGAGGCGGCGGATCGCCGTCAGGCCGTCGAGGAGGCCGGGGATCGGCCGGGACGATGGGGTCGGCCGGTGGGGCAGGGCGGCGAGCGCCGCGGCCATGCGAGCGGTGTCCCGGTCCTCGCCGGGCTCGATCACGCCGACGAGGCCGAGCCGGGCGGCGGCGCGGGCGCGGATCAGCTGCTCGCGCCGGGGCCGCACCCGCGGCAGGATCAGGGCCGGACGGTCGAAGGACAGGATCTCGCAGAAGGTGTTGTAGCCGCCCATCGCCACCACGCCGGCGGCGCGCCGCATCAGCCGCTCCAGCCGCGCGTCGAAATCGAGGGAGGCGAGGCGCGGATGGGCCGCGATGCGGGCGCTCAAGGCAGCCTGCTCGGCGGCCGGGAAGAACGGGCCGAACACGACGAGCGCCCGGTGCGCGAGGCCCTGCGCCTCGTAGGCCCGCACCACCGCCTCGACGAGCTCGACCCCGTCGCCGCCGCCGCCCGGGGTGACGAGCAGGAACGGCTCCTCCTCCGCCTCGTCGGACATGGCCGCGCCGGGCGCCTCGCGGCGCAGGTAGCCGGTATAGGTCAGGCGCTCCGCGACGCCTCCCGGCAGCGCCAGCCCGTCGAGGGGGGCGTAGATCTCCTCCAGGCCGTAGATCCAGAGCGAATCGTAGAGCGGCAGCACCGCGAGCGCGCCCTTGCGCTCCCATTCGGGTGCCAGCAGCGCCGGATCGTCGAGGACGTCGCGCAGGCCGAGGACCAGCCGGCAGCCCCGTGCCTTGAGGCGGTGGAGCGTCGGCAGCACCTCGCCGTGGAAGCCCGCCGGTTCCTTGTCGACGAGGAACAGGTCGGGGGCGAAACGCTCGGCGACGTGGCGGATCAGGGCGGCGCGGGTCGCCACCACCTCGTCGAGGCCGTGACCGGGGCCCAGGCTCTGGTACTCGCCGCTGGCGAGCTTGGTCACCCCCGGCAGGCGCCGGCAGGTCACCCCGGGGGCGAAGCGGAAGGCGTGGCTCACCGGCGAGCCGGAGAGGATCACCACCCGCCGCTCCGGCGCGCCCGCCACCAGGGCATGCGCGATCGCCCGCGCGCGGCGCAGGTGGCCGAGCCCGAACGTGTCGTGCGAGTAGATCAGCACCCGCTGCGGAGAGCCGCCGGGCACGGGGGACAGGAAGCTCATCCTGCGGACACTTCGGTCCGTGCGGACATCGCGGCCCGGGACGACAGGGAGGCCCGTGCGGACACGGCGGGCCGGATGCGGCTCAACGGTATCGGCATCGGGCTAAGGACCTCCCGGGCGCGGGATGTCAGACTAGCGCATCCGCCCCCGGCGCGGCTACCCGGGTGGCGTAGTTATGGCCAGGCTTGTGGCGGCGCAGCATCGTCGGCCGGGTTGGCGGCGCATTTGCAAGGGCGGGCGGTGGCCGTCTCGCCCACCCGGCCGGACGGTCCGGCCCCTCCGACAGCGCCCCGAGAATCCCCGATGCCCGAATGCCTCGTCTTCCGCGTGCCGACCCGGCACCCCGCCGACATCTCGGGTCTCGACGCCCTGATCGAGTCCGGCGCCGTGGCTCCCGACGAGATCGTGGCGGTGTTCGGCAAGACCGAGGGCAATGGCTGCGTCAACGATTTCACCCGGCCTCTCGCCGTGATGGCCCTGGAAGCGGCGCTCGGCGCCCGCCTCGGCGTGTCGCCGGCGACGATCGGCGCCCGGGTCGCCCTGGTGATGTCCGGCGGCACCGAGGGCGGGCTCTCGCCCCACCTGCTGATCCTCGCCCGGCGCGAGGGACCGGCCGGGGAGGGCAAGGCGGCAAAGGGCAAGGCGCTCGCGGTCGGCACCGCCTTCACGGACGACTTTCTGCCCGAGGAGATCGGCCGCATGGCGCAGGTCCGCGCTACCGCGGCGGCCGTGCGGCGCGCCATGGCGATAGCGGGCCTCGCCGAGGTCTCCGACGTCCATTTCGTGCAGGTGAAGTGCCCGCTCCTCACCAGCGCCCGCATCCAGGAGGCGGCCGCGCGGGGCGAGGGCGTGGCGACCCACGACACCTACGCGTCGATGGGCCTCTCCCGCGGCGCCTCGGCGCTGGGGATCGGGCTCGCTCTCGGCGAGATCCCGGAATCGGCGCTCGACGATTCCGTCATCGGCACCCGCACCGACCTCTATTCCGGCCGCGCCAGCGCCTCGGCGGGGATCGAGCTGATGCGCAACGAGATCATCGTCCTCGGCAACGCGCCGGGCTGGAGCGGCCCCTTGCGCATCGCCCACCGGGTCATGCGCGACGGGATCGATTTCCCGGCGATCCAGGGCGCGCTCGCCGATCTCGGATTCCCCGGCGCCGGCCAGCTCCCGCCGGAGGCGGCCGAGCGCGTCCTCGCCCTGCTGGCCAAGGCCGAGCCCTCGGGCAACGGCCTGATCCGCGGCCGCCGCCACATCATGAACGACGACAGCGACATCAACGCCACCCGCCACGCAAGGGCGCTGGTCGGCGGCGTGGCGGCGGCGGCGATCGGGCGCACGGACCTGTTCGTGTCGGGTGGCGCCGAGCACCAGGGGCCGGACGGGGGCGGACCGGTGGCGGTGATCGGGCGGGTGGTGGCCTAAGCAGATTTGCGTTGGCCTGCCCACGGTCCATGACACAGCAGGTTGAGCGCGGCGGGAGCGACGGCCGTCGCTCTCGCACCCGCACAGCCTCCTGTGTTGAGCAACCCCGACGCCCTCGCCGCCTACGCCAAGCTCAGCGGACCGGCGCTCCAAGCGGCCGGCGGACGCATCCTCGTCCGGGGATTGCCGGCGCACACCTACGAGGCAGGTCTCGCGCAGCGTTCGGTGGTGATCGAGTTCGACAGCGTCGCGCAGGCGATGGCGGCCCACGACAGTGCTGCCAGGAGGCTCTCGCCGCCCTGGTGGGCGGGGCCGAGCACGACATCCGCATCGTCGAGGCGGCTTCGGCTTGACGATGAGCAGCCGACTCGGCTGCTTCTCCGAGTCTCCCCCACTCACGGCCTCATCCTGAGGTGCTGCCGCTTGCGACAGCCTCGAAGGAGGGCTCCATGACTCTCCGCGATCCTTGACACTCCGCGATCCTTGGGAAGCCTCCTTCGAGGTCAGCCGATTTTCAATCGGCTAACACCTCAGGATGAGGTCGTGGGTAGGAAGGAATGAGTGATCTCGAACAGGTTTGATGAGCGGCCTCCCATGGCACAACTCACCCTGGCGGAATCACGTCGATCTGGATCCCGCTGTAATACGCCGCCAGGTTGGCGATGTCGGCGTCCGACAGCTCCTGCGCCGCCACCGACATCACCTCGTTCTTCCGGGTCCCGTTGCGGAACTCGGTGAGCGCCTTGACGAGGTAGGGCTCGACCTGGCCGGCGAGGTTCGGCGCGTCGGGGAGCTTCGAGAGACCGTCGAGGCCGTGGCAGGCCTGGCAGCCCACCGCCTTGGCCCGGCCGGCCTTGGCGTCCCCGGCGACGGCCGGCCCTGTCGCGGCGAGCAGCAGCAGGACGGCGAGGGTGCGGGTCATGGGCATCTCCTGAGAGGAAGGAGGGGGCGACCGTCCGGCCGCCCCCTCTGAGAAAAACCTACTTCTCGTAGGAGATACGGTAGATCGCGCCGGCCGTGTCGTCGGAGACCAGCAGCGAGCCGTCGGGCAGGGTGGCGACGTCGACCGGGCGGCCGAGATACTCGCCGCCTTCCGTCAGCCAGCCCTCGGCGAAGGGCTCGGGCTTGCCGGCGGTGCCGTCCTTGTTGACCGGCACGAACATCACCCGGGCGCCGATCGGCGTGGTGCGGTTCCAGGAGCCGTGTTCGGCGGTGAAGATGCCGCCGCGGTACTTCTCCGGGAACGACTTGCCCTTGTAGACGATCATGCCGAGATCGGCGGCGTGGGGCGGGAGTTCCGCCTTCGGCGGCACGACGTCGGCCGGGACCTTGTCGTCCTTGTACTCGACGGTGCGGACGCCGCCGCCGCCGTACCACGGGAAGCCGAAATTCTGGCCCGGCTTGGTGATCTGGTTCAGCTCGCCCGGCGGCTGGTCGTCGCCCATGCCGTCGACCTGGTTGTCGGTGAACCACAGCGTCTTGTCGGTCGCGAAGTCCATGCCGACCGAGTTGCGGATGCCGGTGGCGTAGACCTCGCGGTTCTTGCCGTCGGCATCCATGCGGATGATTCCGCCGATGCCGGTCTTGGCGTAGAGGTCGGCCTTGTCCTTCGGCGGCACGTTATAGGGCTGGCCGAGCGAGACGTAGAGCTTGCCGTCCGGCCCGATGCGGCAGATCCGGGCGGTGTGGTTGTAGCTCTCCTCGCTCGGGGGGATCAGCTCGCCCTGCTTGACCACGACGACGGCCGGGCCGTCCGTGCCCTCGTAGAAGAACTCGGCCGCCGGGAAGGCCAGCACCCGGTTCTGCTCCACCACCGTCAGCACGCCGTCGCGGGAGAAGCAGACGCCGTTGGGAATCTTGAAGTCGATTCCGGGCGCGTAGACCTTCACCTCGTCGGCGACCCGGTCCTTGTCGCGGTCGGTGACCGTGTACATCTTGGACTTGCGGGTGCCGACGAAGACCACGCCGGCATTCGGGCCGACCGCCATGGCGCGGGCATCCGGCACCACGGCGTAGAGCTCGATCTTGAAGCCGTCCGGCACCTTGATCTTCTGGAGCGTGCGGTTGATCGCGTCGGCGCGCCGGCCGGTCTGCGGGATCGGCGCCGGCTCGGCGACGCCGGTCTGCTTGAAGCTGCCGAGCTTCTCCAGGTTGTCGACCTTGGCCTTGGTGTCGCCGGCGGTCGTGTCCTGCGCGAACGCTGCTCCTGCGAAGGACACGCTCGCGGCGAGCGCCGCCATCAGGAAGGGCTTCATCGGGGTCTCCTCCGGTGCCGGCCGTTCGGGCGTGGCCGAGCTTGTTGCCCGCCATGTATGGCCGCCACCTCGCCCGGCAGCAAGCGGAGCAGGAGACCTATCCCGCCCGCAGCCCCGCGGTTCAGCCGCGCAGGACGCGGTTCAGCCGCGCAGGACGCGGTTCAGCCGCGCAGGACCGGGGGCAGGGTGCGGTCGAAGCCGGTCGCCGCCTCGTAGGCCGCCGCGATGGCGAGCAGCCCGGCCTCGTCCTGGTTCGGGGCGATGAGCTGGAGGCCCATCGGCAGCCCGGCCGGGTTCAGGCCGACGGGCAGGCTGATCACCGGGCAGCCGGAGAGCGTGCCCGGCACCACCACCTCCATCCAGCGGTGGTAGGTGTCCATGTCGCGTCCGGCGATGCGGCGCGGCCAGGTCTCCTCGGCGTCGAAGGGGAAGACCTGCGCGGCGGGAAGGGCCAGCACGTCGAAGCGCTCGAACAGCCCGCGGACGCAGTGATACCAGGCGGTCCGGGTGACGCTGGCGGCGTGCAGGTCGAAGGCCGTCAGCGTCCGGCCCTGCTCGACCTCCCAGACCGCCTCCGGCTTCATCACGGCGCGCTTTGCCGGATCGCGCCAATGGGCCGCGAGGGCGGCGCCGGTGAGGCCCTGCCGCAGCACCACCCAGGCGCGCCAGATCGCCTTCGGATCGAAGGCGGGCAGCACCGGCTCGATCGCGGCGCCATGGGCGGAGAACACCTTGAGGCCCGCCTCGCAGAGATCGAGCACGCCGGGCTCGAACGGCAGATGACCGCCAAAATCGCCGATCCAGCCGATGCGCAAGCCCTTCAGCGCCCGCGGCTGCGGCGCCGCGAAGACGACAGGGTCCTGGCGGAGCGCGGTCGGGGTGCGGGGATCGTAGCCGGCCTGGACCGAGAGCAGCAGGCCGAGATCGGCGGTGCAGCGCGCCATCGGGCCGACGACGCCGAGCTGGGGCAGGAAGACCTCGTCGGTGCTGTTCGGCACCCGCCCAGCGGCGGGGCGCAGGCCGAGCACGTTGTTCCAGGCGGCCGGGTTGCGCAGGGAGCCGCCATGGTCGCTGCCGTCGGCGAGGGGCACCATGCGGAGCGCCAGCGCCACCCCGGCCCCGCCGCTCGAGCCGCCGCCCGCCTTCGTCGGGTCGTAGGCGTTGCGCGTCACGCCGAAGACCGGATTGGTGCTGTGCGAGCCCAGGCCGAATTCCGGCACGTTGGTCTTGCCGATCAGGATCGCGCCCGCCTGCTTCAGCCGCGCGACGTGGATCGCGTCGACCTCCGGCACGGTGTCGCGGAAGAGCGGGGAGCCTTGCGTGGTGCGGATCCCGGCCGTGGCCGAGAGGTCCTTCACCGCGTGCGGCAGGCCGTGCAGCGGCCCGCGCGGGCCGTTCTCCGCCAGGTCCCGGTCGGCGGCCTCGGCCTCGGCGAGGAGGAGGTCGGGGTCGCGCAAGGAAACGATCGCGGTCACCGCCGGGTTGTGGCGGGCGATCTGGTCGAGATGGGCCTGCATCACCTCGCGGGCCGAGACGGCCCGGTCGCGGATCGCCCGCGCGAGGTCGGTGGCGCGCATCATCACGAGATCGGAAGAAGGCATGGACGGATCCTGGAGCAGCGTCGCCGCAGCGGAGCACGGGGACGGGCGGCACGACAAGCGCGTCGGGTGCAAGGGTCGCGCCCATCGAGGCTCCGATCGCGGATCGATCCGTCACCTCTGCACACGACGCAAGCAGATCTCGGCCGAAGACGCATCTTTGAGCGTCATCCTCTGACCGTTATCCGTCCTTTCTGCTGCGAGCGGAGGCGTCGTGCTGTAGGGTGAGGCAGGGACTCCCGCGCCAGACGGGCACCCGGAGGATGCGAACCCTCAAGGGAGATCAGCCATGCACGACATCGCACGGGCACGGGGCGCACCGCTGCCGCATGCGGAGAGCACCGCCTGGTGGGCCGCGATGCCCCTCGACCTCTGGGGCGCGGTGCTGGCCGTGATCGCCGCGGGCGGGCTGACGCTCGCCGGGATCCTGCCCTAAGCCCTCCACGCCGCCGTCGCATTCTCGCCAAAGCCCCGGACCAGCCTGCCCGGCAAGATTTTCGCAACGAACCAGCGGCACGATCCCTGCCTGGCTCCATTGCGAATCGGTCGTGCGCAGGAGGACGGTTCCATGTTGATGGCTTTCGTCGGACGCCTCACCCAGCGTTGGCGGGACCTCGTCGCGGCGATCATGGATCCCTACCGTCCCGAACTCCACTACATGCGCGGCCCCGGCCCGCGCTGGCGCGAGCGCCACCCGGAGGGGTGACGGCCGTCGGTCCGGATCACCGCGACCCAAGAGAAGGCCGGCCGCTGCGACCCGCGCGCGCGTGAGGCGCGCGGGCGGCAGCGCACCATCAGCCGGAGGCGGGCACCGCCTCGGTCAGCGTCGCCGGCCGGTCCGAGAGCCGGCTCGCGACCACGAGCCCGATCAGCGCCGAGGCCGCGATGATCACGCCCGGCGCCGCGGCCCAGCCGGTGGCACCGATCAGCGCGTTGGCGGCGAGCGGCCCGAGGCCGCTGAGCAGCGTGAAGCTGATGTTGAGCGAGAGCGCGACGCCGCTGAACCGCACCCGGGTGGGGAAGAGCCCGGCGAGCAGGTAGGCGAAGCTGCCGTTGGCGCCGGCCACCGCCATGGTGAGGAGCGGCAGCACCAGGAACAGGTTCGCGCCGCCCCGTGCCAGCATCATGTAGGTCGGGATCACCCCGACCAGGATGACGAGGGCGGAGGCCTGCATCAGCCGCCGCGGCGGCACCCGGTCGGCGAACCAGGAGGCGAAGAGCAGCGAGGCCGACATGGCGAAGAGCGCCACGTTCATCGCCAGCGCCACCTCGCGCGGCGGGTACTTGAGCACCTGGATCAGGTAGGCCGGCATGTGGGCGAACAGGATGCCGTTGAACCCGGCGGTGAGCGCCACGATGCCGATGCCGAGCAGCACCGGGCCGCGATGATGGCGCAGCACCTCGCCGATCGGGCTGCGGGCGGCGCGGTGCTGGAGGCGCAGGAACTCGGGCGTCTCCTCCAGCGAGCGCCGCAGGACGAAGCTCACGAGACCGACGACGCCACCGAACAGGAAGGCGATGCGCCAGCCATACTCCGCCATGGCGGCGGGCGGCAGGACGGATTGCAGGCCGAGATTGACCAGAGCCGCGAGCAGCACGCCGCCATTGACCAGGCAGAAGACGATGCCGCAGGCCAAGCCCGGGCGGCGCGAGGCGGTCTCGACCACGAAGGTGATGGCGCCGGGCAGCTCGCCGCCGATGCAGAGGCCCTGCACGAAGCGCAACAGGACGAGGAGCAGCGTCGCCCACACGCCCCAGGAGGCGTAAGCCGGCACCAGGCCCATGCCGAGCGTGCAGGCCGACATGGTGAAGACGGTGACCACGAACACGGTCTTGCGGCCGTAGCGGTCGCCGAAATGGCTGAGTACGAGGCCGCCGAGGGGCCGGGCGAGATAGCCGACCGCGAACACCGCCAGGGACAGGGTCAGGGCCGCGACCGGATCGCTCGCCGGGAAGAAGGCGGCGGCGATGTCCTTGGCGAAGATCCCGTAGACGATGAAGTCGTAATATTCGAGCCCGCCGCCGAGGCTCGCGAGCAGCGTCATCTTCCATTGGCGGCGGGTGAGATCGCTCCCGCTGCTCACAACCGGTGTCATCGTGGTGTCCTCCGGGACGTTCTTGTCCTTGTGCCCCGGAGCGCCCCTTAGAACGGTTCCGTCCGTCCCGCCATATCGCGCCGGCTACATCACCGCACCGATCTGCCAGGGCACGAACTCGGCATCGCCGTAGCCGAAGCCCTCGGACTTGGTGCGCTCGCCCGACGCCACGCGCAGGATGGTCTCGAAGATCTGGCGGCCCTTCTCCTCGATCGAGACGCCGTCGAGCACGTCGCCGCAATCGATGTCCATGTCATCCTGCATCCGCCGGTACATCTCGCTGTTGGTGGCGAGCTTGATCGACGGGGTCGGCTTGCAGCCATAGGCCGAGCCGCGGCCGGTGGTGAAGCACAGCACGTTGGCCCCGCCCGCGACCTGGCCGGTGGCGGCCACCGGATCGAAGCCGGGGGTGTCCATGTAGACGAAGCCCTTCGCCGTCACCGGCTCGGCGTAGCGGTAGACGCCGGTCAGCGTCGTCGAGCCGCCCTTGGCGGTGGCGCCGAGCGACTTCTCCAGGATGGTGGTGAGGCCGCCGGCCTTGTTGCCGGGGGAGGGGTTGTTGTTCATCTCGCCGCCGTTGCGGGCGGTGTAGGCCTCCCACCAGTGGATCATCTCGACGAGCTTGTGGCCGATCTCCGGCGTGGCGGCCCGCGCGGTCAGCAGGTGCTCGGCGCCGTAGATCTCCGGCGTCTCAGACAGGATCGCGGTGCCGCCCTCGGCCACCAGCCGGTCGACCGCGGCGCCCAAAGCCGGGTTCGCCGTGATGCCCGAGTAACCGTCCGAGCCGCCGCATTGCAGGGCCAGCATCAGCTCGGAGGCCGGCACGGTCTCGCGCCGGGCCTTCGCCACGGCGGGCAGCATCTCGCGGAGCGCCGCGACGCCGGCCTCGATCGTGCGCCGCGTGCCGCCGGTATCCTGGATGGTGAAGCTGCGGAAGGTCTCGCTCTCCTCGATGCCGTAGGCGCGCTTCCAGCGGTCGATCTGCAGGCCCTCGCAGCCGAGGCCCACCATGATCACGCCGCCCATGTTCGGGTTGGCGGCGTAGCCCCACAGGGTGCGCTTGAGGATGTCGGCGCCCTCGCCCTGGATGTCGTAGCCGCAGCCGGTGCCGTGGGTGAGGGGGATGATGCCGTCGATGCCCGGAAATTCGTCGAGGAGGCCGGAGCGGCGGGCTTCCTCGGCGATGAAGCGGGCGACCGTGGCCGAGCAGTTCACGGAGGTCAGCACGCCGACATAGTTGCGGGTGCCGACCCGGCCGTCGGCCCGGCGATAGCCCTCGAAGGTGGCGCGCTGGGCTTCCGGCACCATGGCGACGGGCTTGGCTTCCTCGCAGAAGCGGTAATCGCGGGCGAAGTCGCCCTTGGCTTCCCCTAGGCCCACATTGTGCTCGTGCACCCACTCGCCCGGGGCGATGGCGCGGCTGGCAAAGCCGATGATCTGGCCGAACTTGCGGATCGGCGCGCCCTCGGCGATCGGCACCACCGCGAATTTGTGGCCCCGCGGCACCCGGGCGGAGGCGGTCACCCCTTCCACGGTGGCGCCGGGCACGATCGGGTCCACCGCGACCACGACGTTGTCCTCGTGGCTGAGGCGAACGATGCGGGGGTTGGTGGGGTGGAGCGGGGTGGGGGCGGACATGGGTGGAACCTTGTGACTCTGAAAGGCTACCATACGGCCGCAAGGTCCGTCGGGCCATTCTGCGTTTCGCGTGTCATGGAACGCGGGACCCCTCTCCCGTGTGGGAGAGGGGGCAACCCGCGCCACTCCTTTCAGC
>NZ_LABZ01000186.1 GCF_001043955.1 Methylobacterium tarhaniae | reverse complement strand
TTGCGAGCGCATCGCAGCCCAGGGTTACGACGGCCTCGCTCTGCGGTAGCCCCCTCCCCCCGAACGCCAACAACCCCGCGAGGCTCGAAGCCTTGCGGGGTTGTTTGATGTATGTGGTTGCGGGGACAGGATTTGAACCTGTGACCTTCAGGTTATGAGCCTGCCAAGCACGCACACAATCCCTCATTCGCGAACACACCCTGGCGCGGGGTGGAGCAGCCCGGTAGCTCGTCAGGCTCATAACCTGAAGGTCACAGGTTCAAATCCTGTCCCCGCAACCACATACATCAAACAACCCCGCAAGGCTTCGAGCCTCGCGGGGTTGTTGGCGTTCGGGGGGAGGGGGCTACCGCAGAGCGAAGCCGTCGTAACCCTGGGCTGCGATGCGCTCGCAGATGCCGCGGTAATGCGCCATGCCGCCAGCATAGGGCATGAAGACCCGCGGTTTACCCGGCACGTTGGCGCCTAGATACCATGAACTGCTTGCCATCGGCAGCAGCGTGGCAGAGGCCGCCTTGTCGACCTCAGCGCTCCAGGATTCGGCCGCCTCCGCCGTCGCCTCGATACGGTCGAGCCCGCGTTCGCGCAGATGATGGAGACAGTCGGCGATCCACTCGGCATGCTGCTCGATCGCCACCGGCATGTTGGTCAGCACCGAGGGGCTGCCCGGTCCCGTCATGGTGAACAGGTTCGGGAAGCCCGGGATCTGCAAGCCGAGATAGCTGAGCGGACCGCCCGACCACACGTCCTTCAGCGCGAGCCCGTCGCGGCCACGGATATCGAGGCTGAGCAGAGGACCCGTCAGCGCATCGAAGCCGGTGGCGAAGACGATCACGTCGAGCGGGTAGGTCGCGTCCCGGGTACGCACGCCCTCCGGCACGATCGCCGCGATCGGCGTCTTCTTCAGGTCGACGAGCGAGACGTTGTCGCGATTGAAGGTCTCGAAGTAGTTGGTATCGATCGGCGGCCGCTTGGTGGCGAAGAGATGGTCCCGCGGCGTGAGCGCTTCGGCCACCTCCGGATCCTTGACGATGCTGCGGATCTTGGTCCGGATGAACTCCGAAGCGGTCTCGTTGGCATCCGGGTCGAGCATGATGTCACGGAAGGCGGCGCGGAAGCGCAGGCCCCCTCGCTCCCACGCCGCCTCGTAGATCGCCCGCCGCTCCTGCGGTGAGACGTCGAAGGCCGAGCGGTCGGCGAAGTCGAATGGATGGCCGTTCGGTGCCTCGCGAGCCTTGCGGCGCAACTCCGAGGAATTCTCGCGCACCCAGGCCTTGAACTCGTCGTCCATCGGGCCGTTGCGGGCCGGCACGCTGTAATTGGCGGTGCGCTGGAACACCGTGAGATGCGCGGCGTCCGCGGCGATGACCGGTGCCGCCTGGATGCCGGTCGAGCCGGTGCCGATCAGGCCGACGCGCTTGCCCGAGAAGTCGACGCCCTCGTGCGGCCAACGGCCGGTATGGTACCAGGCGCCTGAAAACCTCTCGAGGCCAGGGATCGCCGGTACGTTGGCGCTCGACAGGCAGCCGACGGCGGTGATCAGGAACTGCGCCTCGAAACGCTCGCCGGCCTCCGTCGTGACGATCCAACGGTTGGCCGTCTCGTCATAGGCGCCGCCGGAGACGCGGGTGCCGAGCTGGATGTCGCGCCGCAGATCGAAACGGTCGGCGACGTGGTCGAGGTAGCGGCGGATCTCGCCATGTTCCGGGTAGCGCTCGGTCCAGTCCCACTCCTCTTCCAGCTCGCGCGAGAACGAGTAGGAGTAGTAGTAGCTTTCCGAATCGCAGCGCGCGCCCGGGTAACGGTTCCAGTACCAGGTGCCGCCGATGCCCTCGGCCGCCTCCAGCACCCGCACCGACAGGCCGAGCCGGTCGCGCAGCAGATGAAGCTGGTACAGGCCGGAGAACCCGGCCCCGACGATGATCGCATCGTAGCGACGGACGGGTCCGGCCTCGTTTGGCTGTCTCATGGTGTCGGCGTCTCCCTGCCCGGAGCCGTTGCGCCCGGCTCCATGATTGTCGGCGCCCACGGTCATGGCGTAACCGCAGGGTCGGACTTGCCAAGGCTAGCAAGCGGCCGGCGTCCCGACCAAGTCCCATGAACGCGCCCCACCTATGACGGCGCCACGGACGGGTCGCTTCGGGCGACAGGGCGAGAGGACCGCGTAGCCGGTCGATCGCGCCTCGGTCCCGGATTCATTCCTGGGCGGCATCACGACAGCGTCGACCTGTCCATTCCCCTCGCGGCGACCGGTCCGGGGGCGGCTGCGAGATCCGCCGCCGGTCTTCGGGTCGTCAGAGGCTGCGGTCGTTGCGGCGCAGGCTCTCGGGCATGCAGAACAGCAGGAGGCCTGCGGCGACGAGGCAGAGGAGACCGATGCCGTAGAGCGCCGGGGTGGTGGAGCCGGTGAGATCCTTCACCCAGCCGACCAGGACAGGGCTGACGATGCCGCCGAACTGGCCGAGCGTGTTGATGAGCGCGATGCCGCCCGCCGCGCCGACACCGGTGACGAGCTTCGCCGGCAGGGTCCAGAAGGTCGGGATCGACGCGACGATGCCGGAGCCGAGCAGCGCGAGCGCGATCATCAGCGGCACGATCTGCTTGTCGAACAGGCCGGCGAGGAAGAAGCCGGCGGCGGCAGCGACCGCGAGGCCGGCGACGAATTTCGGTCGCTCGCCGGAGGCGTCCGACAGGCGCCCGATCACCACCATGCTGATCGCGCCGCAGATATAGGGAATGGCGGTGAGCAAGCCGACCGAGGCGGCGGCCCCGCCGCTCGCGGTCTTGATCAGGTCCGGCCCCCAGAAATTCAGGCCGTAGGAGCCGATCTGGAGCAGGAAATACACGAAGGCGATCAACAGGAAGCCCGGCTGCTTGATCGCGCCCCAGAGCGAGTGGTCGCCGATCTCACGGTTGTGGTGAGCGATGCGGGAGGACAGGAGCTGCTTCTCCCCCTCCGAGAGCCAGCGCGCATCCGCGATGCGGTCGTCGAGACGGGTGAGCACCAGGGCGCCGAGGATCAGGCAGGGCAGGCCGCCGGCGAGGAAGAGCCACTGCCAGCCGGCCAAGCCACCGACGCCGTTGAGCCCGCCGAGGATCAATCCCGCCACCGGCGCGCCGACGATGCCCGCGAAGGCCGAGGCGACGAACATGAACGAGGTGATGCGGCCGCGGAACGAGGCCGGGAACCAGAGGGTGAGATAGTAGAGGATGCCGGGCGCGAAGCCGGCCTCCATCGCGCCGATCAGGAAGCGCAGGACGTAGAAGTGCCACTCGGTGCGGATGAAGATCATCAGCGCGGTGGCGATGCCCCACGAGATCATGATGCGGGCAATCCAGCGCCTGGCGCCGACCCGGTAGAGGGCGAGATTCGACGGAACCTCGAAGATCACGTAGCCGACCACGAACATGCTGGCGCCGAGACCGTAGGCGACGTTGCTGAAGCCGAGATCGCTCTGGAGCTGGAACTTGGCGAAGCTGATGTTGATGCGGTCGAAGAACGCGAACAGGTAGCAGATCATGATCAGCGGCATCAGCCGCCAGGCGACCTTGCGGACGACGCTCGCCTCGGTGAAGGCGTCGGTGCCGGCGAGCGGGCCGGTGGTGGCGAGGGCCATGGGGTTTCCTCCGGGCATGGGGGCGCCTTCGCCCGGGAGCCGGGCGGGGCAGGTTTTCCGGTTCCAGGTTTTCCGGTTCGATGAGCGATAGAGCGAGGCCGCCTTCTTGCGGGCGGTCCCTCGCGCGTATCAGGCCGCCTTGAGCGGCGGGGCCGGATGCAGGTCGAGCGGCCGGCCGGCCTTGGCGACCTGGCCCGGCACGTCGTGGCCGACGAGGCGGGGCAGGTCGCGCGACAACGCGAGCAGGGCGCCGAGGTCGAGGCCGGTCGAAAGGCCCATCTCCTCGGCCATGCTCACCAGGTCCTCGGTGCAGATGTTGCCGGTGGCGCCGGGCGCGAACGGGCAGCCGCCCAGGCCCCCGAGCGCCGCATCGAACCGGCGCGCGCCGGCGTCGAAGGCGGCGAGCACGTTGGCGAGGCCGCAGCCACGGGTGTTGTGGAAGTGCAGCGTCAGGCGATCCGGGCCGACGAGCGGCAGCACCCGGGCGACCAGGCGGGCGACCTGGCGCGGATTGGCCATGCCGGTCGTGTCGGCGAGCGTGATGCCGTCGACTCCCAAGCGCAGATACCGTTCGACCTGGGCCAGTACCTTGTCCTCGGGCTCGATGCCCTCGAACGGGCAGCCGAAGGCCGTCGCCGCCGTGGCGTTGACGCCGACCTGGCCGCGCACCGTCTCCATGATCGCGGCGAAACCGCGGATCGAGGCCTCCGGCGTCATGCCCATATTGGCGCGGTTGTGGGTCTCGCTGACCGAGGCGACGAGGTTGATCTCGTCGGCCTTGGCGGCGAGCGCCCGCTCGGCGCCCTTCGGGTTGGGCACCAGGGCGACGTAGGTCGTGCCGGGCCGGCGCGTGATGCCGCCGAAGACCTCGGCCGCGTCGGAGAGGGCGGGCACCGCCTTCGGCGAGACGAAGGACGAGACCTCGATCCGGGAGAAGCCGGCCTCGGAGAGTGCGTCGATCAGCCGGATCTTGTCCGCCGTCGGGACGAAGACCGGCTCGATCTGGAATCCGTCGCGGGTCGCGACCTCTTGGACGACGATCTGGCTCACGCGACGGCTCCCTTCCGGCGAAGCGTGGTGATGGCGGCCTCGTCGAAGCCGAGCTCGGCGAGGACCGAATCGGTATGGGCACCGAGCGCCGGGCCCTGCCAGCGCACCTCACCGGGAGTCTCGGAGAGCTTCGGCACGATGCCGGGCATCTTCACCCGGGTGTCGCCCGGCAGGTCCGCTTCCAGGATCATCTCGCGGGCGGCGTAATGCGGATCGGCGACGATGTCGGCGACGGAGTAGATCCGGCCGGCCGGCACCTCGGCGGCATCGAGAACCGCGAGGGCGTCCGTCACCGTGCGGCCCTTGGTCCAGTCGGCGATGACGGCATCGAGCATCGCGGACTGCTTCGAACGGCCGTCGTTGTTGCGCAGAGCCGGGTCCTCGGCGAGGTCGGGCCGGCCGATCGCGCTCATCAGGCGGCGGAAGATCGGGTCGCTGTTGCCGGCGATCACGACGAAGCCGCCATCCTGGGTCGGGTAGGTGTTCGAGGGCGTGATGCCCGGCAGCGCTCCGCCGGTGCGGGTGCGGACCTCGCCGAGGAGGTCGTATTCCGGCACCAGGCTTTCCATGACGTTGAACACGCTCTCGACCAGCGAGACGTCGATCACCTGGCCGGCCCCCTGACCGGTCTTCACCCGCAGGAGCGCCATCAGGGCGCCGATGACGCCGTGAAGCGAGGCGAGCGTGTCGCCGATGCTGACGCCGACGCGGGCCGGCGGCGTGCTCGGGTCGCCGGTGGTGAAGCGGAGGCCGCCCATCGATTCGCCGATCGCCCCGAAGCCGGGCCGGTCGCGGTAGGGCCCGGTCTGGCCGTAGCCGGAGATGCGGACCATCACGAGGTTCGGGTTCAGCGCCGACAGCACGTCCCACCCGAGGCCGAGCTTCTCCAGACCGCCGGGTCGGAAGTTCTCGACCACCACATCGGCCTTCTCGGCCAGCTGCTTGACGACCGCGAGGCCCTCGGGCGCCTTCAGGTTGACGGCGATCGACTTCTTGTTGCGCGACTGCAGGTACCACCAGAGCGAGGTGCCCTCGTGCATCTTGCGCCACTTGCGCAGGGGATCGCCCTCGCCGGGCGGCTCGACCTTGATCACCTCGGCGCCGAACTCCGCCATCAGGCGGGTGGCGAAGGGCGCGGCGATCAGCTGGCCGAGTTCCAGAACGCGAATGCCTGCGAGCGGTCCGCTCATGGCATTTCCTCCACATCGCTATGATTGCACATCGCTATGATTGGACGTGTCCTACTTCACGAAGGCGGGGCCGATCCAACCGTATCTCGCGAGCGGTCGTTCGCGAACAGAGAACGCAGGATGGCGATCAAGCCGCGGCGTGCTGCGACAGGTGCGCGACGAGAAGTCCCGCAGCGGGCGAGAGCGTGCCGGTACGCGTCACGATGATCAGCTCGCGGTTGGCCCAGGGATCGGCGAGCGGCACCGCGACGAGCTGCATCGCGCCGCCGATCAGGCGGAAGACCTGCTCGGGCACGACGCCCAGGCCCATATCGGCCTGGACCATCCGGCAGACCGCGTCGAAGCCGGGCACGTGCACCCGCAGCCGCAAGGGGCGCCCGACCCGCTGCGCCTCGGCCCGGACGCTGTCGTGGATCGAGCTCTGGGCATGCAGGCCGATGAAGTCGTAGCCGAGCGCCTCCGCGAAGGCGATGGACGAATGCCCGGCCAGCGGATGCTCCGCCCGCATCACCAGGACGAGGCGGTCGCGCCGGTAGAGGATGCTGCGCAGGTCGAGGGCCGCGACGCTCCTCGAGCAGATCCCGATCTCGGCCGCACCCTCGGCGACGCCCCGGATCACGCCGCCGCTCGGCCGCTCCTCCAGGTCGATCTTGATCGCTCCCTGCACGGCCAGGAAGGCGCGCAGGTCCTCGGGCAGGAACTGCACGATGGCCGACAGGTTGGCGAGCATGCGGACGATACCGCGCACCCCCTTGGCATGCTCGGCGAGTTCGAGGGCGATCTGCTCGGCGCTCGCCAGCATGCGGCGGGTATGGTGCAGCAGCGTCTCGCCCGCCGGGGTCGGGCGCATGCCCCGCGGCTCGCGGATCAGCAGGGGGCAGCCCAGGGCGTGCTCCAGTTCTCCCAGGCGCTTGCTCACGGCCGAGGGCGCGATCATGGCGCGCCGAGCCGCACCGTTGAGCGTGCCGTCCTCGCAGATCGCCGCGAACAGCCGCAAAGTCTTGAGGTCGAGGCGAGTCAGCAAGCCTGGGGCAGGAAGCGGGCCAGGGGCAGGGCGGTCGTCGGGAATGGCCCTCGCTCTCCTTTGCAGGCTTCGTCCTGCCTTGAGGCTCCGCCTCGGCGGCTTCGCAGGATTCTAGAGCATTTTCCGGTGGAGTGGACACCGTTCCGCCTCAAGGAAGGCGGGAGAACCAAAGTTCTGGAGCGCGGCTCGCCGACAACGCGATCGAGCGCTGGTCCGGGTGGACTCGCCGGCGCTGACGTCTCCTTCCTCCATGCTGTGACGGCAATCAGCTGAATTCGTGCCGCATTGCCCAAATGGAAATTCCGATTTTATTTATATCAGAGGTCGTGACGATATCATTCGTGCCGTCTGTCGGTAATTTTCGACCATGTCTTAGAGGATTTCGAGAAGACGATTTCTGAACGGAAGCGGATATCGAAATAAAACTTTGCTCCAAATCCATATGATTCAAAGTCGACCGTGAGGGCAACCGGGCTCCGAGCGATACCGCTGGAAAACCTGTTCGCCGCCGGGATCCACGATCCGCGCCGGTATCGCGCACTGGCCGGATTGACGAGCTTCCCTTAAGGTGCCGCGGCAGGAAACCGGTTCGGATCCGGACGGCGCGACAGAGTAAGGACGGCCATGCGGTCTGTGCAACCGGCGGAACTCACGGCCTGCGACAGGGAGCCGATCCACATCCTCGGTACGCTGCAACCGCACGGCTTCCTGCTGGCGCTCGAAGGACCGGATCTGCGCATCGTCCAGGCCAGCGCGAACCTGCCCGACCTGCCGGGGCGTCCCGCGGCGCAGGCCCACGGCAAGACCTTGAGCCAGGCGCTGCCGGAGATGGGGGCGCCGATCGTCGAGGTGCTGAGGACGCAGCTCGGGCGCGACGGCGCGGCCTATCTCGGCACGCTCCCCCTCGAGACCGGGTCCGGCGCCCGCGCCTACGACCTCGCGGCGCACCGCTCCGGCAGCCTCACCGTGCTCGAGTTCGAGGAGAGCGCCGGCGAGACGGCCCTGGCGGGCAGCCTCGACGGTTTGTATCCCCGGCTGCGCGCCTTCATCGAAGCCCTGCACGGGGCCTCGACGGTGGAGGAGCTGTGCGGGCTGCTCGCCGCCGACATCCGCCTGCTCACCGGATTCGACCGTGCCCTGGTCTACCGGTTCGATCGCGACTGGAACGGAACCGTCGTGGCCGAGGATGGCAACGGCGTCCTGCCGTCCTATCTCGATCTGCGCTTTCCCGCCTCCGACATCCCGGCCCAGGCCCGGGAGCTCTACCGCCGCAACCGCCTGCGCATCATCCCGGACGCGGCCTACGATCCGGTCCCGATCGTGCCGGCCCTGACCCCTTCGACCGGGTCGCCCCTCGACCTCAGCCAGTCCGTCCTGCGCAGCGTCTCGCCGGTCCATGTCGAGTACATGCGCAACATGGGCACCGCGGCCTCGATGTCGGTCTCGATCCTGGTCGAGGGCGCGTTGTGGGGCCTGATCTCCTGCCACAACAAGACGGCGCGGCGGGTACCGCTGCAGACCCGCAATGCCTGCGACATCCTCACCCAGACGTTCGCCCTGCAGCTCGCCGCCAAGGAGCGTGGGGCGCTCGCCGAGCAGCGCCTGGCGCTCGGCGCGATCCAGGCGCGCCTCCTCGCATTCATGGCCGAGGAGGAGAACTTCGTCGAAGGCTTCCTCAAGCATCCCGAGGACGTGCTGGCGCTGACCGATGCCGGCGGCGCCGCGATCGTCACCGGCCAGCGCTGCCGCCTGATGGGGCGCACGCCCACCGAGCAGCAGGTGCGCGGCGTCTACGAATGGCTCTCGGCCGAGCATGGCGGCGAGGCGGTCCACGTCACCGATGCGCTCGGCGAGGAATATCCACCGGCGCGCACCATCGCCGACACCGCGAGCGGGCTCCTCGCCATCTCGATCTCGGAAAAGTATGCCAGCTACGTGCTGTGGTTCCGGCCCGAGGTGGTCCGGACCGTGCGCTGGGGCGGCGACCCGACCAAGGCCGCCACCAAGGACCCGACCGGCGGGCCTGAGCGGCTGCATCCCCGCAAATCCTTCGAGACCTGGAAGGAGACCGTGCAAGGCCGGTCCCGGCCCTGGTCGGTGCCGGAAATCGAGACCGCCAAGGACCTGCGCGCCGCGGTGCTCGGCATCGTGCTGCGCCGGGCCGAGGAACTGGCGGCGCTGACCGAGGAGCTGCAGCGCTCGAACAAGGAGCTCGAGGCCTTCTCCTACTCGGTCAGCCACGACCTGCGGGCGCCGTTCCGCCACATCGTCGGCTATGCCGAGCTCCTGCGCTCGCGCGAGGGCGACAAGTTCTCGGATCGCGGGCGGCGCTACATCGACACCATCATCGAGGCGGCGTTCTCGGCCGGCACCCTCGTCGACAACCTGCTGACCTTCTCGCAGATGGGCCGCAACGCCCTCAACCGCATCCCCTGCGACATGAACCAGCTGGTCGAGGACGTGCGCCGGAAGATGATGCGCGACATCCCCCTCGAACGGACGATCCGCTGGCAGGTCGGCCCGCTGGGACAGGCCCAGGCCGACCCGGTGATGATGCGGCTGGTGCTCGAGAACCTCCTGTCCAACGCCGTCAAGTACACGCGCGGCCGGCCCGAGGCGGTAATCGAGGTGACGCGCGAGGCCGACCGCGACGCCGACGCGGTGTTCCGCGTGCGCGACAACGGCGTCGGCTTCGACATGGCCTACGTCAACAAGCTGTTCGGCGTCTTCCAGCGCCTGCACCGGGTCGAGGAATTCGAGGGAACCGGCATCGGGCTCGCCAATGTCCGGCGCATCGTCGAACGCCACGGTGGACAGGTCTGGGCCGAGGGCGTCCTCGGCCAGGGTGCGGCCTTCCACTTCACGCTTCCCATCCGTTAGAGACGCGCCATGGCCGACCTCAAGCCGATCCTCCTCGTCGAGGACAACCCCAACGACATCGAGCTGACCCTCGCGGCGCTCGAGAAGAGCCAGTTGGCGAACAAGATCGTCATCTGCCGCGACGGGGCCGAGGCGCTCGAATACCTGCGCCGGCAAGGGCCGCATGCCGACCGGCCGGTGCAGGATCCGGCTGTCGTCCTGCTCGACCTGAAGCTGCCGAAGGTCGACGGACTCGAGGTGCTGGCGGCGGTGAAGGGCGATCCCCGGATGCGGGCGATCCCGATCGTGATGCTGACCTCGTCGCGCGAGGAGAGCGACCTCGTCCGCTCCTACCAGCTCGGGGTGAACGCCTTCGTGGTGAAGCCGGTGGGGTTCAAGGAGTTCTTCGAGGCGATCCAGGATCTCGGCGTGTTCTGGGCCGTGCTCAACGAGCCGCCGCCCCATCGGGCAGACTGGGCCTCCGGTGAGTGAGGCGACGGCGCTGGAGGACGGCGCTGCCCCCTTGCGCATCCTGCTCCTCGAGGACAGCGACCTCGACACCGAGCTGCTCTGCGCCGTCCTGGAGGATGCGCGGCTCGCCCACGCGATCGAGCGGGTGATCGCCCGGGACGCCTTCGCGGCCGCCACGGCCACGGGCTGCCACGACATCATCCTGGCCGATTACGTGCTGCCGGCCTTCGACGGCATGAGCGCCCTCGCCACCGCCCGCGAGAATTGCCCGGAAGTCCCGTTCGTCTTCGTCTCCGGCACGCTGGGCGAGGACGTGGCGGTCGAGGCGCTGAAGCACGGCGCCACCGACTACGTGACGAAGCAGCGCCTCGACCGGCTGCCGCGGGTCATCCTGCGCGCCCTCTCCGAGGCCCGCGCCCATCTCCGCCGCCGCGCGGCCGAGCAGGCCCTGCGCGACCTCAACGAATCCCTCGAGCAGCGCGTCGCCGAGCGCACCCGGGAGCTCGCCGAGGCGAATGCGGCCCTGCAGCACCAGATCGCCGAGCGCGAGCGGATCGAGGATGCCCTGCGCCAGGCCCAGCGCCTCGAGGCGGTCGGCCAGCTCACCAGCGGCGTCGCCCACGACTTCAACAACCTGCTGACGGTGATCGCCGGCAACATCGAGTTCCTGGAGCGGGCGGTCTCGGACGAGCGCTCGAAGCGCCGGCTCGACATGATGCGCGGCGCCGCCGAGCGCGGCGCCCGGCTCACCGCCCAGCTCCTCGCCTTCTCGCGCCGGCAGAAGCTCGCGCCGGTGCCGGTGCAGCTCAACCAGACCGTCGCGTCGATGCGCGACCTGCTGCAGAGCTCGATGGGCGGCTCGATCCGCATCGAGATGACCCTGCAGCCCGACCTCTGGCCGGCGCTCGTCGACGCCACGCAGATCGAGCTCATCATCCTCAACCTCGCCATCAACGCCCGGGACGCGATGGCGGTGGGCGGTTGCCTGACGATCGAGACCGCCAACGTGCATCTCGACGCCGAGCCGGCCCGGCCCGAGGAGCCGCCGCCGGGCGACTACGCCATGGTGGCGGTGAGCGACACCGGCACCGGCATCCCCGACGACGTGCTCGCGCGGGTGTTCGAGCCGTTCTTCACCACCAAGGATGTCGGCAAGGGCTCCGGGCTCGGCCTCGCCCAGGTCTACGGCTTCGCCAAGCAGTCGGGCGGGGGGGTGCGCATCGACACCAGGGTCGGCGAGGGGACCTCGGTGCGGGTCTACCTGCCGCGGGTGGCGGTGGAGACGATGCTGCCCGAGATGCGCCCGACCGAGATCGACTGCGCGACGGTCCGCGACGCGGATGACAGGCGGGTGGTGCTGGTCGTCGACGACGACACCGCCGTGCGCGAGGTCACCGTCACCCGCCTCGGCGAGGCCGGCTACGCGATCCGCGAGGCGGGCTCGGGCCTCGCGGCGATCCAGGCGCTGGAGGCCGACCCTTGCGTCGACCTCGCGGTGCTCGATTTCGCGATGCCGGGGATGAACGGCGTCCAGGTCGCGACCGTGATCCGGCAGCGCTGGCCGGCAATCCAGATCCTGTTCGTCACCGGCTATGCCGACCACACCGCCCTGTCCCAGATCGACGGCGGCGGTGGCGACCGGGTGGTGCAGAAGCCGTTCCGCGGCGAGGACCTCGAGCGCAAGGTCGCGTCGATCCTCGAGCCCCGCCCGCGGCTGACTTTGGTGAGCGGCGGGGCGGCGCAGCGGTAACGAGCGCGCCGATCGAGCATCGCCGCGTCAAGCAGCGCCGCAGACGCCTCCGATCCGGCATGCTAGGGTCCTGGCGATAAGGACCGAGTCGCACGTCCGGCCGGTCCATCGGAGGAAGAACGCCGCATGGCAGGACCCATGGTGAGACCCATGGCGGGAGCCCGATCGTTCCCGGTCCGCCCAGGCCCGCGCCCCTGCGCAGGCGGGTCCGGACCCCGTCCGCCGTCGCACCCCCCGATCCGACGAGACCGCGCGCACCGATCCCGGACCAAGCCCACCGGCCTGCGCGCCGCGTCTCCGTCCACGTCTCCCGTTCAGCATCGCATCGCGAGGTTCACATGACAGTGACCAAGTTCGGTCTCGGCCAGCCTTTGCGCCGGGTCGAGGATCGTCGGCTGATCACCGGCGAGGGCCATTACGGCGACGACCATGCCCCCGAGGGCTGCCTGCACGCGGCCCTGCTGCGCAGCCCGCACGCCCATGCCAGATTCACGATCACCGACCTCGAGGCCGCCCGGGCGATGCCCGGCGTGCATCTCGTGCTCACCGCCGAGGACGTGGCCGACCTCAAGGAGATCAAGTGCCAGGCGCCGCTGCCGAACGGCGACGGCAGCCAGAACCACGTCGCCCACATCCCGCTGCTGGCCAAGGGTACCGTCAAGCATATCGGCGACGCCGTCGCCTTCGTGGTCGCCGACACGGTCGCCCAGGCCCGCGATGCCGTCGAGGCGATCGGCATCGACTACGAGGTGCTGCCGGCGGTCGTCGGCATCCGCGGCGCCATCGCGGGCGGCGCGACCGCGGTGTGGGATGAGCAGCCCGACAACGTCTCGTTCGATTCGACGATGGGCGACAAGGCGCCGGTCGACGCCGCCTTCGCCAAGGCCGCCAAGGTGGTGCGGGTCGAGGTCGAGAACCAGCGCCTCGTCACCAACTACATGGAGACCCGCAGCGTCGTCGCCGAATACGATCCGGGCGCCAAGCGCTTCACCCTCACCATCCCGAGCCAGGGCGTGCACGGCCTGCGCAAGACCCTGATGGGCGTGCTCGGGGTCGAGAAGGACCAGATCCGGGTCGTCACCGGCGATGTCGGCGGCGGCTTCGGCACCAAGACGTTCACCTACCGCGAGTATCCGCTGGCGGCGGAAGCCGCACGCCGGCTGAACAAGCCAGTGAAGTGGGTCTCGGAGCGGGGCGAGCACTTCGTCGCCTGCGCGCAGGGACGCGACAACCTCTCGGTCGGCGAGGTCGCGCTCGACGCGGACGGCACCTTCCTCGCCATGCGCTTCGACGTGATCGGCGATCTCGGCGCCTACCTGTCACAATACGGGCCCTACATCCCGTATCTCGGCGCCACGATGCTGACCGGCGTGTACAAGACGCCCGCAATCCACGTGCGGGTGCGCGGCGTCTACACCAACACCGTGCCGGTCGACGCCTATCGCGGCGCCGGGCGGCCGGAGGCGGCCTACCTGATCGAGCGCCTGGTCGACCGGGCGGCGCGGGAGACCGGGATGTCGCCGGCCGAGATCCGCCGGCGCAACTTCATCCCGCCGAGCGCGATGCCCTACACCACGCCGATCGGCGACCGCACCTACGACACCGGCGACTTCGCCGCCCATATGGGCCGCGCCATCGAGGCGGCCGACTGGAACGGCTTCGAGGCCCGCGCCGCGGAGTCGCGCGCGAAGGGTCTCGTGCGCGGCATCGGTCTCGCCACCTATATCGAGTGCACCGCCTGGGGCGAGGGCGAGGACGTCAAGATCACCCTCGACCAGGATGGCGGCGCCACGGTCTATGTCGGCACCCAGTCGAACGGACAGGGTCACGCCACGGCCTACGCGCAGTTCGCCGCCGAGCATCTCGACCTGCCGCTGGAGCGGATCCGGGTGGTGCAGGGCGACACCGACAAGGTCGCCACGGGGGCCGGCACCGGCGGCTCGCGCTCGATCCCGGTCGGCGGCATCTCTGTGGGGGCGGCGTCGCAGAACCTCGCCGGCAAGCTCAAGGAGCTCGCCTCCCAGGAGCTGGAAGCCGGCGTCCAGGACCTCGAGATCGCCGAAGGCGCGGTGCGTGTCGCCGGCACCGACCGGTCGATCGACTTCGCGGCCCTGGCGGCCCTGCCGAAGGCCACCGAGGCGATGCTGACCGGCCAGGGCGACTTCGTGCCGCCGAGCGCGACCTACCCGAACGGCACCCACGTCGCCGAGGTCGAGATCGACCCCGACACCGGCATCACCGAAATCGTGCGCTACACCGTCTGCGACGATTTCGGCATCGTGGTGAACCCGCTGCTGCTCGCCGGCCAGGTCCATGGCGGGGTGGCGCAGGGGATCGGCCAAGCCTTGCACGAGCGCACGGTCTATGACGGCGACGGCCAGCTCCTGACCGCCAGCTTCATGGACTACGCCATGCCGCGGGCCGGCGACGTGCCGTTCTTCCACTTCGAGACCAAGAACGTGCCCTCGACCACCAACCCGATGGGTATCAAGGGCGCGGGCGAGGCGGGCAGCATCGGCTCCTGCCCGGCCGTGATGAACGCGGTGGTCGACGCCCTCGACCGCAGCGTGGGCCTGCGCGACATGGACATGCCGGCGACCCCGGCCCGGATGTTCGCGGCCCTTGAACCCCTGCGCAAGGCGGCGGCGGCCTGACGTTTCTCGCCTCTGACGCGTGATGCAGTGCCCGGCCGTGAGGCCGGGCACCGTTTTTCAGGAACCTGCTTCCGTCGTCTCGACCGTCAGATCCGGGCGCCGCCCGGCACGCCGACCGGTGCCGTCGGCGTGAGCGGTCGCGTGGAGTCATCCTCCCCCGCGTGAAGGCGATAGGGCTCGATCAGGGTCACGCAGATGAAGGACGGGATGGCCATGGCTGAGCCGAACGTGGCGATCGGCCACCATTGCCCGCGATAGGTCTCGGCGAGGATCGTGCCGATGATGGGCATCAGGCCGCCCGCGGAGGCTCCGCAGAGCTGGGAGGCCATCGAAATGCCGGTGTAGCGCACCCGCGTCGGGAAGGCGGCGGCGAGATAGCCGGCGATGACCGCGTAGAAAGCCGCGCCGCCGACGAGGTCGAGGCAGATCCCGAGGGTCAGCGCCCAGGTCTCCCGCAGGTCGGCCAGCATGAAGAGCGGGAAGTCGTCAGCGCGGCCCAGCCGAGCGCGAGTTGCAGAAACAGACGCTCGTTCCGGATGCCGACCGCCAGCCCCGCGGCGACCGGCTGGACGAAGAACTGCACCACGGCGGCGAGGAAGGGGGCATCGAGCACCGTGCTGCGCGCCATGCCGAGATACTGCGTGGTGTAGGAGATCATGAAGGTGTTGAAGAGATAGACGGCGGCGATCCCGATCGTGTTGGCGCCCATGGCAAGGAGCAGCGGCTTCCAGGCCGTCGTGACCACCTCGACGATCGGCGGGGTGTCGGCCCGGCGATCCGCGCGGGCCCGCTCGAAGTCCGGCGATTCGCTCACGCTCACGCGGATCACGAAGCCGACCACCAGCAGGACGGCGCTCGCCAGGAACGGCAGGCGCCAACCCCAGGCCAGGAAGGCGTCCTTGTCCATCGCTCCGGACAAGCGGAAGGCGAGCAGCGACAGGATCAGCCCGGCGGGACTGCCGAGCTGGGCGAAGGAGGCGAAGAAGGTCCGCCGTCCGTCGAGGGGGACGCCGCCGGAGCGGCGTCCCGGTTCGCTCAGGTATAGACGCCCGGCGCCGTCGCGGTCGCGAAGGCGCCGTCACCCGGCTGCACCGCGCGCCCTTCGACGGAGCCGTATTGCAGGAAGTGTTCCAGCGGATTGATGCCGGCCGCCGCGACGTCGGGATTGGCCGCCAGATAGGCCTTGGTGTCGAAATTGGCCGACGGATCGCGGCCCTCCTTCCAGCCGTATTGCAGGTAATGCTGGAGCGGGTCGATGCCGGCAGCGGCCACGTCGCTATAGGCCGCCAGATACCCCTTGGTGTCGAAATAGGCGTTGGGGTTGCGGCCCTCGCGCCAGCCGTACTGGCCGAAATGCGCCTCCGCATCGAGGCCGGCGAGCAGGACGTCGGCGTTCCGGCTGAGGTAGTACAGGTCGTCGACGGCGGCGTTGCCGTCGGCCTGGACGATCGTGCGATCGGAGAACTCGAACACCTCGGTATTCTTGACCTCGTCGATCCCCGTCGCCCCCTCGAAGGTCACCAGCGACCCCGAGGATGTGACGCGCAGGTTGCGGAACGCCGTATCGAACACCGCGGTGTCGGTCCCGACCGCGCCGTCGAGGCGGTCGTTGCCCGGCCCGCCATTCATGCGGTCGTTGCCGTAATCCCCGAACAGGACGTCGTTGCCGGCATCGCCGAGCAGCGTGTCGTTGCCGAGATCGCCGTCGACGAGGTCGTCGCCGTCGCCGCCGCTCACCAGGTCGTCGTCCTCGCCGCCGGCGACGAAGTCGTTGCCGGCCTCGCCGTAGACCTGGTCGTTCCCTTGCTCGCCGACGAAGAAGTCGTTGCCGGCCCCGCCATAGATCGTGTCGTTGCCCGGATTGCCGGCGGCATAGTCGTCGCCGTCCTGGCCGTATATCAGGTCATCGCCGGCCTCACCGATGAGCTGGTCAGCCCCGCCACCGCCATAGATGACGTCGTTGCCGGGTCCGCCGGCAATATAGTCGAGATTGGCTCCGCCGGTGATGACGTCGGCGCCGTCCTGGCCGTCGATGCGGTTGAAGCCGCCCGGATCGGAAATCCTGTCGTTCCCGAGAAGCCCCAGGATGACGTCGTCGCCGGTCGTTCCGGTGAGGACGTCGTTGCCGTTCGTACCGAGGATCGTGGCCATGCTTCGTCCTTCCACTGACTGGACAGGAGTTGCGACATCTCCACCTTACACAGACTATATCTGCGATCTTTGCTGCATGTTAATCTGTTTTTATTTATTTTATCTGAAGATATCTGCGTGAAATCGCGCCTCGTTTGCTTATCGCGCACGCATTTTGACTGCGCAGAATGTCTGCGCAGTCTTTCTTCAATCAGGCCGCCCCGGGAGAAGACGCGACCATGCGCCCTGAACTGCGCGGCTCAGGCCGCCTTGCCGGCCGTCGATTTCCCCGCGGTGGATTTACCGGCACGCGGCGCAGCGCCGTCCTCGATACCCTCGACGTTGAGGCGCTCGGCGATCCCGGTCAGCAACTGGTCGGTCTTCTTCTCCTCCTGAAGCGTCTCGTCGAGCAGCTTGGCGGCGTCCTCGTGGCCGAGCTGGAGCGCCCAGGTCTTCAGCGTGCCGTAGCGCGCGATCTCATAATGCTCGAGGGCCTGGGCCGCGCCGGCCAGCACCGCATCGGCGGCCGGGCTGTCGCCGAAATCCTCCAGATCCTCCTCCATCTCGCTCGTCAGGCCCTGCATCGCCTCGCAGGTCTTGCCGCGGGCGGGCTTGCCGATGATGTCGAAGACCTGCTGGATCCGCTCGACCTGGGTCGCGCTCTCCTCGGCATGGGTCTCGAAGGCTTGCCGCAACTCCTCGTGTTGCGCCGACTTGGCCGCTTTCTTCAGCGCCCTGACCGATTGCCTCTCGGCATAGTACACGTCCTTGAGCGTCTCGTAGAACGCATCCTGCAACGTCTTCTGCTTCGTGGCCATCAACGCACTCGCCTTGACTATGGGTCAACTGATCCGTCCGACGCCGTGTCGAACCATGACCGCAGGCAGAACGCGTGAAATCTTCCGAGGGTCCCGGCGCCCTCGATTCGAATCGAGGCGAAAGCGGTGGGGTGGGGCGCGGCCGATGCGCCCTGATGGACCGGCGGCGGGCGGGCCGGTGGCGTCGCCGGACCTTTCCCGGCGACGCGTCGTCGAGGAGCCTGACCGGGCTCAGCAGCTCAGCTTCCGGCCCTCGCGGAAGCCGTGGATCTGGAAATGCTTGTAGCCCGACTGCATCTTGCCGGCGAACACGGCGCGGGCCACGTCCGGATTGCAGCGCAGGTACTCGCTCTCGTTGAAGGCGGCGCCACTGCCCCGCGGCCCGCGATCCCGGTCGCGCGCGCCGTAATCGCGGTCCCGGTCGCGGTAATCGTCCCGCCGGCCGTACTCGTCACGGCGATCCCGGTAGCCGCGATCCCGGAAGTCCCGGTCGCGGTAGTCGCTGTCGCGGCTGCGATACTCGCGGTCGCGATAGCCGTAATCGGGGCCGCCCCAGGACTGGGCCGAGGCGGTTCCCACCGCGCCGATCAGGCCCAATCCGATGGCCGCCATCATCCCAATCGTCCTCATCGATTCTCATCCCCCTTTGCAAGGCGCTTCGTCGCCGCTGGGGAAGCTAGAGCAACGAGGGCAGATAGGGATAGCGCCGTGGTGTCTCGGTCGCGGCTCCCGTCCGCGGACGATCCCCGACGGCTCGCGGCATCAGGCTCCGCCGTAGAGGTGGCAGGCCACCACCCGGCCCGGCGCCGCCTCGCGCAAGGGCGGCGCCTCGGCGCGGCAGCGGTCGAAGGCGCGGGGGCAGCGGGGATGGAAGTGGCAGCCCGAGGGCGGCTTGAGCGGCGAGGGCGGCTCGCCCTCCTGGAAACTCATCGCCACCGGCTGCTCGGGGTCGGGCACCGGGGAGGAGGCCTTGAGAAGCTGGGTATAGGGGTGCAGCGGCTCCCCGAAGAGCGGGCCGACCGGGCCGCTCTCCACCACCCGGCCGAGATACATCACGGTCACCCGCTGGCAGAAATGGCGGACGACGCCGAGATCGTGCGAGATGAACACGAAGGCGAGGTTGCGGGCCTGCCGCAGCGACTCGAGCAGCCGCAGGATCTGAGCCTGGACCGAGACGTCGAGGGCCGAGACCGGCTCGTCGGCGAAGATCAGATCGGGCCCGAGCGCCAGCGCCCGGGCGATGCCGATGCGCTGGCGCTGGCCGCCGGAGAATTCGTGCGGGAACCGCGCGGCGGCATTCGCCGGTAATCCGACCTCGGCCAGGAGCCCGGCGACCCGCTCGGTCAGCTCGGCCCCGCGCGCCAGCCCGTGGACCCTCAGGGGCTCGCCCAGCGCCTCGCCGATGCGCTGGCGCGGATCGAGGGAGGAGGCGGGATCCTGGAACACGATCTGCATCCGCCGCCGCAGGCGCCGCATCGCGCTCCCCGAGGCGGCGAGCACGTCCTGCCCGTCGAAGCGCACGCGGCCGCCGTCGGAGGGCGTCAGCCGCAGGGCGACCCGGGCGGTGGTGGACTTGCCGCAGCCCGACTCGCCGACGATGCCGAGGGCTTCGCCGCGACCGACGCTGAACGACACCCGGTCGAGGGCGCGGACGAGGCTGGTCTTGGCGACCGGGAAGCCGCGGCGGATCGTGAAGGTCTTCGAGAGGTCCTCGACCTCGAGCAGCGGCGTCTCTCGCGAAGGAGTCATGCGGCCCTCACCCAGCAGCGCACCGCGTGGTCCGGCGCGCCCTTGAGCGGCACCAGCGGCGGCCGCTCGCGGCAGCGCTCCTCCGCCAGGGGGCAGCGGCCCTGGAAGCGGCAGCCATCCGGCATCTCCGGCAGGGTCGGCACCGTGCCGGGGATCGCCGCCAGCGCCTGCACCCGGTCGACCCGCGGCATCGCCTTGAGCAGGCCCTCGGCATAAGGGTGGGTCGGCCGGGCGAAGAAGGCGCGCACCGGCGCGCTCTCGACCACGTCGCCGCCATACATCACCATCACCCGGTCGGCGACCGAGGCGACGACGCCGAGATTGTGGGTGATGAGCAGTACCGCCAGTCCCTCCCGGCGCTGGATCTCGGCGAGCAGGGCCAGGACCTGCGCCTGGATCGTCACGTCGAGCGCCGTGGTCGGCTCGTCGGCGATCAGCACCCGGGGCGAGCAGGCCAGCGCCATCGCGATCATCACCCGCTGGCGCATCCCGCCGGAGAAGTGGTGCGGATAGGCGTCGATCCGCTCGGCGGCCGAGGGCACCCGCACCCGTTCGAGGAGGGCGATGGCCTTCTCTCGGGCGGCCGCCTTGGACAGGCCGCGATGGCGCCGCAAGGCCTCGGCGATCTGGAAGCCGATCGTCAGGACCGGGTTGAGCGAGGTCATCGGCTCCTGGAAGATCATCGCCAGGCGGTCGCCGCGCATCGCCTCGCGCTGGCTCTCGGTCGCCGCCCGCATGTCGGTGCCGTCGACCACGATGGAGCCCGACGCGACGCGGCCCACCTTGGGGGCCAGAAGCCCCATGATCGAGAGGGCGGTGAGGCTCTTGCCGCAGCCCGATTCGCCGACGAGGGCCAGGGTCTCGCCCCCGGCGACCGAGAACGACACCTCGCGCACCGCATCGTACCACGTGCCTCCGACGCGGATCTGGGTGGTCAGCCCCTCGACCCGCAACATGTCCGTCGGCGTCATGGTGCCCCCCGCGGGTCGGTGGCGTCGCGCAGGCCGTCGCCGATCAGGTTGAGGCCGATCATCACGGCGAGAATCGCCAGGCTCGGGAAGATCGACAGCCAGGGCGCGTCGAGGAGGTTGTCGAAGCCCTCGCGCACGATGCTGCCCCAGGTCGCGGTGGGTGGCGGCACGCCGAGGCCGATGAAGGCGAGAGTCGATTCGGTGCGGATCGCGGTGGCGAGCCAGAGCGAGGCCAGCACCACCACTTCGTCGAGGATGTTGGGCAGGATGTGCCCGAACATGATGCGCAGGTCCGAATAGCCCAGCGCCCGGCAGGCATCGACGAAGTCGCGCTGGCGCATGGCCAGCGTCGAGCCGCGGGCGATGCGGATGAAGGCCGGCACCGCCGTGACCGCGATGGCGAGGATCAGGTTGCCGAGGCTCGGCCCGAGCACCGCCACCAGCATCAGCCCCATGATGAGCTGCGGGAAGCTGAGCAGCACGTCGGTGGCGGCGGTGATGACCCGGTCGGTCCAGCCGCCGAAATAGCCGGCCACCACCCCGATCACCGTGCCGACGACGACCCCGATCGTCGTGGCGAGGAAGCCGACCGAGAGCGAGATCCGGGCGCCCCAGATCACCCGCGAGAGCACGTCCCGCCCGAAGAAGTCGGTGCCGAACCAGTGCTCGGCGGACGGCCCCATCAGGGCCGCGACCGGATCCTGCTCGTTGGGATCATACGGCGCGATCCAGGGGGCGAGGATCGCCAGGACGATGACGGCGAGCACCGTGACGGCGCCGATCATCAGGCCCGGCGAGCGGGTGGCCCGACGCCAGGCGCTCGGGGCGGCGGAGGCGGCCGCGGCGCTCATTGGGCCGAGACCCGCGGATCGACGAGGCCGTAGGCGATGTCGGTGAGCACGTTGGCGACCACGATGGCGAAGGCGGAGACGACCATCAGGCCCTGGAGCAGGCTGTAGTCGCGCTGGGTGAGCGCGGTCACGATCAGCTTGCCGAGGCCAGGGCGGTTGAACACGATCTCGGTCAGCACCGCGTTGCCGATCAGCACCCCGAGATAGAGCCCGACCACGGTGACGACCGGCACCAGCACGTTGCGAAGCGCATGGCGCCAGACCACGACCCGCGCCGGCATCCCCTTGGCGCGGGCGGTACGGACGTAATCTTCGCCGAGCGCCTTCAGCATCCCGGAGCGGGTGACCCGGGTGACGTAGGCGACCATCAGCAGGCCGAGATTGAGCGCCGGCAGCACCAGGGCGCCGAGCCGGTCGAGGATCCCGCCGGTGCGCGGGGTCGAGATCACCGGGAACCAGCGCAATTGCACCGCGAAGGCGATCAGCAGCAGGATGCCGGAGACGAAGGCCGGGAAGGACACGCCGGCGAGCGACACGATGCGGGCGATCCAGTCGGCGAGCCCGTCGCGCCGCCGCGCCGCCACCACGCCGAGGGGCACGCCCACCCCGACGCCGATGGCGACCGCCGCCAGCGTCAGCTCGATCGTGTAGGGCAGGACGTGGGCCACGTCCTCCAGCACCGGCCGGTTGGTGGTGAGCGAGCGGCCGATATCGCCAGTGGCGATCTGGCCCATGAAGGTGAGGTACTGGACGACGATCGGCCGATCCAATCCGAGCTTCGCCCGCAGGTCGGCCCGGGCGGATTCGCTCGCCTGGTCGCCCAGGATCACGATGGTCGGATCGCCCGGGACCACCCGTACGAGCACGAACACCACGGTCAGCACCGCCACCAGCGTCGGGATCGCCAGGAGGACGCGCTTGAGGATGAACTGGAGCATGGGCGGGCCGGGGGTCGGAGTTGATCACGTTGCCGGATCAGGCGCGGGTTTCTCCCTCCCCCCCTTTGCGGGGGAGGGTGCCCGGCGGAGCCGGGCGGGAGAGGGGACAACGCTTCCGGATAAAGCGGAGCCGTACTGACGGGCGCTCTCTGGATCAGCGTCGCGCTACCCCTCTCCCTGCCCGCTCCGCGGGCCACCCTCCCCCGTAGAGGGGGGAGGGGATGCGCACGACCCGCTTTGGGAAACAGTCAAGTCGTGCGCCGAGAAAGATTTACTTCTTGTCCGTCGCTTCCGTGATCACCGGCCCGAGATGGATCGCCCCCTTGAAATCGTAGCCGTAATCGACCGACTTCTTGTGCGCCCAGACCTGCAACCCTTCCGACAGCGGCACGGCGCAGACCTGCTCGATGACCTTCACCTGCGCCTCCTTCCACAGGGCCTTCTGCTTCTCCGGGTCGGGCTCGGTCCGCGCCTTGCGGATCTCGGCATCGGCGGCGTTGCAGTGGGAGAAGTTGGTCACCGCCGTCGGCGTGCCGACCGTCGACGCCGAATCGAAGAACTGCGTCAGGTAGGTATCGGCGACGGGAAAGCGCGCCGCGGCGTAGTAGACCGCATCCGACAGGTCCTTGCGGATCTGCGCGTGGAAGGTCTGGTGGTCGACCACGTCGAGCTTCAGCTCGATCCCGGCCTTCTTGAGCTGGCCCTGCACGATCTGCATCGCGGTCAGCATCGTCGGCAGGCTGGTCTGGATCGCCGTGATGGTGATGCCGTTCGGGTGGCCGGCCTCGGCCAGCAGGGCCTTGGCCTTGGCGAGATCGTAGGCCGGCAGCGGCGCCTTGTCGTCGGTGCCGAGATAGCCCTTCGGGATGATCGAGACCGCCGGCTCGGTGACGCTGGCGCCCTTGAACTGCACGATCTGCGCCTGGCTGATCGCGTGCGCGACGGCGCGGCGCACCCGCACGTCGTCGAGGGGCTTGTGGCCGATATTGAGGTGGAGCAGCGCGAGCTCCGCCGGCCGCACGATGTCGACCGACACGTCGGGCTCGCGGCCGAACCGCTCGGCCCAGCGCTGGTCCTGGCGGCCATAGACGATATCGAGTTCGCCCGAGGTGAAGGCGAGGTCGCGGGCCGCATCGGCCGGGATCAGCCGGTAGAGGATGCCGCCGAGCTTCGGCTTGCCGCGAAAATAGTCGGGGTTGGCGCTCAGCCGCACGCTCTCGTTCGGCTTGTACTCGGCGAAGGCGAAGGGCCCGGTGCCGATCGGCCTCAAGCGAAAATCGTTGCCGAGCGCCTCGACGGCCTTGCGGCTGAGCACGTTGCCGCCGTGGTAGTTCGCCACGAGGCCCAGGAGGGAGGGCACCGGGTGCTTGAGGGTGATCCGCACCGTGTACGGGTCCACGGCCTCGATCGCCTCGAAGGCGGCGTAATCGGTCGAGAACGACGAGGTCTTGGGGTCGGCGGCCCGCTTCAACGAGAACACCACGTCGTCGGCGGTCATCTCGCCGTAGCCGCCATGGAACTTCACGCCCTTGCGCAGGGAGAAAGCCCAGGTCCGTCCGTCCTCCGAGCGGGTCCAGGATTCGGCGAGGTCCGGCTCCAGGGTCTCGAGGCTCGTCGAGCCCGGCTTGAAGCGCACCAGCCCGTTGAAGATCCAGGACACGACCGGCTTGTCCTGGGTGCTGGTGGCCCGGAACGGATCGAGCTGGCTGACATCGGCGGCGGCCATCCCGATGGTCAGCGTCTTGGTGCCTTGCGCGAGAACCGGCCCGGCGGCGACCAGGGCGATAGCGGCGAAGAGGAAGCGTCTCATCGTGGTGATCCCCCTGTGGATTCGTCTGTCGTCAGTGCTCGATCTCGCCCTCCGACCGGTACGGCCCGCGCCACGCGGCGAAGCGCTCGATCCGGAACGGCTGGAGGGGGGAGGCGGAACGCCCTGTCGTCACGAGTTCCGCCAGGATCTCGCCGACGACCGGGCCGAGCTGGAAACCGTGGCCGGAGAAGCCGAAAGCATGAACCAGGCCGGGCGTGGTGCCGGACGGCCCGATGACCGGGATATGGTCCGGCATCTCGCCGTCGAGGCCGCTCCAGCTGCGGATGACCTGGGCGTGGGCGAGATCCGGAATCAGCGTCAGGGACTTTCCCATGGCGCCGAGGGAGGTCGCCGCCACCGGCCGGGCGAGGCCGTCGGCACTGTCCGCGGTGCCCCGGCCGCCGCCCAGGACCACGTTGCCGCGCCGGGTCTGGCGCAGGTAGACGTCGCCGCCGACGACCCCGATCGACCGGGTGACCAGCGGGGCCAAGGGCTCGGTCACCACCATGTTGGGAGCGAGCGGCGCCACCGGGGCCGCCTCGCCGAACCACCCCGCCACCGCGCCGCCATAGGCACCGGCGGCGTTGACGAGGCTGCGGCTTCGTACGCTCACGCCCTCGGCCTCGACCGTGAAGCCGGCCCCGTCATGGGCGGCGTGGCGCACCGGGGCGTGCTCGCGGACCTCCGCTCCCAGGCGGCGGGCGAGCCGGGCGAAGGCAGGCCCCACCACCCGCGGATTGGCCTGCCCGTCGGTGGGCGAGAGCGAGGCGCCGACCACGGCCGGGCCGAGCCACGGCATCTCGGCCCTGAGCGCGTTCGGCCCGAGAAGCTGGAGGTCGAGCCCGTATTCGGCCGCGTCGCGGGCATACGCCTCCAGCACCGCCATGTCGGCTTCGGAGCGGGCGAGCTTGATGTGGCCGGTCGCCTCGAACCCGACATCCTCGCCCAGCTTGGCGTTCAGACCGTCCCAAAGAACCCGCGCGCGCCGCGACAGCGGCAGCTCCGAGAAATCCCGGCCCTGCTGGCGCACGCCGCCGAAATTCACCCCGCTGGCGCCTGCGCCGCACAGGCGTTTCTCCAGCAGGGCCACGGTGAGCCCCGCCTCGCGCAAGGCCACGGCGGCGGCACAGGCCGCGGTGCCGCCCCCGATGATCGCCACGTCGACGGTGAGGCGCTCCATCACGCCGGCTCCCGCAGTGGGATCGGCTTGATCGGCGCCTGCCCGCGCAGGCGCCCGACCGCCTCGACCGGCACGGTCAGCGTCCGTGCCAGAATCTCGGCGGCGGCGTGGCCGCAGACCCGGCCCTGGCAGCGGCCCATCCCGGCCCGGGTGAGGGCCTTGAGCCGGTTCATCTCCCGCGCGTCCCGCTCGGTCGCGGCCCGCCGCAGGACGCCGGCGGTGATGCCCTCGCAGCGGCAGACGATCTCGTCGTCGCCGATTCCGTCCACCAGGTGGTGCGGGTAAGGGTAGGCAGCCTCGAGCGCAGCGCGAAAACCCGTCTGGCGGGCGAGGCGCCGGTCGAGTCGGGCTTCCCGGGCGGCGTCGCGGGGCCGCCCAAGATCGGCGAGCAGCGCCAGCGCCGTGCGCTCGCCCTGCAACTCGGCCACGTCCGCCCCGCCGATGCCGCTGCCGTCGCCGGCGAGATAGACCTGCGGGTGCGAGGCACGGCCCTCGGGCGAGCGCGCCGGCTGCCATTGCCGCGTCACCGGCTCGAACACGAAGCGGCACCCGGCGAGGTCCGCTCCTTGCGCCTCGCTGCGCAGGCCGAACGAAGCCCCGACCGCGTCGCAGGGAACGCGATGCCGGCGCCCACGCGAATCCTCCCAGGCCAGCGCCTCGACGCGGGCCGTGCCCTCGACCGCGACCGCCCGCACGCCGGAGCGCACCGGCTGCCCCCGCAGCGCGCCCGCCATGGTGTACCAGATCCCCTTGGCCAGGGTCGCCGGCGATGCGGCGAGGCGAGGGGCCGCCTTCAGCTTCGCCCCGAGGGGCGTGACGTCGAGCACCGCGACGATCTCCGCCCCCGCCTGGGCATATTGATGTGCGACCAGCGGCAGGAGCGGCCCGGCCCCGACGAGGGCGACCCGCCGGCCGATCGCCATGCCCTGCGCCTTCAGGGCGATCTGCGCCGCGCCGAGGGTGAACACGCCGGGCAAGGTCCAACCCGGAAAGGGCAGGGTGCGGTCCATGGCACCGGTGGCGAGCACCAGCCGGTCGACCGCGAGCCGATCGTGGCCGTGCGGCCCCAGGCAGTCGAGGTCGAAGCCCGCAGGTCCCCGCTCCGCGATTCCCCACACCATCGTGCCGGGGCGATAGGCGATCCGCGGCGCCAGCGCATCGGCGAGGTCGTGCAGGGTGCGCGCCCGGCCGGCCTCGAAGCCGTAGAGTTCTGCTTCCGGCCGCTCGGCCCCGGGGGGCGGACGGCGATAGATCTGGCCGCCGGCGCGATGACCCTCGTCGAGGAGGAGCGGACGCAATCCCGCCTCGGCGAGAACCTGCGCTGCCCGCAAACCCGCCGGGCCGGCCCCGACGATCGCCACGACCGGCTCACTCACCGACGCCTCCCGTCACGACCGCCATGCCCGGCTCGACCAGGGTGGTGCAGGCCCGAAGCCGCCGCCCGTCGGCCAACGTGACCCAGCAATCCTGGCAGGCGCCCATCAGGCAGTATCCGGCCCGCTCACCGGGGCCGAACTCGAACCGGCGCAAGGCACGCCGGTGCAACAGGATCGCGCCGATCAGCAGGTCGCCCGCGCGCGCCTCGGCCGGCACCCCGTCGATGGTGAAGGGAACGGCCGGGCCCGACCGCGGCGCGAGGCGCTGGAACAGCCCGCTCACAGCATGTCCTCGTGCCGGCAATTGAGCAGCAACTCCGCGATGCTCGCGGTATTGGGCAGGCGCACCAGCGTCTCGATCAGGGCCGCGACGTCCTCCGGCCGGGACATCAGCTCCCGCGGCTGCTTGGTGACGTGGGCGGTCATGTCGGTCTCGACGAAACCCGGGCAGAAGGCGGTCGCCCGGATGCCGTGCTCCCAACCCTCGCGCCGCACCGCCTGGGTGAGGCTGACCAAAGCCGCCTTCGTCATGGCGTAGCCGGCATTGTCGTTGCGCACCCGCTTGCCGGAGAGCGAGGCGATGTTGACGATCCGCCCGGCACCGGAGGCGACGAGGTGGGGCCAGGCCGCCCGGATCACCCGCATCGGCGCCTTGACGTTGACGGCGACGAGGGCGTCGAAGGCGGTCTCATCCGGATCGAGGAAGCGGGCCATCGGATTAATGCCGGCGGCATTCACCAGCACGTCGATCCGGCCGAACGCGGCCAGCGTGGCGGCGGTCCAGGCCTCGGCGCTGCCGGCATCCGCGGCGTCGTAGCGGCAGGCGTGCCATTCGGGCCGGGTCCGGCGCGGATCGCGCAGGCCGGCGCTGATCCGGTAGCCGGCGCGGGACAGCCTCTCCGCCACCGCCCGCCCGATCCCGCGCGAGGCACCCGAGACCATCGCGACCCGTCCCGCCGGCTCAAGCATCGCTGCCCCGCTCCCTCGGTGATCGCCGCATCGCGCCCATCTCCCGGTCCCGGAGCACAGGATTGATCGTTGCGCCGACCCGAGCAACAGCTATTTCGGTGGGCGAATAATTTTGCCGAACTTATTTCACTGAATGAAAAATACGAGCCAACGCGCCATGTTGCCTAAGATCGAAATGAAAACATCCGACCGGTCCGGACCGTCGCGAATCGCCGCGCTGCTGCGCCATCTCGGTGAGGCGGGCACCGGCGGCGCGCGCCTGAGTACCCTCGCGGACGCAACCGGCCTGCCGGCACCGACAGCCTTGCGCCTGCTGCGGGCGCTGGTCGCCGAAGATCTGGTCGACCTCGATTCGACGACGAAGACCTACCGGCTCGGCCTCGGGCTGTTTCGCCTCGCCGCCAAGGCTGGGAACCCGCTGGGTCTGCGCGACCTCGCCCGCCCGGCGTTGCTGCGCCTGACCGGAGCCCTCGGCGAGACGGTCTTCCTGCTGGTCCGTAGCGGCTACGAGGCCGTCTGCATCGACCGCACGGCGGGTCCGTTGCCGATCCGCTCCTTCACCGGCGATATCGGCGGCCGGGTGATGCTCGGCCTCGGTCAGGGATCGATGGCAATCCTGGCGCATCTGCCGGCGGATGAACGGGAGGCGGTCATCCGCTACAACCTGCCGCGGATGCGGGAGATGACGAGCCTGGACGAGGCTTTCCTGCATACCGAGATCGCCCGCACGCGCGACCTCGGGTACTGCGCCGCGGCGTCGGGCCTGATCCCCGGCATGGCGGGGCTCGGTGTGCCGATCCTGGATCCCGACGGCCGCGCGGTGGCGGCGCTCAGCGTCGGCAGCACGGTCGATCGCCTCGCCGGCGAGCGCCGCGACGCGATCGCCAGCATGCTCCGGCGAGAGGCAGCCGGGATCGCCGCCCGCTTGAATCCTTTCGACGAGACCCTGCGCCGCGCCGGCGCCGCGATGGAGCGTCGGTCGCCGTGAGGCGAGGGGGCCTGAACGCGACGAAGCCCGCCAGAAGGTTCTGGCGGGCTTCGTCGTGAGTGTCGTGACGAGGGAATGAGTGCGTGCTTGGCAGGTCTGGCGGTGACCGACTCTCCCGTGTCTTGAGACACAGTACCATAGGCGCTGGGGCGGTTAACGGCCGAGTTCGAGATGGGATCGGGTTTGCGATCACCCCGCTCTGACCACCAGACCGGCCAAGCACGTCGCGTTCGGGCAAGCATGGTGACCGGCGGCCGCAGCGGGCTGCCGGTCGGTCGTCCTCGTGTGTGGTTGTGTGTGTGATG
>NZ_LABZ01000185.1 GCF_001043955.1 Methylobacterium tarhaniae | reverse complement strand
GGGGCCACCCTCCCCCGCAGAGGGGGGAGGGTTGGGACTGCGCCGCACCGACCTCACCTCAACACATCCCGAGACACCCCATGCTCGCGAAAACCCGGCTGCACGACGCCGTGTGCCATACCCCCACTCGAGACCTGACGATCGCCGAGATCCGCACCACGATCGTCGACGTGCCGACCGTGCGGAAGCACAAGCTCTCCCAGACCTCGGTCACCGCCCAGAGCTACGTCATCGTCCAGCTTCGCCTCGCCAACGGCGTCGAGGGCATCGGCGAGGCGGCGACGCTCGGCGGGCCGCGCTGGAGCGAGGAGAGCGTCGAGGGCATCAAGGCCACCATCGACACCTATCTCGCCCCCGCCCTGCTCGGGCAGGCCGCCGACCGCTTCGTCACCGCCGGCGAGCGCCTGGACGCCGCCGCCAAGCGCAACAACGCCGCCAAGGCGGCGCTGGAGACCGCCCTGTTCGACGCGGTCGGCCAGAGCTTGAGCCTGCCGGTGGCCGCCCTGCTCGGGGGGGCCGTGCGCACCAGCTTCCCGGTCCTGTGGACGCTCGCCTCCGGCGATCCCGACCAGGAGATCGCGGAGGCCGAAGCCAAGATCGCAGCGCGGCTGCACCGCACCTTCAAGATCAAGATCGGGGCGCAATCACCCGAGGCCGACCTCGCCCGGCTGACCCGGCTGTCGAAGGCCCTCGTCGACCGCGCCACCCTCATCGTCGATGCCAACCAGGCCTGGGACGAGACGACCGCCCGCCGCTGCCTGCCGCGTCTCGCCGATCTCGGCATCGCCCTCGTCGAGCAGCCGCTGCCGGCCTGGAACGTCGCCGGGATGGGGCGCCTGCGCGCGCAAGGCGGCGTGCCGCCGCTGCTGGCCGACGAATGCGTCTTCACCTCCCACGACATGCTGGCGGTGGCCGAGGCTGCCGCCGCGGATGCGGTCTCGCTCAAGCTCGTCAAGCATGGCGGCCTCGTTTCCTTGCGCAAGGTCGCGGCGGTGGCGGAGGCCGCCGGCATCGGGCTCTATGGCGGCTGCCTGCTCGAAAGCTCGATCGGCGCCGCAGCCCATCTGCACGCCTTCGCGGGGCTGCGCGACCTGGCCTGGGGCTGCGAGCATTTCGGGCCGCAGATCCTCACCGGCGACCTCGTCACCGAGCCGCTCGCCTTCCACGACTTCGCGGTGCACCTGCCCGAGGGCCCCGGCCTCGGCGTGACCCTCGATCCCGACAAGCTGCGCCACTACGCCCGGAGCTGATCCCATGCTGTACTGCGTCGAGATGGACGTCGCGATCCCGCACGGCCTCGATCCCGATCATGTCGCCAGGCTGAAGGCCGACGAGAAGGCCCGTGCCCAGGATCTCCAGCGCCAGGGCAAGTGGCTCCACCTGTGGCGGGTCGCCGGTCGCTACGCCAATATCAGCGTCTTCGACGTCGAGAGCCACGACGAGCTGCACGACATCCTGTCCGGCCTCCCGCTCTTCCCGTTCATGACGATGCGCGTGACCCCGCTCGCGCGGCACCCGTCGGCCATCGGGTGAGAGACGGCCCAATCCCCCGGCCTGTGAAACCCTCCGCGTCATCCCGGGGCTCGTCGAAGACGAGAGCCCGGGATCCATCACCGCCGACAGTTCGGAACGAGTCGGAACGCGCATCGCCTCATCCTGCATCGTCAGCGGTGATGGATCCCGGGTTCCGCTGCGCGGCCCCGGGATGACGCAGAGGGAACGAGTCTGGACGAATACTTCAGGCAAACCGTTCGCCACCCGGCGCAAACCTAAAAAATCCCAAAAACCATCCAGGAGGAACCAACGCCATGCCCCATCCACGCAGCATCGACGTCCAGGACGTCATCAATCGCCACGGCGTCTCCCGCTTCCAGATGCGGATCGTGCTCCTGTGCTTCCTCGTCGTCGCCATCGACGGGTTCGACACCGCCGCCATCGGCTACATCGCCCCGGCGCTGCGGAGCCAGTGGGGCGTGACCCAGGCGCAGCTGGCGCCCCTGTTCGGGGCCGGCCTGTTCGGCCTGATGATCGGCGCCTTCCTGTTCGGACCGCTCGCCGACCGGGTCGGCCGCAAAGGCACGCTGATCGCCACCACCGCCTTCTTCGGGCTGGCCAGCCTCGCCTCGGCCTGGTCGACCTCGATCGAGATGCTGACGGTGCTCCGCTTCGTCACGGGCCTCGGCCTCGGCGGCGCGATGCCGAACGCCATCACGCTGACCTCGGAATACTGCCCCGAGCACCGCCGCTCGTTCCTCACCATGGCGATGTTCTGCGGCTTCACCGTCGGCTCGGCGCTGGGCGGCTTCGCGGCGGCGCACCTGATCGCCGATTTCGGCTGGCCGTCGGTGCTGGTGATCGGCGGCGTGTTGCCCCTCGCCCTGGTGCCGGTGCTGATCCTCGGCCTGCCGGAATCGGCCCGCTTCCTCGTGCTCAAGCAGGCCCCGGCCGAGAGTGTCGCAACGCTCCTGCGCCGCATCGCCCCGAACGAGGATTTCTCCGGCGCGGTCTTCACCGGCATCGCCAAGCCGAAGGGTTCGCCGATCGGCCAGCTCTTCCAGCCGGGCCTCGTCGCCGGCACGCTCTGCCTGTGGCTCACCTTCTTCATGAGCCTCTTGATCTTCTACCTGCTGTCGAGCTGGCTTCCCACCATCATCAGCAGCGCCGGCCTCACCCTCAAGGAAGCCTCCCTCGTCACCGTGATGCTCGCCACCGGCGGCACCGTCGGCGGGCTGGTGCTGGGCGCGCTGATGGACCGGGCGAACCCGCACGTGGTGCTGGGCCTGTCCTACCTCGCGGCGGCCGGCTTCGTGGCGCTGATCGGCAGTTCCACCGGCTCGGTCGCCCTCCTGGTGGTGGCGGTGTTCGGCGCGGGCTTCTGCGTCGCCGGCTCGCAGATCGGCATCAACGCCCTCTCGGCGAGCTACTACCCGACCGCCAACCGCGCGACCGGCGTCGCCTGGGCCAACGCGGTCGGCCGGGTCGGCTCGGTGGTCGGCTCGATGATCGGCGCCTCGCTGATCGGCCTGGGCTTCGGCCTGCCGGCGACCTTCGGCATCGTGGCGGTGCCGGCGCTGATCGCGGCGGGCAGCATCCTGCTCAAGGGCCGGCTCGGCACACCGGCGGCCCGCCTCGCCCCGGTGCTGCAGAGCACCTGACGCGCCCCCTCCCCGCGCGGGTCCATCGCCTCGCGCGGGGTTCGTCGATCCCACGAGCCGTCCAGGGACATCCGCCATGCCGCCGACCCCGTCCGCCGCCCGCAGAGCCCCGCGCATCGCCGTGATCGGCGGCGGCATCGGCGGGCTGACCCTCGCCCTCGCCCTGCGCCGCCACGGCCTTCGGGCCGTCATCTACGAGCAGGCGGCGGAACTCGCCGAGATCGGCGCCGCCGTGGCGCTCTCGGCCAATGCGACCCGCGAGCTCGAACGGCTCGGCCTCGGGGCCGCGCTCGCCGCCGTCTCGACCGAGCCGACCGAACTGATCTTTCGCGATGGCCGCAGCGGCGCCCGGGTCGCCGCCTTCCCGGTCCGCGACGGCGGCGCCTACCGGGAGCGGTTCGCAGCGCCCTATTACGGCGTGCACCGGGCCGACCTGCAGAAGGTCCTAGGTGGGGCGCTCGCCGGCGAGGGCCTGCATCTCGGCCACCGCCTCGCCGCCCTCGACCAGCGCGGCGACGCGATGGCGCTCACCTTCGAGAACGGCGCCGAGGTCGAGGCCGACCTCGTCATCGGCGGCGACGGCGTGCGCTCCGTGGTGCGGCGCTGGATCACCGGCGGGGACAAGGTGCGCTATTCCGGCACCAGCGCCTTCCGGGGCGTGGTGCCGATGGGCCTGCTGCCGTCGCTCCCCGACCCGCAAGCCATCCAGTTCTGGATGGGGCCGGAGGCCCACCTGCTGCACTACGCCATCGGGGGCGAGGCCGATTCCGTCAACTTCTTCGCCGTCGTCGAGGGGCCGGAGACCTGGACCTCCGACCGCTGGCTCGCCGGCATCGCGAGGGCTGAGCACCGTGCGGGCTTCGCCGGCTGGCATCCGGCGGTGATCGAGATGCTGGACGCCCTGCCCCAGAGCCAGCGCTGGGGCCTGTTCGTCACCGATCCGCTGCGGCGCTGGCACCGCGGCCGGGCGGTGCTGATGGGCGACAGCGCCCACGCGATGCTGCCCCATCACGGCCAGGGCGCCAACACCACGATCGAGGACGCCGTGACCTTGGCGGAACTCCTGGCCGAACTGCCCGCCGCGGGCGGCGCATGCGACCTCGACCGGATGATGCGGCGCTACCAGGGCCTGCGGCAGCGGCGCACCCGCACGATCCAGCGCAGCGCCTGGGCGACGAACCGCCTCCTGCACCTGCCCGACACGGCCGGCCCCGAGGCGCTGGCGCGGCGCGACGCCCGGATGGCCCGCTTCCCCGAGGATTTCGGCTGGATCCACGCCTTCGACGCGCGGGCCACGGCGCTGGAGGCCGCCGCCGGGGGCTCCCGGGCCGCGTGACCGATTCAGCGCCCGCGGCGCCATATCGCCGGGCCGGGAAAGGCCCGGCGGCTCATCCGCGGGCGATGGCCTCGCAGGCCGCCGCGACGCCGCGCTCGGCCCGCATCCGCCCCCGCACCTCGCGGCAGGCCTGCGCCACGGCGTCCGAGCCGACCAGGCCCTCGACGACCCGCCGGGCCCGCCGCGCGGTGAAGCGCCAGCGCCCGAGGGAGGCGCCGACCCCGAGCCGCACCACCCTCTGCGCCTCGTCGGCATGGTCGAAGGCCACCGGCACGATCAGCTGCGGGCAGCCCGCCGCGAAGGCCTGCGCCACCGTGCCGACCCCGCCATGGTGGATCAGCGCCGCGCAGGCCGGCAGCAGCCGGCTCAGCGGCGCGTAAGGGGCGTGGATCACCCCGGGCGGCAGGTCGGCCGGGATCTCGTCGGCCCGGCCGGCGAGCAGGATGCCGCGCCGGCCCGACAGCCGGCACACCTTCGCGGCGGTGGCGAAGAAGCCTCGCGCACCGGACATCGCCGAGCCGTAGGTGAAGACCAGGGGCGGCGGCCCCTCGCGCAGGAAGGCGGCGAGGTCCGGCGCCAGGGCGGCGGCGTCGCCATAGGTATCGGCGAGGGGAAAGCCGATCTGGGTCATCTGGGCCGGCCAGTCGGCCTGGGGCGGCGCGTACCAGTCGGGCACCGCGAGCAGCACCCGCTCGGGGCTGTTCCACCAGTGGCGCAGGCGCTTGACCGGGGCGAGGCCGAGCCCGGCCCGGAAGGCGTTGAGGGGCGGCAGCGCCGCGGGGCCGAGGACGAAACGGTCGGCGCCGCGGCCGAGGGCGTGGCGCCAGCGCGCCGGCAGGAAGCGGGGAAGCGGCAGGCCCGGCAATCGCGGCGGAGCGAAGCGGCTCTCGACCAGCATCGGCATCAGGTGCAGCGTGGTGAGCGACAGGCCGAGGCGCTCCTGCGCCACCCGGGCGCCGAGGGCGAGGGTGGAGGCGACGACGAGGTCGGAGGGGCGGGCCTCGGCCTCGAGCCAGCGGTAGATCGGCTCGGTCGCCTCCGCGACCGCCGCGAGCATCGCCCGGGCACCGCGGATCGGCCGCCACAGGGTCGGCCGGCCCACGGCCCGGGTGAAATCGGCCTCGGTGCCGATGGCGTGGAAGGCGAGGCCGGCGCGCTCCGCATGCGGCCGGAACGGCGCCGGGGCGGCGAGACGGACCCGGATTCCCCTCCGCTGCAAGGCCGCGCCGAGGGCCACGACCGGCAGCACGTCGCCATGGGTGCCGAGCCCGACGAGGAAGACGCAGCGCCGCTCCTCGCGCGCCGCTGCAACCGAAGCGGGACATGCCTGTTGCGCTCCGGCCATGGCCTCCTCCAACCGACAGGGGAGGCTCACGGCGAGCCGCACCGTCTCGTGGGCCAGCTTCGGCGCCGGACAGCGCGGCCGTCATTAACATGGCATCGCCTGCTTCCCACGAATTCGCGAGAAATCCGGCAGCGGGAATTTCCGATGTTGCTGGAAATCTGCCTTGAGCGTATCGCCTCTCACCGGGCCGGGACCCGCGCCATCCGGCCTGAACGGCCCGGAATTCGGCCTGCGACAGGTGGAACATCGACGGAAAAAGCCCGGGCTTTCGCCCTATGCCGTAAGGCCTAGGCTGTAAGTCCATATATTTCCGCCGTGTTGCAGGCACTACTTGCGCGCGTATGATCTTATCATATGACGCATCGACGGCCGCCACGGGCCGTCCCCCGGCCGCCCCGCGCACAGCGGATCTCCTCGCGCATGTCCTGCGCGACCTCGCCCTGTCCTACGAGGCGGAGTGCCCGGGCGGCTTCGCCCGCTTCCGGCAGGCCCTGTCGGTCGAGTCGCTCGCGGTGATCGCCCGCTTCTGCGGCTCGGCGCCGAACGACGAGGCTGCCCTCGCCCTCGCGCGCCAGGTGCACGAGACGCTGCTGGACGTCGAGGAGGACGTCTGGGCGCTCCACACCACGGGGCATTGAGGCACCGGCCTCGTCACTCCGCCGCGATTCCGGCCAGGCCGCCCTGCGCCGCGTGCAGGCGCCGGTAGGCGCCGTCCGCCGCCACCAGAGCCTCGTGCGAGCCCTGCTCGAGGATGCGCCCCTGCGACACCACGGCGATGCGGTCGGCATGCCGGATGGTGGCGAGGCGGTGGGCGATGACGAGGGTCGTGCGGCCTTCCGCCAGCTCGGAGAGCGCCTGCTGGATCTCGCGCTCGGTCTCGGTGTCGAGGGCCGAGGTCGCCTCGTCGAGGATCAGGATCGGCGGATTCTTGAGGAACACCCGGGCGATCGCCAGGCGCTGCTTCTGCCCGCCGGAGAGCTTGACGCCGCGCTCGCCCACCACGGTATCGAGGCCGTCGGGCAGCATCGCGATCAGGGCGTCGAGGCGGGCCCGGTGCGCCGCCTCCCGGATCTCGGCCTCGCTGGCATCGAGCCGGCCATAGGCGATGTTCTCCCGGATCGTGCCGGCGAACAGGAAGACGTCCTGCTGCACGATGCCGATCTGGCCGCGCAGGGAGGCCAGGGTCAGGTCGCGGATGTCGTGCCCGTCGATGGTGATCCGCCCGGCCTCGACGTCGTAGAAGCGCGGCACCAGCGAGCACAGGGTGGTCTTGCCGGCACCGGACGGTCCGACGAAGGCCACGGTCTCGCCCGCCCGCACCGCGAGGTCGACGCCGTCGAGGACCGGCCGGCCGTCGCCGTAGCCGAAGCGCACGCCCTCGAAGCGGATCTCGCCGCGCAAGGGAGGCGCGGGAATCGCGCCCGGCCGGTCGACGATGTCGGGGGCGGTGGCCAGCAGCGCCATGTAGCGGCGGAAGCCCGCGATCCCCTTCGGGTAGGTCTCGACCACCGCGCTGATCTTCTCCAGCGGCCGGTAGAACACCCCGACGAGGAGCAGGAAGCCGACGAAGCCGCCGGGGCTGAGGTCGCCCCGCACCACGTAGGCCGCGCCGCCGAGCAGCACCACGATCTGCACGAGGCGCATGCCGAGATAGTTGAGCGACAGGCTCGCCGCCATGATCTTGTAGGCTTCGAGCTTGGTGGCCCGGTAGCGCTCGTTGTCGGCGGCGAAGAGGCGCCGCTCATGGGCCTCGTTGGCGAAGGCCTTCACCACCCGGATGCCGCCGACATTCTCCTCGATGCGGGCGTTGAAGGCGCCGACCCGACCGTACTGCGCCTGCCAGTTCTGGGTCATGCGGCCGCCATAGCGCACGGTGACGAAGGCGATGACCGGCAGGATCGCGGCGGTCATCAGCGCCAGCGGCGGGTGGACGACGAGCATCAGCCCGAAGGCGCCGAGAAGCGTCATCACGGCGATGAACAGGTCCTCGGGCCCGTGATGGGCGACCTCGCCGATCTCCTCGAGGTCCTTCGTCACCCGGGCGACGAGGTGACCGGTCTTCTGGTTGTCGAAGAAGCGGAACGACAGCGTCTGCAGGTGGTCGAAGGCGCGGGCGCGCATCGTGGTCTCGATGTTGATGCCGAGCACGTGACCCCAATAGGTCACCACCACCATCAGCCCCGAATTGGCGACGTAGAGCAGGGCGAGCCCCGCCGCCGCGAGCAGGATCAGGCTCCAGTCCTGCTGCGGCAGCAGCACGTCCACGAAGGCCTTCACCGCCATCGGGAAGCCGAGCTCGAGCAGGCCCGACAGGATGGCGCAGCCGAAATCGAGGAGGAACAGGGCCCGGTACGGCCGGTAGTAGGCGAGGAAGGCCTTCAGCATATCGATCCGGTCGGGCGATGGACGTAGCGCGACCGGGAACGGTGCGCGGGGCCCTGATAAGCGGAAAACCGCGCGCGCGACAAGATCAGGCCGGCTGCCAAACGGCCGCTCCCGCCCGGATCGCCGCGGCCGGGAAAGGACAGGGCGGGTCGGCACGGAGAGCGCCTCTTTCGTCAGCCTCTTTTCGACATTATTACAAATAAAGCAAGCTGCAGCCTCCCGCGCCCGGACGGGAGAGGGAGGCTGCACTCTACTTGAGGATAGTCTCGGAGCGTACCGCCTCGAACGCGCGAGGCGGCCCGGATCGGACCGCCTCTTCCGGACTGAAAGACCCTCGGAGCCTGTCTGACTTTTCGGGCAGTACTGACACCCTCCATGTCAGTCCGGGCTCCGCTTCGCGGCCCCGGAATGACGCCGAGGGTGTCAACTCTGTGGGATCCGATCAAACGATCCCTCAGGCCGCCGCGTCACGGCTGCCGTCGGCCGCGAGGACGCCGCGGCGGATCTGGTCCTCCTCGATCGATTCGAACAGGGCCTTGAAGTTGCCCTCGCCGAAGCCGTCGTCGCCCTTCCGCTGGATGAACTCGAAGAAGATCGGCCCGATCGCGTTGGCCGAGAACAGCTGGAGCAGGATCTTGGTCATCCCGCCCTCGACCACGCCCTCGCCGTCGATCAGGATGCCGTTCTTCTCCATCCGCTCCAGCGGCTCGCCGTGGCCGGGCAGGCGCCGGTCGACGCGGCGGTAATAGACGGACGGGGGCGCGGGCATGAAGGCGACGCCGCCGGCCCGCAGCGCCTCGATCGTCGCGTAGATGTCGCGGCAGCCGCAGGCGATGTGCTGGATGCCCTCGCCGTTATAGGCGTGCAGGTATTCCTCGATCTGGCTCTTCGCGTCGGCCGATTCGTTGATCGGGATACGGATCTTGCCGTCCGGCGAGGTCAGCGCCTTCGAGAACAGGCCGGTCTGCTTGCCCGCGATGTCGAAGTAGCGGATCTGGCGGAAGTTGAAGATTCTTTCGTAGAACCCGGCCCAGACGCCCATCCGGCCGCGATGCACGTTGTGGGTCAGGTGATCGAGGTAGTAGAGGCCGAGACCCTCCGGCCTCGGGTCACGCTCGCCCAGCCACTCGAACTCGGCCTCGTAGGGCGAGCCCTTCACCCCGTAGGTCTCGACGAAGTAGAGCAGCGAGCCGCCGATGCCCTTGATCGCCGGCACGTCGAGGGTTTTTTCGCCGTCCGCCGGGTCGGCCGGCTCCGCGCCGAGCGTGATCGCCCGGTCGTAGGCGGCCTTCGCGTCGACCACCCGGAACGCCATCGCGGGGGCGCAGGGGCCGTGGGCGGCGACGAAACGGTGGCCGTGGCTGCCGGGCTCCTCGTTGACGAGGTAGTTCACGTCGCCCTGGCGGTAGACGGTGATCGCCTTGGTGCGATGGCGCGCCACCGCCGAGAAGCCCATGGCGCGAAACAGGTCGTGCAGGGCCTGCGGCTCGGGATGGGCGTATTCCACGAACTCGAACCCGTCCGTGCCCATCGGGTTGGCGGCGGTGACCTGCGCCGCCGGGGCGTCGTGCGGATAGGGGCCCATCGTCCACGTCCTCCTGAATGTCTTTCGACCCGCATCACAGCATGGACGGCCCGCGCGTTGCGTGCGAAATCCGGGCGCCGGCCCGGGCTTCGCGCACGGATCGTGCATGGAACCGCCTCGCCATGACCGATGCTCTCACCCTCGACGGGTTCGACCTGAAAATCCTCGCGGCGTTGCAGGAGGATGGCCGGCTCGGCAACCAGGAACTCGCCGAGCGGGTGCACCTCTCGGCGAGCCAATGCTCGCGGCGGCGCCTGCGGCTGGAGGAGCGCGGCGTGATCCGCGGCTACCGGGCGGACCTGACGCCCGGGCCGCTCGGCCTCACCGTCACGGTGTTCACCAAGGTGGCGCTCGCCACGCACAACCGCGACAATGCCCGCCGCTTCGCCGAGCTGGTCCGCGGCCTCGATTGCGTGCTGGAGGCCCACGTGCTGACGGGGGACAGCGACTACCTGCTCAAGGTGATCGTGCCCGACCTGAAGGCGCTCTCCGGCCTGGTCAACGACGTGCTCCTGCCGCACGAGAGCGTGGCGCATGTCCATTCCTCGGTGGTGCTCGACACGCTGAAGGAGGCCGCCCCCTTGCCGCTGCCGCGGGCACCCGCGGCATGACGTTGCGACAGACGCCGCCGATCGTGATGCAACCTCTGCCGTTGACGAACGCTTGATGGATCCAGGCCACACTGGGATCCGGGACAGGCCCGGCAGAGGTCAGGCGCCATGATGTGGGACGGCATCGCACTCTTCTCCGGCGCGCCGGTACGGCGCTCAGCGGACGGCGTGCTGGGTGCCGCTGGCATGCCCGAGCCCGCGCCGCCGCGGCGAGCCAAGGTCGGCCTGGCGCTCGGCGGGGGCGCGGCCCGCGGCTGGTCGCATATCGGCGCGATCGAGGTGCTGCAGGAGGCCGGCATCCCCATCGACGTGGTGGCGGGCTGCTCGATCGGGGCGGCGGTCGGCGCCTGCCACGCCGCCGGCAAGCTCCGGGAGTTGCGCGACTTCGCCCTGTCGCTGACCAAGCGCCGGGTGATGGGCCTGCTCGATTTCCACATCAGCGGCTCGGGGCTCATCGCCGGGGAACGCCTGCGGCGGCTGCTCGAGCGCGACCTCGGCGCCTGCCGCATCGAGGACCTGCCCCTGACCTTCGCGGCGGTGGCGACCGAGCTCGGCACCGGGCACGAGATCTGGCTCACCCGCGGCGGCCTCGTCGAGGCGGTGCGGGCCTCCTACGCGCTGCCGGGCATCTTCGATCCGGTGAAGATCGCCGGGCGCTGGCTGATGGATGGCGCGCTGGTCAATCCCGTGCCGGTGACGGCGGCCCGCGCCCTGGGGGCCGACGTGGTGCTCTGCGTCAACCTCAACGGCGACATGCGGGTGCGCGGCACGGTGATCCAGTCGCACGGCGCCGAAGGGGCCGACGCGGTGATGGACGCCGCCGCCGAGGCCGCCGCCGCGATGCCGGAGGAGCCGCGGCGCTGGCCGCTGATCGGCGGCCGGCGCCAGAAGCCGAAGCCCCGGCCGGAGGCCGGCGCGCCGAGCGGCATCGCGAGCGTGATGGTCGATGCCTTCAACATCACCCAGGACCGGATCTCGCGCTCGCGGCTCGCGGGCGACCCGCCCGACGTGATGATCAACCCGAAGCTCGCCCAGATGGGCCTGTTCGAGTTCCACCGCGCCGAGGAATGCATCGAGCTCGGCCGCCAGGCCACCCGGCGGATGCTGCCGGAGATCCACGAGATGATCTCGGCGGCGGTGACCCCGGTGTGAGGTCTCGGGTGGGGTGAGCGTCGGCCGGCGGGTTCCCGGACCTGCAAGGCCGCCGCGCCGATGCGTCAGGGCCCGGGCTGCAGCGCCGCGCAGTCCCGGCGGCCGCTCGCCAGGCAATCCTCGCGGGCCGATTCCCGGCGCAGGGTGTTGGCGAGCCAGACGCCGCCGATCACCAGGACCGCCAGGACCACGATCGCCGCGAGGGCGCGCCGGCGGCCGGTCTCGTCCGGATCGTCGGTCTGGGGCATCGGATCACCGGCCGGTCGAGACGCCGGGGATGCGCGCGCGGCGGATTGACGGAGGCGGGCCGACCCGGTGCGCGGAAGGCGCATCCGCCCGCGGCCGGATCCCGCGCTCCGCTCCGGCAGGGGAGGAACGGACGGCCGCATCGCGCGGCCATCCGGACGGGAGGAGGCAGGCCGCCTTACTTCAGGTGCTGGGCGAGGTACTTGTTCATCTCGAACATCGTCGCCTTGTCCTTGCCGAAGACCTTCTTCAGCTTGTCGTCGGCGAGGATCTCGCGCTTGTTCTCGGGGTTCTGGAGCGAGTGCTTGCGGATGTAGTCCCACACCTTGCTCACCACCTCGCCACGCGGGATCGGGCTGTCGCCCACGATGGCGCCGAGCTCGGGCGTCGGCTGCAGGGGCTTCTGCAGGGCGTTCGGCTTGTCGCCGGATTTCGGCGCGGCGACCTTCTTGCCCTTGCCCTCATCCTTGCCCTCGGCCTTGGTCTCCTTGGCCGCCTTCGTGGCGGTCTTCGGGGCGGCGTCGGGCTCGGCCTTCGTTTCGGCCTTCTTGGTGGTCTTGGTCGCCATCGGTCTCCTCCGGTCTGCAACCCATCTCCCAGGGTCGAACAGTGGACATGCCTGGGCACATAGCGTCAACAACTAAGCCGTGCGCGGCGCGTTCCAAGAGGAAATCGCCGTCGGACCGGCGTCATCCACACCAGATGCGCCGCTAGCCTGACGAAAGAGAGCGTGGCTCAGTCTCGGGCCGCCGTCCAGGTGGTCCGGCCCTCGAGGGGGTAGGCCGGGTCGGTGTAGCCCGGCGTCGACGGGTGGCCCGCCGGCACCAGGCCGTCGACCAGGGCCTCGTCCTCCGGCGTGAAGCGGTAGTCGAGCGCGCGGGCATAGGACCGCCACTGGTCGAAGGTCCGCGGCCCGGCGATCACCGCGGTGACGGCGCGGTTGTTGAGCACCCAGGCCACCGCGAAGTCGATCGCCGACGCGCCCTTCGCCTCCGCATGGGCCTTGAGGCGCTCGGCGATGCGCAGGCTCTCGGGCCGCCACTCGGTCTGCATCATCCGGGCGTCGCCCCGCCCGGCGCGGGTGCCCTCGGGCGGGGCCTCGCCGGGGCGGTACTTGGCCGTCAGCACGCCGCGGGCGAGGGGCGAGTAGGGCACGACGCCCAGCCCGTAATGGGCGCAGGCCGGAAGGTGCTCGACCTCCGGCATCCGGTTGAGGGCGTTGTAGTAGGGCTGGCTCGCCGCCGGCCGGTCGATGCCGTGCTCGTCGCACAGGCGGCAGATCTCGGCCACCCGCCAGGCGCGGTGGTTCGACACCCCGAAATAGCGCACCTTGCCGGCCCGGATCAGGTCGGCCATCGCCCGCACGGTCTCGGAGAGCGGCGTCTCGTGGTCCTCCTTGTGGAGGTAGTACAGGTCGATCCGGTCGGTGCCGAGCCGCCGCAGGCTGGCCTCGCAGGCCTGCACGATATGGGCGCGCGACAGGCCGCGGTCGTTCGGGCCCTCGCCCATCGGGTTCGCCACCTTGGTGGCGAGCACCCAGGCGTCGCGGTCGCGGGCGATGGCCCGGCCCACAACCTCCTCCGAGCGCCCCTCGGTATAGGCGTTCGCGGTGTCGATGAAGGTGGTTCCCCGGTCGCGGGCATCGGCCACGATGCGCTCCGCCTCGTCGTCGGGGGTGGGCCCGCCGAACATCATGGTGCCGAGGCAGAGGGGCGAGACCTTCAGGCCGGACCGGCCGAGTGTGCGGTACTCCACAGGCGTTCCTCCCGTGATGACGGCCGTTGCCGCGATCGTGGCGTTCGTGTGACCGTGGCGGCCTCGCCGCACCCGCCCGTGGGCGTGGTGTGGATGCCGGGGTTTTCTCTCTCTTCACCCTGCTCGGCAAGCTCGCGTTAAGCACGGAATCGCGAAGCTCCCCTCATGATCATCACCGCTCTCTCCCTCGCCTTCTGCGCCGCGGGCGCCCTCATCCTCGGCCTCGGGGCCATCGTCGCGGTCGAGCCGCCGCGCGACCACCCGCACGGCGCCGGCCTGCTCTGATTCCGGTCCCGGCCGCGGCGGCCCATCCCCGCGAGACCGGGTAGACTTGCACGATGCAGGTCCGCTCGGGCGCGCTGCCGCGCTTCCTCCTCGTCTACGCCGCGCTCTACGCCGGCTACGGCCTCACCACGCCGTTCCTGCCCGCGCTCCTCAGCCAGCGCGGGCTCTCCCCCACCGAGGTCGGCCTGGTGCTCGCCGCCGGCACCGGCATCCGCCTCGCCGCCGGCCCCCTCGCGGGCCGTCTCGCCGACCGGCTCGGCGCCGGACGGGGCGTGCTCGCGGCCTGCGCCGCGCTCTCGGCGGGAAGCGCCCTCCTCTACCTCGCCGGCCACGGCTTTGCCGGATTGCTGCTCGCCGGCCTCGCCCACGCGGCCGCGACGGCACCGCTCGCCCCCCTCGCCGACGCCCTGGCTCTCGCCGCCACGACTACCAGGACCGCCACCGCCAGCACCGCCCGCTTCGCCTACGGCACCGTGCGGGGCGCGGGCTCGGCCGCCTTCATCGCCGGCATCCTGGCGGCCGGGCAGGTCACCGCGTTCCTCGGCCTCGCGGCCCTGCCGGTGGCGGGGGCGGCCGCCTTCGCGGCGCTCGCCGGCGCGACGCTCCGGCTGCCGGCGGAGGCCGCCGCCGGGGCGCCCGCGACGGCCGGGGCCGGATCGCTTCTCCGCTCGGCGGTGTTCCGGCGCCTCGTCGCGGTCGCCGCCCTGGTGATCGGCAGCCATGCGGTGCACGACGCCTTCGCGGTGATCCGCTGGCGCGCGGCGGGCCTGAGCCCGGCGACGGCGAGCCTGCTCTGGGCCGAGGCGGTGGCGGCGGAGGTGCTGGTCTTCCTCCTCGTCGGGCCGCCGCTCCTCGCCCGCATCGGTCCCGCCGCCGCCCTGGCGCTGGCGGCCGGGGCCGGCATGGTGCGCTGGTCGGTGGCGGCGCTCACCGTCGCCCTGCCGGCCCTCGTCGGCATCCAGGCCCTGCACGGGCTGACCTTCGCGCTCCTGCACCTCGCGGCGATGCGGATCCTCGCCGAGGCCGTGCCGCCCGCCCTCGCGGCGACGGCCCAGACCCTCTACGGCACCCTCGGCCTCGGGCTCGCCACCACCCTCGCGACGCTGGCGGCCGGCCCTCTCTACGACGCCCTCGGGGCGGGGGCGTTCTGGGTCATGGCCGGAACCTGCGCGGCGGCCCTGCCCCTGGTGCGGGGCCTGTCCGGCACAGGACCGGCCGGCGGGACGAACTAGTATGGCCGGATCATTGTAATGGTACGACAGGATGTGCCTTAAGCGTCGGTCACCGGAGACCGCACGATGGCGCCGTCGACCATGAACGACCAGGAACAGGGCGAGGCACCCTTCCTGCCGGCCGGCATCCAGGCCCATCTCGGGGCGACGCTCCGCGCCGCCTACGACGCCGCCTCCCTCGCGCCCTGCGACCGGCTGCAGGATCTGGTCGCCCGCCTCGCCGCGGCCCTGGCCGGGCTCGACACCGCGCCGGCGGAGGCGTTCCACCGCGACCTCCTGGAGGAGGTGCCGCGGCTGCGGCGCCGGGCCCTGACCCTGTGCAACGACCGCAGCCGCGCCGACGACCTGGTGCAGGAGACCCTTCTCAAGGCCTGGGCGGCACAGGACCGGTTCGCGCCCGGCACCCACCTGTCGGCCTGGCTCTACACGATCCTGCGCAACAACTTCTATTCCGAGTATCAGAAGCGGGCCCGCGAGGTTGGCGACCCCGAGGGGCTGTTCGCCGCGCGCCTCGTCTCCCTCCCGTCCCAGCAGGGCAGCCTCGACCTGCGCGACGTCCAGGCGGCCCTCGACCGCCTGGTGCCGGACCAGCGCGAGGCGCTGCTGCTCTCGGCCGTCCACGATCTCTCCTACGAGGACATCGCGACGGCGATGGCATGCCGGGTCGGCACGGTGAAGAGCCGGATCAACCGCGCCCGGGCGCGGCTGACGGAGATGCTGGGCTGACGGGCGAGCCGCAGCTCTCCCTACCGGTTGCAGCCGATGCAGATGCCGCTGTCGATCCGGTCGTCGATGCGCTCCTGGCGGGTGCGGTCGTCGATCCGGCGCTCCAGGCCCCGGTCTGCCGAACCCGAAGGCGGCAGGGTCTGGCCGACCGAGCTCGTGTTCGGCGCCGTGATGGTGGAGCGCGGCCCGCCCCCGGTCCCGGTCTGGTCGGGCAGGCCCTGCGCCTGCGCGAGGCTGCCGGCGGAGACGAGCGCGCCGATGAGGAACGCGCGGGTGAGCGAACGCAATGCGGGCATGATGGGCTCCTGTCGCAGGAGAACCTGACTTTTCGGGACCGCCGCGCGGCCGCCCGCAGGACCTAACGCGCCAGGAACGCGGCCGTTGCGCCGCGCTCGAGGCGCCCTCATCCGCGTCGCCGGGGAACCGGCACCTCGCGGTGATCGGGATGGCGGCCGAACACGCCGATGGCGACCAGGACAGCGACGAGCCCCAGGGCGATCAGGAACACCTGCATCACAACTCCTTCGCGCGGGATGGGCCGCGACCGGACCCCGCGCACTCCCCTTCAAGATCCGCGCCACCTTCTGGCGGGTGGCCATAACCGCCGCCCCGTGACATTGGGACGACAGGATGCGCAATCTGCATGCAGAAGTGGGGCGATGCCAACCCCTTCATCCGCACCGGGCAGGCCCCCGCTCCGGCTGCCGGGCGCTTCTCGCCACCAGGTGCTCCTGCCATCAGGCGTTCTTGCCGCCACGGCGATCGAGGGCCGGAACGATCCGGCATCGCAGGCGGGAACGCCGGCCCGGTCCTGCCGTTGCCCCGGTCCGACTCGCTCCAGCACCGCGGACACCGCTCATGCCGATTCGCACCCCCCTCCTCGCCCTCGCCCTGGCCCTCGCCGCCGGCACCGCCGCCGCCCAGGGCATCAACAACGGCACCGGCGTCGCCCCGCCATCGAGCGGCAATACCGGCTCGGGCATGTCGAGCCAGCCGCCGGGCAACGGCATCGGCGGCAACAATCCGGGCAGCATGGGCTCGACCGGCTCGCAGGGGTCGAGCGGCGGCAACATGGGTCCCGGCCCCACGGTGCAGCGCGAGGGCCCGACCGGCAGCGGCGCACCCGGCACCGGCCCGGGCTCGCAGAAGAACGGCACGGCGCGCTGACGCCCCGCGCGCCGCGCATTTGCCAACGCGGGCGCACGCCCCTACGAGACGCCCCGTTTGGCCCGCGAGGGATTTGCCATGCGCATCACCGCCATCCGCGACGTCGTCGCGCCGATCAAGTCGGACATCGCCAACGCCTGGATCGACTTCTCGACCATGACGGCGAGCGTGGTCGCGGTGGTGACCGACGCCGTGGTCGACGGCCGCCCGGTCGTTGGCTTCGGCTTCAACTCCAACGGCCGCTACGCGCCGCAAGGATTGCTGCGCGAGCGGTTCATCCCGCGCCTGCTGGCCGCGGCACCCGAGGACCTCCAGGGCGAGGACGGCCTGATCGACCCGCACCGGGCCTGGGCCGCCATGATGAGGAACGAGAAGCCCGGCGGCCACGGCGAGCGCTCGGTGGCGGTCGGGGTCCTCGACATGGCCCTGTGGGACGCGCTCGCCAAGGCGAAGGGCGTGCCGCTCTGGCGGCTCCTGGCCGAAAGGTACCGCGGCGGAGAGGCCGATGCCAAAGCCTGGGTCTACGCCGCCGGCGGCTACTACTACCCGGGCAAGGGCCTCGACGCCCTCAAGGACGAGATGCGCTCCTACCTCGACCGCGGCTACAGCACCGTGAAGATGAAGGTCGGGCTGGTGCCGCTGGACGAGGACATCGCCCGGATCGAGGCGGTCCTGAGCGTGCTCGGCGGCGACGGCGCCCGTCTCTGCGTCGATGTCAACGGCCGCTTCACGCTCGAGGAAGCGATCCGCTTCGGCCGGGCTGTCGCGCCCTACGGGCTGCGCTGGTACGAGGAGCCGGTCGACCCCCTCGACTACCTGGCCCATGCGGCGCTCGCCACGACCTATGACGGCCCCCTCGCCACGGGCGAGAACCTCTTCTCGCACCAGGACGCCCGCAACCTGATCCGCCACGGCGGCTTGAGGCCGGACCGGGACATCCTGCAATTCGACCCCGCCTTGTCCTACGGGCTGGTGGAGTACCTCCGCACCCTCGAGACGCTGCGCGCCCATGGCTGGTCGCCGCGCCGCTGCGTGCCCCACGGGGGCCACCAGTTCGCCCTCAACATCGCGGTGGGCCTCGGCCTCGGCGGCAACGAGAGCTACCCGGACGTCTTCGCCCCCTTCGGCGGCTTCGCCGATTCGGTGCCGGTGGAGGACAGCCGGGTCGCGATGCCGGACGTGCCGGGCATCGGCTTCGAGGCGAAGCGCGCGCTCTACGCGGTGATGCGGCCGCTGGAGCGGGGGTGACCGCCCGGCCCGCCCTCCCATCCGACCTGCCGTCGCTCCTCTCACTCTTCGCCGCGGC
>NZ_LABZ01000184.1 GCF_001043955.1 Methylobacterium tarhaniae | reverse complement strand
GAAGACCCGCTCGCCCGCCTCCAGCACGTTGACCCGGTAGGGCGCCTGCAGGGCGACCCGCAGGCCCGCGCCGTCCGGATCGCGGCGGACCTGCGCCACGTAGGCCGGCATCTCGGCGGCCAGGCGGTCGCGCTGGCCGGTCACCGGCTCGCGGAAGCTCACCACCAGCACCCCGCCGGTGACCTTGGCGGTCACCTTCACGCCGTGGTCGAAGGTGAGCGCGATGCGGCCGAAATTCTTCTGCTCGCTGCCCTGGATCGCGACGAGCTGTGCCGCATCGGCCGCGCCGGTCCCGGCGGCCCAAACCGCCAGCGCCATCAGCGCCGCAGCGCGGCGGTTCCTGCCCGTCGAACCCATCGCATCCGCCCGAAAACCCCGAGCCGGCACCATGGCGGCACAGGGCTAATGAGGGCTTAACTTCGGGTCATCCGGCCTCGATACGGCCGGTGCCGACGCGTTCCGCGCCTCGTCGAGCCTCCTTGCGGGCCCGTCCCACACCGAGGCGATGCGGGAGGCTCAGCGCACCCCGTCGAGCGCCGGCAGCTCGCCGGGCGGCAGGCCCGGGGCGGCGGAGGCGGCCTTCGGCCCGCCGCCGCCGCGGGCGCGCTGGGCGAGCGCCACGGTCAGGCGCTCGGCCGCCTCGGGCTGCATCACGGCCAGCACCTCGGCCATCTTGCGTGGGTTCATGCCCACCACGACCGGCACCAGGACATCGAGCTTCAGCCTGTCGAAGACCCGGGCGGCCTCCTTGGGCTTCATCGTCTCGTACATCGTGACCAGGGACTTGAGCCCGGCGGCCTCCGCCTCGGCGCGCTTGGCCGCGGCGTCGTCGCCCTTCTGCTCCAGGGTCTTCAGGTCGTTGATGCGGGTCTCGAGCTTGCGCTCGGCATTCTCGATCAGCTGCTCGCGGGTCTCGAGGTCGCGCGAGCGCTGCTGCAGGACGTCGCGCCGGGCGCCGAGCTTCTCGAGGATCGCCCGCTCGGAGGGCGAGACCGGCTCGGCGGCCGGCCGCGGCGGCTCCGCCGGGGCGGGCGCCGCCGCCGGCTCCTTCGGCGCCTCCTTGGGCGAGACGGAGCCGGTGATCGCCGGATCGGTCGGCTCGTAGCTGGAGCGGGCATGGACCAGCAGCTCGGCGAAGCGGGCGCCGGTGGACGGCCCGGCATTGAGCACGGCCAGCACCTTCAGCAGCAGGAGGCCTGAGGCCGCCACCGCCACCGCATCGACGAGGCGCAGGCGGATCATCGGCCCGCGCCAGACCGGGTTCGCCAGCAGGCGCCGCGCCAGCACGGCGACGGAGGGGGGCGCCTGCGGGACCTTGACGGGCAAGGTGCCGGCGGGCGTCGCGACGGGTGGATTGACGGCGGCTGGCTTCGCGGCGGCCGGCGTGGCGGCGGGCGCAGCGCCGGCTCCAGCCATGGCGGCAGGGGCCGCCGCACCGGCGGCGGGCGAGCCGCCGGCCGGGGCTCCGGCGAGCGGCAGCCCGGCGAAGCGGCGCAGGAGCGGCGCGAGGCTCATGCGGCCTGGGCCTGGAGGCGGCTCAGGGCCCGCTCGCTGAGGGCGCGGGCGGCGGCGGCGGCGGCGCCGAGGCGCTCGCCGGTGGAAACCGGCCGCGGCTCGGGGGCGGGCGGCGGCGCAGGGGCGACCGGCTCGGGCGCGACGGTCCCCTGCGCCGCGGCGGCCTGCGGCTGGGCGAAGGCGGCTTGAGAGAAGGCGCCCTGCGAGAAGGCATCTTGGGAGAAGGCGGCTTGGGAGAAGGCAGCTTGGGAGAAGGCAGCTTGGGCCGCCGGAGCCGACATCTCGCCGGGCACCGCCGCCCGGGCCTGGGCGACGATGCGGCCGATGCGCGAGAGCACCTCGTCGCCGGCCTGCAGCTGGGCGGCGAGGTCGGCATTGGTGCGCTCGGCCAGGCGCAGGCGCTCGGCGAGGGTGCGATCGCACTCGGCGAGCGTGGTGCGCAGGCCGGCGATCGCCCGCTCGGCGGTTTCGGTCGCCACCATCAGGTCGCCGATGGTCTGGCGCATCGCCGTCTCGTCGCCCTTGAGGCGGGTGATGCGGCGGCCGAGGCTGACGGAGGTGGCGATGCAGGCGACGAGCAGGACCGCCACCAGCAGGTCGGCCAGGATGCTGACGATCAGGCTCACGATGCGGCCTCGCTCGGGAACGTGAAGAGGGACATGCGGCGCTAGCCGTCCTTGCGGTTCTGCATCGAGGCCTCGAAGGCCGCGAGGGTGGTGCGGGCGCGGCGCAGGGGGCGGGTCACCTGCACGGCGATGCTGTCGTCGAGGCGGCCGATCCTTCCTTGCGTCATCGCCCAGTCGCCGCAGCGCAGGGTGATGAGGTCGGCGGGCTTGGCGTCGAACATGATGGTGTCGCCGACTTCCAGCGACAGCACCCGGCGCAGGGGCAGCGACATCTCGTGCAGCACCGCCTCGACCGCCACGTCGGCCTGGAAGATCTCGGTGGCGAGGTGCCCTTCCCAGATGTGGTCGCGGCCGAGCTTCTCGCCCATGAAGCTCTGCAGCAGCAGGTCGCGGATCGGCTCGATCGTGGCATAGGGGAAGAGGATCTGGAGCAGGCCGCCGCGGCCCTCCATGTCGAGCTTGAGATCGATCAGGATCGCGGCGTTCGCCGGCCGGGTGATGGTGGCGAAGCGCGGGTTGGTCTCGATCCGGTCGATGAGGAAGCGCACCGGCGAGAGCGGCTGGAACGAGGCCTCGAGGTCGCCGAGGATGATCTCGACCATCCGGCGCACCAGCTGCATCTCGATCGGCGTGAACGGCCGCCCGTCGAGGCGGATGCTGGTGCCGCCGCGCTTGCCGCCGAGCAGCAGGTCGAGGGTCGAGTAGGCGAGGTTCGACTCGACCGTGACGAGGCCCGAATTCTCCCAGGTATCGGCCCGGAACACGCCGAGCAGGGTCGGCAGCGGGATCGCGTTCAGGTAGTCGCCGAAGCGCACCGAGGTGATGTTGTCGAGGGTGACCTCGACGTTGTCCTGGAAGAAGTTGCGCAAGCTCGTCGACAGCAACCGGATCATCCGGTCGAAGACGATCTCGAGCATCGGCAGGCGCTCGTACGAGACGACGCCCGAATCGACGATGGCCCGGATGCCGCCCGCGCCCGAGGCCGAGAGCTCGCGCAGCGAGAATCCCAGGACCTGGTCGATCTCCTCCTGGTTCAGGATGCGGTCGTTGCCGGCGAGTTCGGGGAGGTTCTCGGCCTCGCCCTCGTCGATCATGTTGGCCCACTCGGCCGCCATGTCGCTCGCCTGGGTGGCGGTGCCCTGCTCCGCCAGCGCCGCGCCCCATTCCTCGGCGAGCGAGGCGTCGCCGCCGCCGCCCTGCTCGATCAGGGCCGCAGCCCAGTCGTCGTCGTCGATGGTATCGTCAGGTCCGGCCACGGAAGCACCAAGTCCCGCTCGAGGATTGTTACTGGATCACGAAGTCCTTGAAGAGCACCGCGTCGACCTTGGCGGGATAGACCGCCACGTTGACCCGGCGCAGCAGCTCCTCGCGCAGGCGGTAGGTGCCGCCGGCGGCCTCGAAGTCGCCGACGCGCAGCTCGCGCACGAAGACCTGGAAGGTATCCTCGACCCGGGGCATCAGGGGCTGGATCTCGGCCACCACCTTGGAATCCCGTACCTCCAGCGCAACCTTCAGGCGCAGGAAGCGCGGCTGGGTCTGCCCGGGCTCGGGCATCAGGTTCATGGTCATCTCGCGGACATCCATGAACGCCACCGGCAGCTTCTGCTCGACGGCCTGCTTCTCGGCCTGGGCGGCGCGGCTGCGCATCACCATGAACCCGCCACCGCCGCCGGCCACCAGCAGCAACACCGCGGCGCCGATGATGATCAGCTTCTTCTTACCCCCGGCGGGGGCCGCGCCCTCCTCGCCCTCGCCCTCTGGCGCAGGCGCCTTCTTCGGCTTCTTGGCCATCCCCCGCCGTCCAACCCCTTGAAAACCCGTCACCGGGCCTGTCCGTAGAGTGAGCGAAGACGGTTAACGTGCCGTTAAGGCGGCAATTTCTGCCCGGTCGAACCTGCCGGGTCGGCACGAAACGACCGGGCCGGCCGCCCCCTGCGATTAACCAAGCATTTGCCATGACAGCAGAATTCCGGACGGCGCGGCCTGGCACGGCCCCTGCGATCATCCTTGCGGGTCCGCCGCTGGGGAGCGGGGTGGCCCGACACCACGCATCGTCGGGGAGTAGCCGGTGCAGAATGCTCAGTTGATCGGGCTCTCGTCCCAGATGGCCCTCGGGCGCGAGCTCGAGGTCATCGCCAACAACATGGCCAACGTCACCACGACGGGCTTCAAGGCGCGCGCGACGCGCTTCCAGGAATACCTGATGCCGAAGGCGAGCGCGGAGACCTTCCAGCGCCCCGACCGCAAGGTCTCCTACGTCATCGATGCGGCGACGCCCCTCGACATGCAGCAGGGGCCGATCGAGCCGACCGGCAACCCGCTCAACGCGGCGATCCGCGGCGAGGCCTTCTTCGCGGTGCAGACGCCGCAGGGCGAGCGCTACACCCGCAACGGCGCCTTCGAGCTGAACCCGCAGGGCCAGATCGTGACGAGCGACGGCTACCCGGTTCTCGGCGACGGCGGCCCGATCCAGATCGGCCAGCAGGAGACCGGGCTGGCGCTCGGGCCGGACGGGACCGTCTCGACCAACCAGGGCACCCGGGGCCGCCTGCGCCTCGTCACCTTCGCGAACCCGCAAGGCCTGACGAATGCCGGCGCCAACCTCTACTCGTCGAACACCCCCGCGCAAGCAGCCGGCCCCCAGGGGCGGATCGAGCCCGGCGCGCTCGAGCGCTCGAACGTCCGTCCGGTCCTGGCGATGAGCCGGATGCTGGAGGTGAACCGCACCTACCAGCTCGTCTCCGACACGGTGTCGCGGCTCGACTCCTTGCGCGGCCAGGCGATCCAGCGCCTCGCCGACGTCGGCAACGCGTAAAGAGGACGCCCGACGATGCGCGCGCTCTACGCCGCCGCCACCGGCATGGCGGCCCAGGAACTCAACGTCCAGGTCATCTCGAACAACATCGCGAACCTGCGCACCACCGGCTACAAGCGCCAGCAGGCGCATTTCCAGGATCTGCTCTACCAGAACCTGCGCCGGGCCGGCACCGCGACCTCGGACCAGAACAACCAGCTGCCGGCGGGCCTCGCCCTCGGCTCGGGCGTGAAGACGACCTCGACCGCCCGGGTGATGTCGCAGGGCACCCTCACCTCGACCGAGAAGACCTACGACGTCGCCGTGCGCGGCGAGGGCTTCTTCCAGGTCACCATGCCGGACGGGCGCACCTCGTACACCCGCGACGGCTCGTTCGACCTCGATTCGCAGGGGCAGATCGTCACCCGCGAAGGCTACCTGATGAACCCGAACATCACGGTGCCGAACAACGCCACCAGCGTGACGATCAGCGCCTCGGGCATCGTCCAGGCGACGATCCCCGGCCAGACCGCACCGCAGAATCTCGGCCAGATCCAGATGGCCCGGTTCGTCAACAAGGTCGGCCTGGAATCGATCGGCGACAACCTGTTCGTCGAGACCCTGGCCTCGGGCCCGCCGATCACCGGCAATCCCGGCACCGACGGGTTCGGCAACCTGCAGCAGAGCTACCTCGAAGAGGCCAACGTGAACGCGGTCTCGGAGATCTCCTCGCTGATCGCCGCGCAGCGCGCCTACGAGATGAACTCGAAGGTGGTGACCGCCGCCGACCAGATGCTCTCCACCACCTCGCAGATGTTCCGCGGATGAGCGCCCCGATGATCCACCCCGCTCCCGCCGTCCCGGAGGCCCGCCGCGCCCTGCTCGGGCCCGGCATCCTCTCGCGCACCGCCCTCGCGCTGCTGGCACTCACTGCCCTCACCCTGCCGGTGCTCGCCGGCGAGCCCTCCCGCCTCGCGCTCCGGGGCGACATCACCGCCGAGCGCGACGTCATCACGCTCGGCGACCTCGTCGCCGGCGCGCCGCCGGCCCTCGCCCAGAAGGCGCTGTTCCGGGCCCCGGCGCTCGGCACCTCCGGCACGATCCAGGTGCGGCGCATCGTCGAGGCGGCGGCCGGGCTCGGGCTCGACGCGCCGGAGAGCGGCGGCCGGCTCCAGATCTCGGTGCAGCGCGCGGCCCGCCGCATCGCCGCCCCCGAGATCGAGGGCGCCGTGAAGGCGGCGCTCGCGAAGGTCCGCGGGCTCGATGCCGGCTTCGTCACGGTCTCTTTCGAGGGCGAGCCGCCGGTCCTGACCGTGCCGCCGGACCTGATCGGCGCGGTCTCGGCCCAGGAGGTGACCTACGATCCCCGCAGCCGCCGGGTCGCCGCCCTCGTGGTGGTGGGCGAGCGCCAGGCCTCGCTCCGGGTCGCCGGCCAGGTGATCGAGATGGCCGACGTCGCGGTGCTGACCCGGACGATCAACCGGGGCGAGACGCTGGCGGCCCCCGACATCGCGGTCGAGCGCCGCCCGCGCGAGGGCCTGCCGGCGGACGTCGCGGCGGACGCCGCCGCCTTCATCGGCCAGGTGGCGCAGAAGCCGCTCGGCGCCGGCACGGCGCTCCGCGCCGGGGAGCTCAGCCGCCCGGACCTCGTCGCCCGCGGCGAGGCGGTCACCATCGTGTACGAGACCCCCGGCGTGGCGCTGGCCCTGCGCGGCCAGGCCCGCGAGGGCGGCCCCCTCGGGGCGGTGATCGGGGTGATCAACCCGGTCTCCAAGAAGGTGATCCAGGCCACCGTGATCGGCCCCGGCCGCGTCACCGTGGCGCCGATCGTGCCGGTGACGGCGGCGGCCCCGGCCGCCCCCGCCCGGCTCGCCTCGGCCCGGCCGTGAGGAGGCGCAGCATGTCCCTCTCCCTCCGCGCCCACTCGCGCCTCGCGATCGTCGGCCTCGCCGGCGCGCTGCTCGCCGGCTGCAACACCGCCGACCGGCTCACCCAGATCGGCGCGACGCCGGCCCTCTCGGCGATCGAGGACCCGACCGCGCAAGCAGGCTACCGCCCGGTGCGGCTGCCGATGCCGGATGTCCAGCCGGTCTCCTACGCCTCGAACTCGCTCTGGCGCACCGGCTCGCGCGCCTTCTTCAAGGACCAGCGCGCCGCCAAGGTCGGCGACCTCGTGACCGTGAAGGTCAACGTCACCGACAGGGCGAACCTGAACAACGAGACCAAGCGGTCGCGCTCGAACAGCGAGTCGTTCGGGATGCCCAACGCCTTCGGCCTCGAGACGAAGACCAAGCTCCTCGCCGGCATCGACCCGGCGAAGATGCTCACCACCGACGCCACCACCACCAATGACGGCGCCGGCTCGGTGCAGCGGGCCGAGACGGTGACCACCAACGTGGCGACGATCGTCACGCAGGTGCTGCCGAACGGCAACCTGGTGCTGGAAGGGCGTCAGGAGATCCGCATCAATTTCGAGGTGCGCGAATTGATCGTCGGCGGCGTGGTGCGGCCGGAGGATATCGAGTCCGACAACACCATCGATTCGAGCAAGATCGCCCAGGCCCGCATCGCCTATGGCGGCCGCGGCCAGATCACCGACGTGCAGCAGCCGCGCTACGGCCAGCAGTTCCTCGACATCGTGCTGCCGTTCTAGCGAGCGGTCGCCGACGATCCCGCACCGGGCGGCACGCTCCCCCCTTGAGCCGCCCGGACGCGGCGCGGCCCCGGCACTCCCGCCGGGGCCGCTCTCGTTTCCGGTGGTGACATCAGAAAAGGCCGGACCGCGGTTCGCGCCATCCCGGCCGTCACATCATCGTGTTTGCAGGAAAATGCGGATCGGGACCCGCGAACGAACCCTCCCCCCTCTGCGGAGGAGGGTTGGCGAACGGAGTGAGCCGGGAGAGGGGACGCCGTTTCCGGAGAGGTCGCGACC
>NZ_LABZ01000183.1 GCF_001043955.1 Methylobacterium tarhaniae | reverse complement strand
GACGCGGTCGAGGAGGGGAAGAACCAGGTCGGACACGTCGTAACACTCACTCATTCGAGGAAGGATCCCGCCCGGCGGCAAGCCGGGGATCCCCACAGATGGCGGCCGTTATACCGCAAGCGGCCGATCACGCCATCGGCTGCTTGCTAACGCCACGGTTGCGGCTGTGCGCAGTCCAACAACCCGAAGAACATTCTGCACTCACGGTGAATTTTGGCCGCGACGCGACAGCTGCGCAGGGATGCGCTAGAGTGCGCGGGCACGGCGCGATCTCGCCAATACGCATCCCGCACGGAGGTCAGATGGGACTGTGGATACCGGCGGGCGGGCTCATCATGGGGCTCTTGCTGGCGATGCCGGGTCAGGCCCGTGCGGTGCCGCTCTATCCCGCGCTCGATCCCGCCTGGCTGCCGCACCTGCCCGTCTGCCCACCCACCGACCGCACCTGCGACACCGTCTCGCGGCGCCGGGTTCCCGTCTGCACCTGGCGATTGCGGCCGACGCCCGAAGGTCCGCGGCGGGCCCGGATCTGCGCGTGACCCGCGCCGCCTCGAAGCCGGCCGGCAGCGCCCTCCTGCTGCTCCTGGTGGTCTCGCCGGTCGTTTTGCCGGTGGTCTTGCCGAGCCCGGCGCTGGCGCGCAGCTGCCCGGAGCACTTCGCGGGCGGCACCCCGCCGGTCCTGACCAATCCGCGGCTCGCCGCCGACACCACGCTCCTGTGCTACAGGGCTTTCGCGGTGCTCTATTCGGGCCTGTCGCGCACGCCGCTCTACGCCGCCGAGCACCTCACCGCCGGGCGGGTCGAGGCCGCACGTCGGGTCGACCGGGTCGACGCCTTCCACGAGGAGGACGGCCTGCCGGAGGCGGCGCGCTCCGACCTCGCGGATTACGCCGGCAGCGGCTGGGACCGGGGCCACATGGCCCCCTCCGGCGACATGCCGAGCCCGAGCGCACAGGCGGAATCCTTCAGCCTCGCCAACATCGTCCCCCAGAATCCGGACCTCAACCGCCGGCTCTGGGCCGGGATCGAGAGCAGCGTGCGGGCGCTGGCGATCGAGCGCGGCGACCTGTTCGTCATCACCGGCCCGCTCTTCGAGGGCACGAGCGTGCAGTCGCTGCGCGGCCGGGTCCTGATCCCGACGCGACTGTTCAAGGCGGTCTACGACGCCAATCGCGGCGAGGCCGGGGTCTACCTCGCCCGCAACGCCGCTCCGGGCGAGGCCTGGGAGGCGGTCTCCCTCGAGCAGCTTGCGGCGATCGGCGGCATCGTCGCCTTCCCGGACCTGCCGGACTCCGTCCGCCGCCGCATCATGGCTTTGCCCGAGCCGAGGCGCGACGAATATGCCGGCGGCCCGCGCAGCCGCCACGAGCCCGGGATCCTCGACTGGCTCGCCGCCGAGCTGCGCCGCGCCGCCCGTCGCGCCTGGCGCGACTTCCTCCGCTCGTTGTTCTGACGAGGATCCCATGCCCGCGCACGCGAAGCCCGCCTTCTCCCCCTTCGCCGACGACGCCGCGGTCCAGACGATCGGCGACCTGACGCTCGAGAACGGCACCGCCCGGATCGCGCTGCACGGCTCCCTCGACTTCGCCCGCGACCGGGAGAGCCTGGAACGGGCGAGGGCCTTGGCCAAGACCCTCTCGGCGATCGTGGCGGCGCTCGAGGGCGAGGTGGACCTGCCCGAGCGGACGGAGGAGGTCCGGGCGGCGACGAAAGCGGTCAAGAACCCGTTCGGGTGAGGGCGCCCCCGCGCCGCCTTGCACCCCCCCGGCGGCCCTGGTAAGCGCGGGAGCACTCCCTATTCCCACGCGCGGCCGCCCGCGCCGGCGCCCGTCGGGCAGGATCGTCGCCGAGATCATCCGCCCGCCCCGCCTCGAATCCGGCCGGGACCGTGCGCCAGAACCCTGAAGGACCAGCCCATGGCCCGTGAATTCATCTACCACATGCGGGGTCTGACCAAGACCTATTCCAGCGGCAAGAAGGTGCTCGACAACGTGCACCTGTCCTTCTACCCGGACGCCAAGATCGGCGTGCTCGGCGTCAACGGCGCCGGCAAGTCGACGCTGCTGCGGATCATGGCGGGCATCGACACCGAGTTCTCCGGCGACGGCTTCGTGGCCGAGGGCGCGCGGGTCGGCTACCTGCCGCAGGAGCCGCAGCTCGATCCGGACAAGACGGTCCGCGAGAACGTGATGGAGGGCGTCGCCGAGTCCCAGGCGATCCTCGATCGCTACAACGAGCTCGCGATGAACTATTCCGAGGAGACGGCGGACGAGATGACCCGTCTCCAGGACGAGATCGAGGCCAAGGGCCTGTGGGATCTCGATTCCAAGGTCGACCAGGCGATGGACGCCCTGCGTTGCCCGGGCGACGACGTGGCCGTGGCCACGCTCTCGGGCGGCGAGCGCCGCCGCGTCGCGCTCTGCCGCCTGCTGCTGTGGCAGCCGGAACTCCTGCTCCTCGACGAGCCGACCAACCACCTCGACGCCGAGACCGTCGGCTGGCTCGAAGGCCACCTGCGCACCTATCCGGGCGCGATCCTGATCGTCACCCACGACCGCTACTTCCTCGACAACGTCACCAGCTGGATCCTGGAGCTCGACCGCGGCCGGGGCATCCCCTACGAGGGCAACTACTCGTCCTGGCTGGTGCAGAAGCAGAAGCGCCTCGCCCAGGAGGGCCGCGAGGAGGAGTCGCGCCAGCGCACCCTCGAGCGCGAGCAGGAATGGGTCTCGGCCTCGCCGAAGGCCCGGCAGGCCAAGTCCAAGGCCCGTATCGCCCGCTACGAGGAGCTGGTCGCCAAGTCCCAGGAGAAGGGGCCCTCGACCGCCCAGATCGTCATCCCGATCGCCGAGCGGCTCGGCAACAACGTCATCGAGTTCGACCACCTGGAGAAGGCCTTCGGCGACCGGCTGCTGATCGACGATCTGTCGTTCAAGCTGCCACCGGGCGGCATCGTCGGGGTGATCGGCCCCAACGGCGCCGGCAAGACCACCCTGTTCCGGATGATCAACGGCCTGGAGACGCCGGACAAGGGCGAGATCCGCATCGGCGAGAGCGTCAAGCTCGGCTATGTCGACCAGTCCCGCGACGCGCTGAACCCCGACGCCACCGTCTGGCAGGAAATCTCCGGCGGCAACGACATCCTCTATCTCGGCAAGCGCGAGATCAATTCGCGCGCCTATTGCGGCGCCTTCAACTTCAAGGGCTCGGACCAGCAGAAGAAGGTCGGCGTGCTGTCGGGCGGCGAGCGCAACCGCGTCCACCTCGCCAAGATCCTGAAGAGCGGCGCCAACGTGCTGCTGCTCGACGAGCCGACCAACGACCTAGACGTCGACACCCTCCGCGCCCTCGAAGAGGCGCTGGAGGATTACGCCGGCTGCGCGGTGATCATCAGCCACGATCGCTGGTTCCTCGACCGGATCGCGACCCACATCCTCGCCTTCGAGGGCGACAGCCACGTCGAGTGGTTCGAGGGCAACTTCGCCGACTACGAGGCGGACAAGAAGCGGCGCCTGGGCGTCGATTCCACCATCCCGCACCGGATCAAGTACAAGAAGTTCAGCCGCTGAGCGGCAAGAGGGGCGCAAGAGGGGCGACGGAACGCCGCCTCCGTCCATCGATCACGGAAACGGGCCCCAGGGGCCCGTTCTCGGCAACACTTGCCACGGGAATGCAATGACGAACGATACGATTTCCGGAAGTTAACTTCCGGAACTTGCATCAGTGGCCTCACGAGAAATGTTGTCGCAAATTTTCCGATCTTATCGGTGAGACATATGACTATTCCCCATCTTCCCTGGACCGGCGGCTGCCGCTGCGGACAGCTGCGGTTCACAATCACGCAGCGGCCATTGCTCACGATGGCCTGCCATTGCACCGGCTGTCAGCGAATGACAGGCAGCGCCTTCTCGACGACGATCACGGTACCGACGTCCGGCTTCGACGTGACACAGGGTGCGCCTGTCATCGGCGGCATGCATGGAGAGCAGGCTCGCCACCACCATTGCGACTGGTGCAAGAGCTGGGTGTTTACGCGAATTGTCCCCGATATGGGCTTCGTCAACGTTCGCGCGTCGATGCTTGACGACGCAAGCTGGTTCGCTCCGTTCATCGAAACATACACGAGCGAAGCGTTGCCATGGGCGAGAACTTCGGCAAAGCATAGCTACGCGGCATTTCCCGAGATGGAGGCATACCCGCATCTTATCGCGGAGTTTGCAACTCAGGGCTGACCGCCCCAACGGTCCAACATCGACATTCCCGGAAACGACCCGTTCGCGCAAAGAGAAACGGGCCCGCGGGGCCCGTTTTCGTTCTGCGGGACGCCCCGAGCCTACTTGGTCACGGCGTAGAGCGAGGCACCGGAGGCGATCGGCGAGGTGACGGTGGAGAACACGCTGAGCACCTTCTGGACCTCGGTGAAGGGTGCGTTCGAGACGTAGACGAGGTCGCGGTTGCGCATCCGGAACGCCTGGGAGACGAACAGGCTGTTGGGATCGCGCATGTTGATCCGGTAGACCACCGGCACGACGTTCGCCGAGAGCAGCGGGCTGCCGGGGCGCAGCCGGCGCACCACCGAGGCCGGCTCGAACCGGAAGACGAACACGCCGGCCGGGTCGGCCTGGAAGTCGCGCAGCCCCCCGGACTTGGCCAGCGCCTGGGCGAGGGTGATGCCCTCGGCCGAGAACGGGATCTCGTAATTCGCCCCCGTCGCCCCGACGGCCAGGAAGGTCTGAGGATCGCGCACCAGGGTCAGGGTGTCGCCCGGGCGCAGGAAGATGTTCTCGCGCGGGTTGGAGACGACGGCCGTGAGCGGCACCGTCGCGGTGGCCGAACCGCGGGAGAGCCGTACGAAGGTCTCGTTCACCGGCGCCGAGACGCCGCCTGCCGTGGCGATGACGTCGAGAAGCCGGTCGCCCTTCTCGGTCAGCGGCACGCGGCCACCGCCGAGGTTGGAGACCGGGCCGGCACCGAACCCGCCGCGGGCCGCCGCCAGGCGGGTGCCCCCACCGCCGGCCGCCGATGCCTCGCCCAGCACCGTGACGCTGGTGCTCAGCGGCGAGTTCACGGTGACGAGCACCTGCGGCTGGATCGCCTTGCCGGCGAGATCCTGCTCGATCTGCGCCTGCACGTCGGCCGCGCGCTTGCCCGCGACCTTGATGCGGCCGGCATAGGGCACCGAGATCGTCCCGTCCCGGGCCACGATCTGCTCGGGGATGCTCGAGGATTTCGAGCCGGTGGAGAAGCGGTCCGCGATGGCGGGGCCCGAGAACAGGCCGCCGCTGCCGGCCTCCCAGATCGTCACCGTTACGGCATCGCCGACGCCGATCACCGGCTGCACCGAGGGGCGGCGGTCGCCGAAGGAGGCGAGCAGGCTGTCGAGGGGGCGGCCGCGCAGGGCCTCGACCACGGCCGCGTCGACGTCGACGAGTTCGTAGCGGGCGAGCAGGCCCTGGTCGGTGGCGATGTCGGCGCCGCTCTCGACCGCGCTCGCGGTCGGGCCGGACGCGGGCAGGAAGCTGCTGCAACCTCCGATGAGGCAAGCCGCCGCCAGGACCGCTGGCATACCGACGCGCACCATGCACCACCCTCCGAACCATCCGGGCCGTCCGCGACGGCCCCTTCGGTCTTCACTCCGTCGATTCCGGCCTGCCATGCGGCAAGGCCGGAAACTCGTCCCGATCCGATCGGCGGCCGCGCGGCAAGCCGCGAGCGGCCACGCTTCGCCGACCTCCCTCTAGCACCCCGGATCGCTGCGATCGATTTAACGGAGCGCCGTGGAGGCCGTCGGCGCGCACAAGCAGCGCCGGTGTTGCGCAGGGCCCACGGCAGGCCCCGCGGCCGGGACGGCCTCGGCCCCAAATGCGTCGCGAGCGTGGCGGTGGGCAAGCCGATCGTGGCTCCGGCGCATCGCCGGGCGCACCGCCTTGTGAATCCCGGGTACGATTCCCGGAATCTCCATGTTCCTGCCCAGATCGAGAGTCTTATGGCGACAGTCGTTCGGCGAACGATCGAGCCCGCGCCGCGATGGCATCGCACCTGCCGCGACACCGCGATTTTCCGCGAATGTTGCAGCCCTGCCATTGTCCGTCCGGGTCCGGCCGGTACTGTCCGGGTCGTCAGCGGCTCGCGCGCAGGACGCGCGCCCCGAATGTCCGTCCGGGCAGGCTGGCATTAGCCTGCTCGGGCCTTCGCCGTCCCAGGGCTTCACCGGCAGACCGCGAGCGGCCGCCGGTTCCCGCCCAGACCCTGAGGTGTGCCCGTGAGAGCTGATCCCGCGCGAAACGTCGAACCGGCCCGCCAGCCTGCCCGCCCCGGCACCCGCCAGGTCTTCCTGTTCCTGCAGGGTCCGATCACGCCGTACTTCGCCCGGGTCGCCGACGCGCTGGAGGCGCGCGGGCATCGCTGCCTGCGTGTGAATCTCTGCTTCGGCGACTGGATGTTCTGGCGCCGGGCCGGCGGGGTCAACTTCCGCGGCACCCGGGAGACCTGGCCGGCCTTCATCGCCGACCTGATCGACCGCGAGGGCGTGACCGACCTGATGCTGCTCGGCGAGCAGCGCTACTATCACAAGGTCGCGGTCGCCGCCGCCAAGGCGCGCGGCCTGAACGTCACGGTGACGGATTTCGGGTACCTGCGGCCGGATTGGATCACGCTGGAGCGCGACGGCATGTCGGGCGACAGCTGCTTCCCGAAGGACCCGGAAGCCGTCATGGCGCTCGCCGCGCAGGCGCCCGAGCCCGACCTGGTGCCGCGCTACCGCGACAGCTTCTGGCTCCAGGCCGTCTGGGACATGGCCTACCACCTGATGAGCAACTGGCTCTGGTGGCTCTATCCCGGCTACAAGTCGCATCAGGTGCATCACAACGCCCTGATCTATCTCGGCACCGGCCTGCATATGCTGCGCGCCAAGCGCACCGGCCCGCGGGTCGACGCCCTCGTGCGCCGCCTGCGCGAGGCCGGCACGACCTATTACGTGCTGCCGCTGCAGATGGAGAACGACTTCCAGCTGCGCGCCTATTCGCCGTTCTTCGACCTGAAGACGCCGATCCACGCGGTGATCCGCTCCTTCTCCGAGCACGCACCGGCGGAGTCGCGCCTGCTGGTGAAGATCCACCCCCTCGATCCCGGCATCCGCAACTGGGCGCGCATCGTGCGCCGCTCGGCGGAGAAGTGGGGCGTCTCCGACCGGGTCGACTTCGCCGATGGCGGCGATCTCGGCGCGATGCTGGAGGGCTGCCGCGGCGTCGTCACGGTCAACAGCACCGTCGGCCTGTGGTCGATGCGGGCCAACAAGCCGACCATGACTCTCGGCGCCGCGATCTACGACATCCAGGGCCTGACCTACCAGGGCGCGCTCGAGACGTTCTGGACCCAGGCCGAGCCGCCCCGGCGCGACCTCTGGGACGCGTTCATCAAGGCGATCGTCGCCAACATCCAGATCCGCGGGGTCTACTACAAGGGCGAGGGCATGGCCGCCGCCGTGGAGGCCACCGCCTCCCGCCTCGACCTCACGCAGGGCGCCTGGCTCGAGGTCCGCTCCCGGGCCCGCACCGCCCCAGAGACCGGCGACGACCTGCCGGGCATCGAGGCGCTGCAGAACGCCTGACCGCCCGGAGAACCGGGACGCGAGACCAGACGGGGCCGGCAACGGCCCCGTTTTCGTGTCCGGGTCCCGTCACGGCCCGCGTCGACCGGAGGCCGGCACCGAGGGCGGGCCGGCCATCCGGGCCATCGCGCCTCACCCGCGCCGCAGCAGGCGCCGCCAAACCAGCGACCAGACCTGCTTGACCAGCGCCTCGGGGGTGAGGGCGCGGCGCGCCAGTTCCGGGTCGCCCGCGGCGAGGCGCTGCACCAGCACCTCGGGCGGGCAGGGCAGGCCGGTGCGCGGGTCGACGTAGCGCGGGTAGAGGATGAGGGCGCCGGCCACCAATTCGTCGAGCGTCAGCCGGCGGGTGCGGCGAGGGCAGCCGGGATCCTCGGTCAGGCCCCAGCCGGCATAGAAGGGCAGGCCGTGGGTGGTCACGGCCTTGCCGCGCAGGAGCGCCTCGAAGCCGATCAGCGAGGTCATGACCTCGACCCGGTCCGCCGCCTCGATGGCGTCGATCGCCGAGACGTCGCGCAAGACCACGTCGGCATGGGCGGCAAGCTCGTCCGGCGGCACCCAGCCGGGCCGCAGGCCCGCCTCGACGTCGGGATGCGGCTTGAAGGCGATCACGGCGCCGGGGTTGCGCTCGCGAGCGAGGCGCAGGAGCGCGGCATTGCCCGGCACCGTCGTCCCCCCGAGGCGGATCGAGGCGTCGTTCTCGACCTGGCCGGCGACCAGCACCACAGGGCCCGGCCGCGGCATCACCGGCATCGCGGCGCTGCCGACATTGTACTTGCTGACCCGCGCCGCGATCACCGCCTCGCGCAAGGCGGCCGCCCGGGCGAGGAGATCGGCCGGGAAGGTCCCGGTCTCGAGCAGGCGCTCGAGGTCGCTCGGACCCGTGGCATCGTAGTAGACGCCGGCGGCGTCGAGGACGTGCGAGGCGCCCGGCCGCAGGGCGACCCCGAGGCCGATCGAGCGCAGGAAGCCGTCCTCCATGCGCAGGAGCGGCACGCCCGCCGCGCGGCAGGCCGCCTCGGTGCCCGCGGGCATCCGGCTGGCCCAGGTCACGACGCGCCGGACCTCCGCGAGTTCGCCCGCCGTGACCGGCGCATCGCCGCGGCGCACCACCGGGCGGCTGCCCGGCGCCGACAAGGTTCTGGTGATCCAGTCCCGCTTCCAGGCCGAGAAGCCGACGCAGAGGGTGGGCACCGCGTTCTCGCGCCACCGCGACGCGACGAGGTCGAGCATCGCCACGGCATCCTCGAAGCGGGCGGGCGCTCCCGTATAGGGGTCGAAGTAGCGCGAGCAGACGAGGTAGGCGGCGGCGAAGACCTCGGCGGGCTTGCGCCGGCGGGTGCGCCGGGGCAAGTGCAGCCGGTCGTCGGTGAAGCCCCAGCCGGCGTAGAAGGGCAGGCCGAAGCAGGTCACCGGCGTGCCGGCGAGCGCCGCCTCGAAGCCGGCATGGGCCGAGACGACGTAGACGCGGTCGCAATCCTCGGCGACCGACCAGGCCGTGACGGGATCGCTCACGAGGCGAGCGCCGGCCGCCTCCGCCGCCGCCGCGTCGATATGGCCGCGCCGGCCGATCTTGGCCGCCGGATCCATCACCACCAGTCGCTCGGCCTCCGGCGCGTCCGCCGCCGCGGCGGCCAGCATCGCCCCGAAGGCGCTGGCCCCGGCGAGGCCGAAACCCACCGTCGGGTCGCCGACGGCCTGGTCGACGATCACCACGCGCCGGCGGGCGCCCTCCGCGCGCGGCGGCAGGTCGCGACGGCGGGGGTCGTTGTCGAGGCTGAGCCGCCCCTGGCGCAGGCGCGCGATGCCGGCCCGGGCCCGGGCGACGAGATCGTCCGATTCCCAGCCGCCCTCCTCGAGCATGACCTCGAGTTCGCTCGGCGCCGTGGCGTCGTAATGGATGCCGAGCCCGTCGATGATGTAGCTCAAGGAGCGCTCGGGACGAGCGTCGCCGAGCCGCAGGAAGCCCTCGTCCCACCGGTCGCTCAGGCGCACCCGCCGCGAGGTCGGCTCGCTGCCCAGGCGCCGCGAGCGCCGCGGGCCCGGCCCTTCCGACTCCGACGGCATCCGGGGCCACAACCGCTTCAGCTTGCCGCGATCCATCCGCCTCTCACTCACTGCGGACCGTGCCGCCCCGGCGATGCAACCCGGAGGAGGGGCCGTTCCACATCAACCCCGGCCCCGTCAAGCACGCACGCCGTACGGCCCCGGCGGGCCGCGACCGGTCATGCCCCTCTCCTGCACCGGTTTTCCTTAAAGTCGTTCTGATTTTTTCAATCCCGCGGCAACCGGATTTTTCGGCGACCCGGTCGGCTCCGCCGTGCTACAGGCGCGGCCGTGCCGCCGCGTTCCGATCCACCCTGAGGGACTTGCCATGCCCGTCATTCTGATCACCGGTGCATCGAGCGGCATCGGTGCGGCCCTGGCGCAGCATTACGCCGCCCCCGGCACGACGCTGGTCCTGAATGCCCGCGGGGCCGAGCGCCTCGAGGCGGTGGCGGAGGCCTGCCGGCGCAAGGGCGCCGCGGTCGAGGCCCGGACCCTCGACGTGCGTGACCGGGACAGCGTGCGGGCCTGGATCGACGACGTGGCCGAGCGTTACGGCCTCGACCTCGTGATCGCCAATGCGGGGGTCAATGGCGGCCATCCCGAAGGCGGGCTGGAGACCGAGGAGACCGCCTTCCTGGTGCTCGACGTCAACCTGATGGGCGCTCTCAACGTGGCGCTCCCGGCGGTCGCCCGGATGGCGAGACGGGGCCAGGGCCAGGTGGCGCTGATCTCCTCGCTCGCGGCCTATGCGCCGCTCCCCGACGCGCCGGCCTATAGCGGCACCAAGGCGGCGCTCCTCGCCCATGGCCTGGCCTTGCGCGAGAAGCTGGCCCCCAGAGGCGTGCGGATGAACGTGGTCTGCCCCGGCTACGTGAAGACCGCCATGGGCGCCGACTACGAGGGCTGGCGCCCGCTCGAGATGAGCGCCGAGGCGGCAGCCAAGCGCATCGCCAAGGGGCTGGCCCGGAACGAGGCGGTGATCGCCTTCCCGGGCCTTCTCGCCGCGGCGGCGCGGGGGGCCGCGCTCATCCCGGAATCCTGGCGCCGCCTCGGCATGCGCGGCTTCAGCTTCCGGATGAGCGAGCGCCAGCAGCGGTGACCGTGTTTTCGTCGCGGAGGTGAGAGAAGACCGGTGCGGATCGCCCTGTTCACCCTCGAGGCCCTGCCCAACGCCCGGGCCGTGCGCCGCTTCGTGGCCGATCACGCCGCGCGGATCGCTTTCGTGGGCCTGTCCGACCCAGAACGGCCCAGCACCGGCGGGTTGACCGGCCAGGTGCGGCGCCACCTCCGACGCTCCGGGCCCGGCTTCCTGCCCTATCTGGCGGTGAATTTCGGCCTGCCCGACCTTGCCCGCGGGCTGGCGCCGGCGACGCAGGCGCTGTCGGGAAGCCGCGACCTGCCGGAGGCCACGCCCTTGCGGACGCTGTGCCGGCGCCTCGGCCTGCCGCACGCCACCATCACCGACGTGAACGGGCCGGAGACGACCGGGCACCTGCGGGAAAGCAGGGCCGACCTGATCCTGTCGTTCCACTTCGACCAGATCTTCGATGCCGCGACCCTGGCCGCGGCCCCGAAGGGCGGGCTCAACGTCCATCCCTCGCTGCTGCCGCGCCACCGCGGCCCGGTGCCGACGCTGCACGCGCTGCTGGAGGACCGGCCGGATTTCGGTGTCACCGTGCACCGGCTGGCACCGGAGATCGATGCCGGCGGCATCCTGGCTCAAGCGCCGGTGACGCTGCCCGAGGGCGTCACCGCCTCACGGGCGGCGATCCTGCTGCACGAGGCTGGGCGGCCGCTGCTGGAAGACGTGCTGGCCGAGGCCGAGCGGGCGGGCAGGCTGCCGGAGGGGCGCAGCGTTCCGGTCCTGCCCTATTGCGGCTTCCCAAGTCCGGCGCAGCTGCGCGACCTGAAGCGGCGGGGCAGGAGGCTCGTCGATGCCGGGGATCTGAGGGAGGCGCTGAGCCTGTCGCTCAAGCCGTGAGCACGTTTCGGAACGGCATGATACCAACGGCCTCAGATGCTGACGCATCAACGTCGATCTCGGGCTTGCCCGAGATCGACGCGGCCGTTGACCCATCTCGAATTTTCGACTTCAAGCCAAAAGCTTGGCGACAACTCGAGAACGGAACCAAAGGTCGTCTTCTTTCGACCGTTGGTATGACGGCATTCATCCCACTCTCGCCCTCATCCTGAGGTGCGAGCGGGAGGGGGAAGACCGCGGCCTGGTCAGGACACCCCGGGTCCCGCAGCGCGGCCCCCGAACGACCCGAAGGGCTTTACGCCCGCCGCGACATCAGCCGCTCGACCAGCGAGCCGCCCTGGTTGAGCTCGTCGAGCTCGTCGGCCAGCACCGTCACGGTCTCGCGGATCTGCTCCGGCGTGTGCTCGGAGGTGATGAAGAAGCGCAGGCGCGACGAGCGCTCCGGCACCGCCGGGTGGATGATCGGCTGTACGTTGATGCCGCGCTTGAACAGCCGGTCGGACAGGGTCACGGCCTTCAGCGAATCGCCGAGGATCACCGGGACCACCGCGAGACCGAGGCTGGTGCCGGTATCGAGGCCGCGCTCGCGGGCGGTTGCGAGGAAGAGGGCGCCGTTGCGGCGAAGCCGCGCCACCCGCTCCGGCTCGCGCCGCATCAAGGCGAGCGACGCGGTGGCGGCGGCGGCCAGCGGCGGCGAGAGGCCGACCGAGTAGACGAAGCCGCCGGCGGTGCATTTCAAGAGTTCGACCAGCGCCCCGGCGCCGGCGACGTAGCCGCCGCAGGAGGACAGGGTCTTCGACAGCGTGCCCATCCAGATGTCGACGCTGCCGGGGGCTACGCCGCAATGCTCGTGCAGGCCGTGGCCGTCCTGGCCGAGCACGCCGAGGCCGTGGGCGTCGTCGACCATCAACCAGGCGCCGTAGCGCTCCTTGAGGGCGACCACGCCGGCGAGGTCGGGGGCGTCCCCGTCCATGCTGTAGAGGCCCTCGATCACGATCAGCGCCCGGCGATGCTCGTGGCGCGTCGCGTGGAGCAGCGATTCGAGGGCCTGCAGGTCGTTGTGGGCGAAGCTGCGGCGCTGGGCGCCGGAGAGCTGGGCTCCGGTGACCACGGAGTTGTGGATCAGGGCGTCGTGATAGATCACGTCGCCGGGCTCCAGCAGGGCCGCGATCGTCGCCACGTTGGTGGCGTGGCCGCTCACCATCACCACGCAGGCCTCGGTGCCGTAATGCGCGGCGATCGCCTTCTCGAGGGTGAGATGGCCCGGGCGCTCGCCGGCGACGATCCGGCTAGCCGAGGACGAGGTGCCGTAGACGGCGAGCGCGTCCTGCGCCGCCGCGTTCACCTCCGGATGGCCGTTGAGCCCGAGGTAATCGTAGGACGAGAAGTTGGTGAAGGCGCGCCCGTCGATCCGCGTCGTGGCGCCGGCCTTGGCGTCGTGCACGCGGAAGAACGGGTTGCCGAGGCCGATCAGGTCGGCGGCCGAGCGCTGGAGCTTCAGCTCCTTGTAGGCCGGCAGGCTGTCGAAGCTCTGCGCCTGGGCCAAAGCGGGCTTCGGCTCCGGCCGGGTCGGAGCGGGACGGACGGGAGCCTTGCCGAGGCGGGCGGCGACGAAGCCCGCCAGGGCCTCGCGCCCGCCCGCGCCGTGGGAGGATCCGCTGCTCATTGGGTGATGACCTTGATGTCCTGGCTGTTCTGCTCGACCAGCACCTGAAGGGATTGCAGCGCCTCGGCATCGACCGCCTCCGCCCCGCCGTGGCGCTGCGACAGGCTGAGCACCGCCGCGGCGCTCTCGTCGACCGGGGCCGCCACCGACTGGATCAGGGTGTCGGCGAGTTCGGTCACCGTCTGGCCGCTCGACACGCCGGAGGGCGGCGCGTCGAGGCCGAAACGCTCCTGCAGGCTGGCGCCGAGCTCGACGCCCATGAGCGAGTCGAGGCCGATCTCCGAGAGCTGGCGCACCCGGCTGATGTCGTCCTTCGGCAGGCGCAGGATGCGGGCGATGTCCTCCACGATGGCGTCGGCGACGGTCTTGCGGACCTCGTCGAGGTCGTGGGCGCGCAGCAGGCCCGGGATGCTGATCGCGGCCTGCCCGCCGGACTCCGCCTGCTGCTCGGAGCCGAGGCTGGCATAGCTCGGGGAGCGCAGGGTGGCGAGGCGCTCGCGCGCCTTGCCCCAGTGCATCGCCGCGATGGCGATCACCGCGTCGTCGGGCGCCGTGCCCTGGAACCCCAAGGCCTCGGCCATCAGGTCGAGGGACTTGCGGGCATCGACCGGGGTCACGCCGACGCGGCCGGCGAGCGTCTCCATCACGGCCTTGTTGCGGGCGAGCACGCCCACGTCGCCGATGGCGCCCCAGGCCACCGCCAGGGCCGGCAGGCCGAGGCGGCGGCGCTGGCGGGCCAAGCCCTCCATGAAGCCGTTGGCGGCGACGTAGGAGCCCTGGCCCGGATTGCCGATGAAGGTCGTGGCCGAGGAGAACAGCACGAAGTAGTCGAGCGCCCGGTCGCGGGTGAGCGCGTCGAGATGGCCGGCGCCGATCACCTTGGGGGCGATCACCGCCTCGAGGGCGGTGGAATCGAGGTTCGCGATCAGACCGTCCTGCAGCACCATCGCGCCGTGGATGATGCCGGCGAGCCTCACCCCCTTGGCTTCCACCCGCTCCAGCAGGCGCTGGACCGAGGTGCGGTCGGTGATGTCGCAGGATTCCACCTGCACCGCGACGCCCCGGGCCTTGAGATCGGCGATCGTCGAGAGCGCCGCCTCGCCGGAGGGCGCCTTGCGGCCGACGAGCGCGATGTGGCGCGCACCCCGGTCGGCGAGCCAGCGCGCCGCCTCGATGCCGAAGCCCCCGAGGCCGCCGGTGACGAGGTGGACGCGGTCGGGTGCGACCACGAAGGGCTTGGTCGTCTCGGCCGGCACCGTGCCGGCCTTGGGCGGCGCGATCACGATCTTCCCGACGTGACCCGATTGCTGCATTAGCCGGAACGCGTCCGAGACCTCCTCGGCCGCGAAGGGCTGGTAGGGCAGCGCCTTCAGGCTGCCGTCGGTGAAGAGCGCCATCACCTCGCGGAACAGCCGCTTGCCTTCCTCGGGCTGGAACTGCAGCAGCTGGTCGAGGTCGACACCGAAATAGGAGAGGTTCCGGCGGAACGGCCGCAGGCCGATATGGGTGTTGGCGACGTAGTCGCGCTTGCCCAACTCGACGAAGCGCCCGAAGGGCTTGAGCGCGTTGAGGCTGCGCTCCATCGCCTCGCCGAACAGGCTGTTGAGCACCACGTCGACGCCGTCGCCGGTGATGCGGCGGATGTCGTCCACGAAGGCCAGCGAGCGGGAATCGAGCACGTGCTCGGCACCGAGTGCCTTGACCAGCGCGCGCTTCTCGTTCGAGCCCGCGGTGGCGATGACCCGGGCGCCGCGCATCCGGGCGATCTGGAGCGCGGCGAGGCCGACGCCGCCGGCGCCGCCATGGACCAGCACCCACTCGCCGGCCTTGAGGCGGGCGAGGGTCACGAGGCCGTAATAGGCCGTGAGGAAGGCCACCGGCGTGGTGGCGGCCGCCTCCGGCGACAGCCCCTGGGGCGCTGCCGCCACCACCATCTCGGGCACCACGATATGGGTGGCGAAGCCCGACTGGGCGAAGGCCACCACCCGGTCGCCGGGCTTGAAGGCGGTCACGCCCGCACCCACCGCGGCGACGCGGCCGGCGCATTCGAGGCCGAGCCGCGGGCCGGCGAAGCCGTCCTCGAGGATCTCCTCGGGCAGCATCGACAGGGCCCAGAGCACGTCGCGGAAGTTGAGGCCCGTGGCCTCGACCGCGATCTCGATCTGGCCGGGGCCGGGCGCGGTGCGCTCGGCCGGTCCCCAATGCATCTCGTTGAGACCGCCCGTGGCGCTGCGCTCGAGCCGCGCGGCCGGGGCCGCCGGACCGGACCGGCGAGCCGGACGCGCCCCTTGCGAGAAGCGGACGACGCGGGTCGCGTCGTCGTCGACCACGATCTCGGTCTCGGGGGTCCCGGACAGGATCAGGTCGCGCAGGCGCTCGGCGGCGCGCTTCGAGGAGATCGCCGTCGACAGGTCGATGCGGCGCACGTCGAGCGACGCGACCTCGTTGGCGAGCGTCCGGGTGAAGGCCCAGATTCCGGCCTCGACGCCGCAGGCGAGCCCGCCGCGGTCGCGGGTGGCGCCGGGGCAGACCACCCAGAGCCGGGTCTGACGGCTGCCCAGGTGCTCGACGCAGCGCTTGAGCCCGAGGCAGCGCTCGCGCAGGCGCTCGGCCGGCTCGCCGCCGCGGTTGAAGGCACCGGCGAGGTAGACCACCGTGTCCGGCGTCTCGCGCTCCAGCTCGCGCAGGGAGGCCTCGGAATCGAGGATGATCGAGACATGGACCCCGCTCGCCACCAGGAGGGTGGCCAGCGACGAGGCGGTCTCGGCCGCGAACTCGTCCTCGGAGCCGATCACGAAGGCGAAGGTCTGGCCGGCGGCGGCCTTCGGCCGGGGCGGGGCCTCGGCCAGCAGCAGCAGGTCGTTGCCGTTGCGGGTGACGGCCTTGTCGGCCGCGACCTTCACGAGGCCGACCGCGCTCAGGGAGCGCTGCCAGCCCGCCACGTCGTCGAGACGCCCGACCGGCACCTCGCCGACGGTCTCGAACCAGCCGGCGTTCAGGCCGAACACCATGTCGCGGAACAGCGAGGCGCCGGGTTCGACCGCCGCGAACAACCCGCCGGCCGCGAGGCTCGAGGCCAGGGGGCTGAGGAGGTCGCGGGAGGCGCGATGGAGCACGTCGCTCGCCAGCACCGCATCGAAGGCGGCGAGCCCGAGGGCGGCCGGATCCTCGACGATCGTGACGCCGGAGGGCAGGGCGAGGCGGGCACGCTCGGCGAGGCGCCGGTCGGCCTCGTACACCGTCAGGCGCGCCTCGTGCAGGCCGGCGAAGGTCGCGACCTGGGCCGAGAGCGGCCCGAACCCGACCTGGAGCAGGCGCAGGGCCCGGTCGCGGGGGAGCGACGCGGCGCTGTCGTCGAGGAGCCGCATCACCGTGTCGGCCGAGGCCCGCACGGTGGCGCCGCGGAGGCAGAAGGCGTCGAGGGCCGCCTGCGGCAGGGACGGGGCGTCGGAGAGCGTGCCGGCCAGGATGCGCGAGACCACCGCGCCGAGATCGGCGCAGAGCAGCAGCTCGGCCGACAGTTCCGGATGGTCCGCCGCGATCCAGCGCATGATCTCGTCGGGCTCGGGCAGCGTCACGTCGGCGCGCAGGCGCCAGCGCCCGTCGCCCGCACCGTCCGCAAGCCCGCTGACCTCCAGCGCCAGGAGCTGGTTGACGAGCCAGGGCCGCAGGGCGGCCGGCAGCCGGCGCGAGGCCGCGACGTCGACGACGCCGCCGACCGCCAGGCCCCGGGCGAGCCGGTCGGCGAGGGAGGTCGCCCAGCCTTCGAGCAACATGTGGCCGGCGCCCAAGCCTGCCTCACCCTTGGCCGCCTCGCCGGTGGCCGTCACGCTGCCGGCTTGCCGGCGGACCAGGGCCGCGATGGCCGGCTGCGGCTCGAGGGCGATCGCCGTCGGCTCGGTGGCGAGCTCGGTGAACTGGCGGATCGCGAAGGCGTCGAGGTCGTTGCCCGCCTTCATGCGCAGGGCCTGGAACCGGCCCTCGCGCAGGGTCGCGACGACCTCGCCGGCCTCGTCCACCAGGGTGAAGTCGGCCAGGATGCTGCGCTCGTTGCAGCGCCGGGTGCGGATCACCGCCCGGGCGATCACTGCGCCGGGGCGCACGAGCCGGATCTCGCCGAAGCGGATCGGCACGTAGGCCCGGCTCGCCGCCTCGCCGAGGAGGTCGGCGAAGAGCAGGATCAGGCCGTGGAAGCAGGAATCGAGGCGCGCGGGCACCAGGCCGTAGCGGTCCTGAGCCTCGGCCGGCAGCAGGTCGGAGACGATGGTGACGTCGTCGAGCCGGGCCGAGCGGGCGACCTGGCGGAAGGAGGGCCCGAAGCCGAGGCCGGAGGCCTTGGCGCGGGCATAGAGCGCCTCGCCCTCGACCGTGGTCTCGGTGGGCAGAGCCGCCACGTCGCGGCCGGTGAGGTGCGGCGGCGGGGGCGTCTCGCCCTCGACCAGCTTGGCGACGGCGTGGAGCTGCCAGGGCGCCTGGCTCAGGCGCGGCCGGGACAGGATCTGCACCAGGTTGGCGCCCGGCGCGAACCGGGACAGGACCTCGCGTACCGCGTCCTCGGCGAAGACCATCGGCTGCTGGATCTCGAGATCCGCCAGCGTGACGCTCTCGGAGCGCACGATCTCGCGGCCGACCGCCAAAGCCATCTCGGCGAAGGCGGCGCCGGGCAGGATCGCCTGGCCGTCGATGCGGTGGTCGTCGAGATCCGGCACCGTCGCGACGTCGAGATGCGCGAGCCATTCCAGCCCGTCCGGCCCCTGGCGGGCGCCGATCAGCGGGTGGTAGGGCCTGGCGCTCGCCGGGTTCATCGCCTCGGTGGTCTCAGGCAGGCGGAAGACCTTGCGCTGCCAGGGATAATGCGGCAGCGCCACGCTCCCGGCCGGGTCGGCCCCGAAGGTCGCCGCTTCGTCCACCGCCGCACCCGCGGCGAGCGCCGCCGCCAGCGCGCGCCGGAACGGGTCGGCCTCCAGCGTCTTCTTCGGCAGCACGCCGACCGTCGCGCCGTCGAGGCCGAGCGGCTCGAGGCAGTCGCCGATATGTGGCAGCAGGGTCGGCCGCGGGCCCACCTCGACGAAGATCCGGGCGCCGGCTTGCGCCGCGGCCTGGACCGCCGCGCTGAACCGCACCGGCTCGCGGATGTTGCGCCACCAGTAGCCGGCGTCGAAGGCGCGGCCGTCGAGCACGTCGCCGGTGACCGTCGAGGCGAGCGGCACGGTGCCCGAGGAGGGCTTGAGCCCGGCGAGGTCGCGCCGCAGCGGTGCCTCGATCGGGTTCATCAGGCGGCCGTGGAAGGCGTAGTCGAGGTCGAGCTTGCGGCCGCGGCGGCGCTTGCGCGCCAGCGCCTTCATGGCCGCGTCGATCACCGCGACCGGGCCCGCCACCGTCACGGCCTTCGGGCTGTTATAGGCGGCGATGTCGAGCTCGGGGTAGTCGACGAGGAAGGCCTGCGCCTCCTCGACGGGAGCGAGCAGCACCGCCATGGTGCCGAGCCCGCGGGTCGCCTCCTGGTGCTTCGAGCGGTAGAAGATGACCTTCACCGCCTGGTCGAGCGTCAGGATGCCGGCGGCCTCGGCGGCGCCGATCTCGCCGACCGAGTGGCCGACGATGGCGGTGGGCCTGAGGCCGACGGCGCGGAGCGCCGCCGTCGAGGCCGCCTCGATGGCGAAGATCAGCGGCTGCGACACGCTGGTGAGGGCGAGCCGCTCCTCCAGGTCGTCGGCGTGCAGCGCCTCCTTCAGAGACCAGCCGGCCAGCGGCCGGAACAGCGCGTCGGCCTCGTCGAAGCGGGCGCGGAAGTCCGGGTTGAGGGCATAGGCGTCCCGGCCCATCCCGGCCCACTGGCTGCCATTGCCCGAATACACGAAGGCGACGCCGCCAGCGCGCTCGACCGCGGTGGCGACCACCGCGGCTTGCGTCTCCTCGCCCTCGGCGATCGCCCGCAGCACCTCGGTCACGCCTTCCGGCTCGAGGTCGCGCAGCGGGATCGCGGCGCGGGCCGGCAGGCGCTCGCGGCGATGGGCCGCCGCCGCCGCGACGCGGGCGATCTCGGCCGCATCCGCCCCGTCGAGGCGGGCGGCGTAGTCCTGGGCGAGGTCGGCGAGCGCCGCCTTGGTCTGGGCCGAGACCAGCAGCACCTCAGGCGCCTGCTGCGCGGCCGCGGACGGCGCCGGCTCCGCCGCGGCCGTGGCGGCCGGCGCCGGGTCGGTCAGGATGACGTGGGCATTGGTGCCGCCGAAGCCGAACGAGTTCACGCCGGCGAAGCGCTCCTTGGCCGTGCGGGGCAGGGGCCGCAGCTCGCGGTTGACCGCGAGGTTCAGCTCGTCGAACGGGATCGCCGGGTTGAGCTCGGCGCTGTGCAGCGAGGGCGGCAGCAGGTCGTGCTCCAGCGCCAGGCTGGCCTTGAGCAGGCCGGCGAGGCCGGAGACCGGCTCGGTATGGCCGATATTGGTCTTGATCGAGCCGATCGGCAGGGGCGTGGAGCGGCCGCGGCCGAGCTTGCCGCCGATGGCGCCGGCCTCGATCGGGTCGCCGACCGGGGTGCCGGTGCCGTGGGCCTCGACGAAGGCGATCGCATCGAGGGCGACGCCGGCCTCGCGGTAGATCTCGTCGAGGAGCGCGCCTTGAGCGTAGCCGGAGGGCAGGGAGATGCCGGTGGTGCGCCCGTCCGAGTTGACCTTGGAGGCGGCGATCACGCCGCGCACCACCGAGCCGTTGCGGGCGGCGGCGGCTGCCGATTGCAGCACCAGGACGACGCCGCCCTCGGCCCGGACGTAGCCGTCGGCGCTGGCCGAGAAGGCCTGACACAGCCCGGTGCGCGACAGCATCGAGGCGTTGGAGAACGACACGAAGTTGAACGGGCTGACCAGCAGGTTGACGCCCGCCACGACCGCCGTGTCGATCCGCCCCGAGGCGATCGCCGCCACCGCGGCGTCGAGGGCGACGAGGGACGACGAGCACGCCGTGTCGAGGGTGAAGCTCGGCCCCTTCAGGTCGAAGATGTAGGAGATGCGGTTCGACAGGATCGACAGCGTGTTGCCGGTCGCCGCGTAGGCGTCGCCCGAGGCGGCGTCGAGGACCCGCAGGTTGCCGTAATCGAGCGAGGAGGCGCCCACGAACACGCCGATCGGGCTGCCGGCCACCGCCGAGGGCCGCAGGCCCGCGCTCTCCAGGGCCTCCCAGGTCAGTTCCAGCAGCAGGCGCTGCTGCGGGTCCATCTGCTCGGCCTCGCGGGGCGAGATACCGAAGACCGACGGATCGAAGGACCAGGGATCGTCGATGACGCCGGCGGCCCAGGTGTAGCTCTTGCCGCGCTCCTGCGCGCGGGGATGGCCCATGCGCTCGAGGGACCAGCGGTCCTCCGGGATGCGCGAGACGGCGCACCGTCCCTCGATGAGCATCTGCCACAGGCTGTCGACGCCAGAGGCGCCCGGAAGCCGGCAGGCCCGACCGATGATCGCGATGTCAGGACGCTGTGTCACGTTCGATTCGCACACGCTCATTTACGGAGGACCGGACGCGACGGCGCCGCACCCGGGCATTCAACCCAACCCATAGTATGAGGCCCGCGTCGCGCCAACCCCGGAACGGCGCGAGCCGCCCCGACGGAGCAAGACTTGGTCCAACTGTGACATCTCTTCATCAGTCAAAGTCCTGTCGCATGGCCAGCACAACGCCGGCGCGCACGACACAACATTGTCATCTGAAAGATATGCCAGGTCTCCCGCACTATCTGGTCGAGCTTGACGCGGTCCGGGCCGGGCCAGGGCGCGTTCGACACGTTAGACCCGATGAATCGGGTCGCAATGGGGCAGACCGGCGCGGGAACCGCTCGCGCGAGCGGTTGCGCTCAGAATGCCTTGAAGGTGATGATGGTGCGGGTGTCCTGGATGTCGGCGATGGTCTGCACGTGCTCGGCCACGAAATGCCCGATATCCACACCATCATCGACGTGGAACTTGGCCAGGACGTCGTAATGACCGGCCGTGGAGTAGATCTCGGACGCGATCTCGCGGTCGGCGAGAGCGCTCGCCACGGTGTAGGTCTTGCCGAGGCGGCACTTGATCTCGACGAAGAAGGTCTGCATCGGCTCGCTCCCGGCGATCGAAGGAATTCTTATTGGAAAGATTCGCGAGTGCGCAAGGGGCGCTCACGCTCGTCCGGCCGCGACGGCGCCCGATCCCCGAGTGGAGCCGGCCAGCGACCGGTCAGGACCGCCCGATGCTGGCATAGACGAAGCCGTGCCGGCGGACATCCTCGGGACGGTAGACGTTGCGCAGGTCGACGAGCACCGTCTCGGCCATGGCGGCGTGCAGGCGCTTGAGGTCGAGCGCCCGGAACGCGTCCCACTCGGTCACGATCACGAGGGCGTGCGCCCCTTGCGCGCAGGTATAGGGATCGGCGGCGTAGTCCACCCCGCTCAGGACGGCCTGCGCCTGTTCCACCCCTTCCGGGTCGTAGGCCACCACCCGGGCGCCCGCATCCTGCAAGCCAGCGATGATCGACAGCGAGGGC
>NZ_LABZ01000182.1 GCF_001043955.1 Methylobacterium tarhaniae | reverse complement strand
GCCCTCGCTGTCGATCATCGCCGGGCTGCAGGATGCGGGCGCCCGGGTGGTGGCCTACGACCCGGAAGGGGTGGAACAGGCGCAGGCCGTCCTGAGCGGGGTGGACTACGCCGCCGATCCCTATACCTGCGCGCAAGGGGCGCATGCCCTCGTGATCGTGACCGAGTGGGACGCGTTCCGGGCGCTCGACCTCAAGCGCCTGCACGCCGCCATGGCCGAGACGGTGCTCGTCGACCTGCGCAACGTCTATCGACCGGCCGAAGCGCGTCGCCATGGCTTTGCCTATATGGGTGTCGGGCAGCCCGGATCGCGTGCGCCCTCGCCACAGGTGTAAAAGGCCCGCTGGCGACTGTCGGTCCCCGCCCGACGCTCGAGGCCGCACTGGGTCGTCGGGCTTCGGTCTCCGGTCGGGCTCTCAACCCGCGATGCAGCAGGGCCGACAGACCGTGCCGGCCCGCGACCCATTGGGTCATTGCATACCGTTGCGTTAACAACGGCGGCGAAAATGCACGACGATCTGCCGCCGCGTTCGAGCCGTGAGTGACAAATCCGTCACTGGTGGGTGCTAATTCATTTGCCCATCCCCTGGCGGCCCTGATCTCTCCAGGACCGCGTAGCTCTCACGGGCTACTCAGCGTAGATCCCCTGGAACGCGTTATCCCATCATCCCGAGCTGGGGGACACTTTCGCATGTCGCTCACAAGCTGCTATCGACTGCGCCTGTGCCGGGCGAACGTCGCGAGTGCTGTCGACGGCCTCGGCGGCGCGTCCCTCGCGTGAGGGGATGCTGGCTTATGATTGATTGGCGCGAATCTCGCATTGCTCGGAGCGTTCGGAGCGTGAGAGTTCGGAATGACGCGCTGCAACCAATCCGGGTCGGGGGCGCGTCGTCCGGCCCCGCCCGCCGTCCAGGACGATGCCGGCGCCCGGCCGGGCCGGGTGCCCGGGTCGGCGCGGCCGTCTCCGGATGCGGGCCTTCGATGACGCCTGCCATCCGTCTTGCCGCCGCCCCTCATGCGAGGCGCGCGGCCGGGCGCGCGGGTCCTCGCTCATCCTTCCATCCAACCCCATCGATTCCGAGTCTCGCTCATGCCCGACACGTCCAGCGCTAAGGTTGCTCCGACCGGAGAGGTGCCGAAGCGGTATCTTCCGACCGGCTTCTACAGCGACAGCAAGTATGCGGGGGCCCTCGACCGGGTCGACCCGGCGCTCGGGCTGATGGGGTGGGCGATCCAGCTCGACGACGTCGCGCAGCCGGTGCGGGTCGAGGCGCGGTGCGGCAAGCACCTGCTCGCCACCTCGTTCGCGTCGCTGCCTCGTCCTGACATCGACCGCGTCCTCGGAAAGACGACGGAGTGTCTGTTCGTCATCCGGTGGTCCCGCTTCGACAAGGCCCAGCTCGAGCGCCTGATCGCCGAGGGCGACGAGATCGTCGAGGTCTTCATCCCGTCGGCGGGGGCGTACATCGCCACCGTCAGCAACGCCGTCCGCGCCTCGACGATCCGCGAGACCATGGACCGGCATCTCCCGATCCACCTGGACGACGACCTCAACCGTCTCAGCAAGCTGGAAGCCGAGCACGACCGGCAGGTCGAGGCCGCCGCCCCGCCATCCGGACCGGAGGAGAGCCCCGACGCGGTCGTCGCTGCGCCCGAGGTGCAGGAGAGCCCGGCCGTCGAGGCGCCGCCGGCTACGATCCATGACGGCGAGATCGTCGCGATCGACCTGCAACGCGGGATGGTCGGCTGGGCCATCGAAATCGGGGCGCTCCATGCCAGCATCCGCGTCGACGTGATCTGCGGCGATCGGCCGATCGGATGGGCCTTCACCACGCCGATGCCGGCCTATGAGAGCCACGGACCGTCTTCCTATACCTGCGCGGAACTCACCTTCACCCCGGCCCGCTTCGACCGGCAGGCGGTCGACGCCCTGCTCGCCGCCGGGCTCGACGCGGGGACGCCCGTCGCGTTCCGCGCCGGCACCCTCGTCCTGCCAGCTCGCCACGGCCCATCGCCGACCCTGGCCGACATCGCCGCGCTCCTGCGCGAGGGCGACGTGCCGGACCCGGCCTCCCTGGGCGAGCAATTCCAGGTGATCGCCGAGTCGCAGGCCTTCGACCCGATCTGGTACGTCGAGACCTATCCGGATATCGGGCAGGCGCCGATCAATCCGCTGTTCCATTATCTCGTCGCCGGCGAGGCGGAAGGACGACGTCCGAGCTACTATTTCGACCAGAATGTCGTCCGGCAGGCGATGGCGTCGGACATCCCGAGCGGCACGTCCATCCTGTTCACCTATCTGACCGCGCCGGATCTGTACGACACCGCCACAGGGATTCATTTCGACGGCCAGTGGCACAGGGCCGCCTACGAGCTGGCGCGCGATCAGAATCCGCTCGCGCACTTCATGAAGCGCCGGCAATCGACCAATCCGAATGCATATTTCGATGTCAAATATTACGTGACACGTTACCCGGACGTCGCCGGCGTGCCGGACAAGTACGTCCATTTCGCGGAATGGGGTGTGCGGGAGAAGCGTTTCCCGTCGCCGAAGTTCAACCCCATCTTCTACTATCAGACTTATCTGGCCGGACGTCAGTCGGAGAATGCGTTCTATCATTTCCTGACCGTCGGGCGTCATCAGGGGGCGATGCCCGCCCCGACGCAGGATCACCTCACGGGTGCCTCCCAGGTCCGTGTCTTCTCCGATCCCGGTGAGCATTTCGAGGCGGAGCAGGTTCCCCTGCCGGCCGGCATCACCACCGACATCAAGACCTTCGCCTTCTACCTGGCCCAGTTCCACGCGATTCCCGAGAACGACCTGTTCTGGGGGACCGGCTTCACCGAGTGGCGCAACATCGCCCGGGGCCAGCCCCGCTTCGCCGGGCATTACCAGCCGCGGGTGCCGCGGGACCTCGGCTTCTACAACCTGACCGACCCGACGGCGATCCGTCGGCAGGTCGCCGCGGCCCTTGCCGCCGGGATCACGGGTTTCTGCTACTACTTCTACTGGTTCAACGGGCGCCGCGTCCTCGAACGGCCCCTCGACGCCTTCGTGGCCGATCCCGAGCTGCAGATGCCGTTCTGCCTGCTCTGGGCCAACGAGAACTGGACCCGGCGCTGGGACGGGCAGGAGAACGACGTCCTGCTGCGACAGGACTACGACCCGGCGCAGGACGACGACCTCGCCGACTGCCTGGCGGGATACATGCGGTCCAACCGGTATTATCGGATCGGCGGCCGGCCGCTGTTCTTCATCTACCGGCCCGGCATCATCCCGAACGCGCATGATTTCTTCCGGCGGCTGCGCGCGGCCCTGACCGAAAAGCTGGGCGTCGAGCCGATCATCTTCCAGACGCAGGCCTTCGGCGACAACGATCCGCGGGTCTACGGCCTCGATGGGGCGGTGGAGTTCCCGCCGCACAAGCTCGCCAATCATTGCCAGGACTACGCCAAGCAGCAGCATGTCCTCGACTGGAACTTCTCGGGGCAGGTGTTCCGCTACGACGAGTTCGTCAATGCGTCGCTGTCGGAGCCGCCGAGCGAATTCCCGCTGATCAAAACCGTCATCCCGATGTGGGACAACGATGCCCGCAAGCAGGGTGCCGGGCTGTGCGTTCACGGCTCGACCCCGCGCGCCTTCGGCGACTGGTTCTCGAGCTTGTGCGAGCGGGCCCGCAAGAATCCGGTCCTCGGCGAGAAGCTGGTCTTCATCAACGCCTGGAACGAATGGTGCGAGGGGACCTACCTCGAACCTGACGTCCATCACGGCTGGGCCTACCTCAACGAGCTGACGCGGCGGCTCGACGTGGCGGCATCCTCGGATGCCCGGTCCGGTCGGGAGAAGATCGTGCTCGTCGGCCACGACGCCTTCCCGTCTGGTGCGCAGTTCCTGTTGCTCAGCATTGCCAAGCAATTGAAGTTCGGGTTCGGCATCGACATCGTCGTCCTTCTTCTCGGCGACGGCGCGTTGCTCGACCAGTATCGGCAATGCGCCGAGGTGCACGTCCTGGGGACCGAGGACCCGTCGGCGCATCTCATGCGGCTGAAGCGGCGCGGATACGAGCGGGCGCTGGTCAACACCTCGGCGTCGGGCCGGATCGTCCCGTGGCTCAAGCAGCACGACTTCACCATCGTCGCCCTGGTGCACGAGCTACCGTCCCTGATCGCGGCCTATCATCTCCAGGAATCCTGCGAACGCATTGTCGAGCACGCCGACAAGGTCGTTTTCGCGGCCGATTACGTCCGCCAGGGGCTGTCCGAAGTCGTCGGCCGGCCGATCACCAACGGGATCGTTCGCCCACAGGGACTCTACGCCCCCGTCGGCACGGCTGCCGGCGATCGGGACATCAAGCAGGAGCTGGGCCTCAGCCCCGAGACCCGCGTCGTGCTCGGAGTCGGCTACGCCGACCTGCGCAAGGGGATCGACGTCTTCGCCAGCTTCGCGCGCCAGTACCACGAAGCCGGGGAGAACGTCGCCTTCATCTGGGCCGGCGCGCTCGACCCGTCGATCGCGCGGTGGATCGGCGGGGACGTGGTGCGGCGCACCACGCCGAACCTCCACCTGGTCGGCCATCAGAAGGACGTGCGGCCGTACTTCGCCGTCGCCGATGCGCTGTTCCTCTCCTCCCGCGAGGACCCGTTCCCGACCGTGGTGCTGGAGGCGCTCGCAGCAGGTATCGGCGTCATCGGGTTCGAGGCCTGCGGCGGCTTCAACGAGCTGCTCGAGGATGAGCGCCTCGGGTGCTCGATTCCCTTCGGCGACTTCAGGGCGTTCCACGATGCCTTCGCGCGTCTGTCGGGACGCGAGAGCCGCACCTCGCCGCTCGCGGAGATCCGCCGCAACGTCGTGCGCGATCGGTTCGATTGGCGGGATTATTGCTTCGAACTCGTGCAGATGCTCAATCCGGCGGTCCAGAAGCTGTCGGTCGTCGTTCCCAACTACAATTATGCCCACCATCTCGAGCAGAGGCTGTCCAGCATCTTCGAGCAGACCTATCCCATCTACGAGCTCATCGTCCTCGACGATGCGTCGTCGGATAGCAGCCTTGCGGTGATCGAAAAGATCCGGGCAGAGAGCGGTCGTCATATGACGGTGATCGCGAGCAAGACAAATTCCGGCAGCGTCTTCCGCCAGTGGAGAGCCGGACTTCAAGCGGCGCGAGGAGACCTTCTCTGGATCGCCGAGGCCGATGACGCTTCCCTTCCTGTTTTCGCCGAGCGGCTTTGCGCCGCGATCGCGCAGGACAAGCGCTCCGTTCTGGCCTTCTCCGATTCCGGCGCCATCGATCAGGCCGGCGAGATGATGTACGAGAGCTACAAGGGATATTATTCGGAATACGGCGACCATGGTCTCGACAACGATGGCTGCTTCTCGGCGCACGAGTTCCTGAAGCGCTTCCTGTCGGTCCGCAACTGCATCCTCAACGTCAGCGCCGTCGTGTGGCGTGCAGAGGCTCTCCGGCAGGCTTTCGAGCGGTTGGGCGACCGGGCTTTCGCCCTCCGGTGCGGGGGCGACTGGCGGATCTACGTCGAGGCCTGCCGGGAGGGCGGCCGTATTTGCTACGACGCGCAGGCGTTGAACCGTCACCGGCGGCACAGCGCCAGCGTGACGGGTGCGCTGAGCCATCGCGATCACCTCGACGAGATCCGGAGCGTCCACGCCGCCGTCTGCGAGATCTTGAGCGGCGACGAGGCCGTGAGGAGCGACATCATGGCTTACGAACGCAAGCTCGCCGTGATGTGGAACATGGAGGAAACCGTATGATGATTGCCGTCGAGCAGATCTAACTGCGCGAGGCTGCCGTCCGTGCGCGCCGTCCCCACGCCCCGTTGCAGGCACGGGCCTGTCGCGAGAGTGAGGCGGCCCGCACCGTTGCCAAGCCGATCTCGCTTCCGCATCGGTTCGCACGGTCGGAGCGACCATCCGGCACGCGCGCGGGAGGTCGGTTGGCGTATGACGAGGGGGCGCGGCGAAGTGGGCATTGTTGCGTCGCCTTCACCCTGGGCAAGGCGATGCTTGAGCGCCCCTCGGGCTTCCCCGGAATGTCTGTTCGGAGCACGATCGACCCCGCACCTCGCCTGCGAGAGCGACACAGTCGACGCAGCGGGATTGAAGATCCGGAGCGGCACCCGAACGCAGCGCGTTCGGGTGCCGCTCGAGAAGGCACCCGTCGGTTTCACTTGGTAGGTCGGTGCTCGCCTGCGATGCGCGCCGGCCAGCGCTGCACTTGGGATCAAGCGCAACTGTCTTTGCAGGGCGAAGGCGCATCTCCCTCGTGCGGGAGGCTGGAATAAAGCCGCATCCCGCCTCCGCACGACCGCGCCATGGTTCCCCGAAACGATGAGTCGGAAGCCGTCCGAGACGCTCATGACAACCGCCACGCTTCCCACGGTCTTCGGCGACCGGCATGCAGGCTTCGCCGGACTGATCGATCACGCCGACGAACAGGACGGCATCCGCGGCTGGATCCTGCGAATCCACCAGCCCAACCGACCGGTGCAATGGTGTCTCATGGCCGGGGATGACGCGATCCTGTCCGGACTGGCCGATGCGGTCCGGCAGGACATCTCCGCGGCGCTGGGGCGGGAGGCCCGCTGCACGCTCCATATTGCCTGGACGCAACTGACCGCCCGCGCCTTCGGAACGATCGCTCGGCTTCCGCCGAGCGCGAAGCTACGCCTCATCCTCGTCGAGACCGGCGAGGAGGTGCAATGGGCGGTGCCGCGCCCGACCGTCGGGTGGCTCTCGCGCGCCGTCGAGCGCTGCGGTCGGCCTGAAGAAGGGGCCGAGGCGCGCGCGATCCCGTCTGCACCGCCGGGACTGCCCTCGTCCCGGGACTTCGAGTCGCGCGGGCTGGCGGCCGACGGCAGGTCCGCCATCCCCGCTCCGCCGGCCGGCCGCATCACCGACGATGCCGGAGCCGGCTCGGCTTCGGATTTGCGCGCCGTCACTCCGGCCGGCCGGGTCGCGACCACGGTGCCGGCTTCCTACGTGGTCGAGGGGAGGGAAGGCCGTCCCGAGGTCGGGATCGCGTTCGAGCACCTCTTCGTCGTGGACGGGACCCTCTGTGCCGCGGGCTGGATGATCGGGGCCGAGACTGTCGAGTTCCGGATCGGCGAGGATCTCGCGCCGCCAAGCCTGATCGTCGTCCTGGACCGCCCAGACGTGGCCTCGGGATACGGCATCCCGGCGGAGAGAGCGCGTGGATTCGTCGCCGTGTGGCTCGCGCCGCGCCCGCCCGCTATCCTCTTCGCCACGGCCGGAAGCGATCTGCAGGCATCCCTCGGACTGCGCCCGTTCTCGGACGGGGCGGAGCGGCAGGCCACCGATCTGCTGCGGGCCCATCCCGCCTTCGCCGCCGCCGTGCTCCGCGGAGCCCGCGCCCATCCAGCCTGGCTACGTCTCGCCGCCGGGGTGCTGCAGGAGACCCCGGAGGAGTTCAAGGAAGCCCGCGGCTTCATCGAGCAGGCGAAGGCCGTGCCGAATATCGGCGGCATGCTGATCGGCTGGTCATTCCACGTCCCTCCCTGCGAGGTCGTCGTCCTTACCGACGACGGCGTGATGCGGTCGCTCGACGAAGCGAGCCGCTGGACGCGCGACGACATCACCGCGGGGTTCGGCGCCGAGTTCGGCGCGTTCACCTACGATGCGGGTTACCTCGTCGCCTTGCACGCCCCCGTCAGGGCGACCGGCCGCGTCTGCCTGGTCGCGATCGTCGAGACGGGCGCCTACGTCATCGCGCGTGCGGCCTGGGAGACCGCCCCGGCCGATGCGGTCAGCTTCGCGCGCTGGGCGTTCGAGCTGCCAACCCCCGCCTACACGTTCTCGGATCGTCTCGCCGCCCACGACGCGCCGCTGATCGAGCGATTGATCAAGCGCAGGAACGAAGGCCTGCGCTACGCCCGATCCGACGTCCTCGCCTTCGGCCAGCCCAATCCCGACCCGCACTGCTCCCTGATCATCCCGGTCTACGGCCGCTACGATTTCGCGCGCCACCAGCTGCTGTCCTTTGCCGAGGATGCATTCATCCGGTCGAAGTGCGAGATCGTCTACGTTCTCGACGATCCCCGCCTGGCGGATGCTTTCGTCGGTGAGGCCGACGCCTTTGTCCGCCTGTACGACGTGCCGTTCCGCATCGTGGTGGGTAGCGTCAATCGCGGCTTCTCGGGAGCCACCAACCTCGGAGCGCGCCTCGGTGCCGCGCCGCGGCTGCTCTTGCTGAATTCCGACGTGATCCCCTTGGCTGCCGGCTGGCTGGAGCGCATGTGCGAGACGCTCGACGGGTCCGAGACGGTCGGGGCCGTCGGCGCCCGGCTGCTCTATCCGAACGGCAGCCTTCAGCACGAGGGCATGGACTTCGAATGGGAGCCGCAGCTCGACGCCTACGTCAACAAGCATCCCGGCATGGGATACCCGCCCGACCCGGTGGATTGCCGGCCGCGGCGATGCGAGGCCGTGACCGGGGCCTGCCTTCTGATCCGGCGCGCCGAGTTCGAGGCGGTCGGGATGCTCGACGAGGAGTTCCTGATCGGCGACTTCGAGGATTCCGACCTCTGCCTCAAGCTACGCGAGCGAGGGCGCGACATCGTCCTCTTCCGCGATCTCGTGCTCGTCCATCTGGAGCGCCAGAGCCTCAGCCTCACGGGAGAGACGCTGTTTCGGGATCGGGTGGTGCGCTACAACGCCTGGCGGCATCAGCGGCGCTGGGGTGGGCTGATCGCAAGGAACCAAGAATCGGAGCGAGGGAGTCACGCGTGAGAGTGCTCGTCGTGGCGAATGCTCACCCGGACCACAGCGTCGGTGGCGCGGAGATTGCCGCCTACAACCTGTTTCAATTCCTGGCCGCCGCGCCGGCCGTCGAAGCGGCGATGTTCCTCGCCCGCACGGCACTGAAGTCGATCGCACCGGGCAGCATCTCCGCACGTAGGCCCGGCGAGTTTCTCTGGCGGCAAGACATCGGCGACTGGTTTACCTTCAGCTCCGCCTATCCACGGGCGATTTCGGATCAGTTGCGGACCCTGCTCTTCCGGCATAGACCAGACGTCATCTTCGTTCATCATTACCTGCATCTCGGGATCGAGATCCTGAGGGAGTTCCGCAGGACGCTGCCCGACTGCACTATCATCATGACGCTGCATGAATTTGGTGCGATCTGCAACCGGCAGGGACAGATGCTGAAGGCAGATTCCAATCGTCTCTGCTTTTCGGAATCTCCCGAAGATTGTCATCTTTGTTTTCCGGAGCGGAGCGCTGAGGATTTCTGGCTGCGGCGCCTATACATCCAAAAGCATCTTGGCGTGGTTGACAGCTTTGTCGCTCCGTCGCATTTCCTGCGCGAGCGCTACGTGGCGTGGGGCCTCGCGCCGGAGCGCATCGACGTGATCGAGAATGGACAGCCCGGACGGGACGCGCTGGCGCCGCCGCGCCGCAGCCGTTCACGCGGTGAGCGGACCGTGACAGTCGGCTTCTTCGGGCAGATCAATCCCTACAAGGGATTGGACGTGCTGCTCGCGGCCGCCACCGCCCTCGACGCGGCGGTGTGGCGCGGGCTCGTCCTCGAGGTGCACGGCGCCAATCTCGACGAGCAGTCCTCCTCGTTCCGTGTCCGTATCGATGCCCTGCGCGAGCGCCTGCCGGAGACGGCGCGACTCCATTGGGGTGGCCCCTACGAGCGAACCGAACTCGCCGGCCGCATGGCCAGGGTCGATTGCGTTGTGGTTCCGTCGATCTGGTGGGAGAACTCCCCGATGGTCATCCAGGAGGCGTTCGCCTGCGGCAAGCCGGTGATCTGCTCGGGGATCGGCGGCATGGCCGAGAAGGTGCGCGACGGGATCGACGGGTTGCACTTCGAGGTCGGCAACCCGCTCGCCCTGGCCGAGCGGCTCACGCAGCTCGTCGCGGAGCCGGACCTCCTGTCGCGGCTCGCCGAAGGCATCATCGCGCCTCCGACCTATGCCGAAAGCGGTGCGGCCTATATCGCCCTCGCGGACCGCGTCGCGCAGGTCCGCCGGACTGCCACCACAATCGCCGCGCTTGTCTGAGCGCCGCAGCGGCCTGTCGGTGCCTGCTGCGCGGAGCGGAAACGAGACCTGTTGATGCGAGTGGGCCTGATCACGAATCTCCCGGGCTTGGAGGCGTTGAATGCGCAGGGAGCCACGGATGCCCCGCTCGACACGATCTTCGCGGCGCTCGGCGGCAATTCCGGCAACATCGCCTATGTGGCGGGCACGCGACGCATCCTGGCGAACACGATCCTGATCATCGACTGGTCGACGCCCGACGAGGTCGTCAAGGCGGGCTGCGACGCGGTCGTGATCGCCTGCGCCAACCAGCTCGGCGCCCACGCCGATCTGACCGACTGGGCGGTCAAGCTCGAGCGGCTGAATCTTCCGGTGGTCTTGATCGGTCTCGGTGCCCAGGCTGACAGCAAGGACAGTTCCGTCGCGCTGACCCAGGGAACCCGTCGCTTCCTCGACGTCGTGCAGACGTTGCGGCCCAATCCCCGGATACCCAACATCGCGCTCCGGGGAGAGTTCTCGCGCTCGGTGCTCGAGGCCCATGGCGGCCACGGCGTCGCCCTCAGCTGCCCGTCGCTCTTCCTCAACTTCGACCCGACCCTCGGCGCCCAGATCGGCGCGACGGCGCGCCGAAAGGTCGGATGCGGCTTCACCTTCGCGGTCGGCAATCCGTTCCTGACGAGTTCCGTGGCCGCGGAGGTGACGCTCAGTGCGCTCGCCCGGGCGTGCGGCGCGCGATGCGTCGTGCAGCACCCGTGGGAGATGGTGGCGCTCGCCACCGGCAACGCGCATCTCCTGCCGGAGGTCAAGGTCGAGTTCATCCGCGAGCGGATGCTGCCGCGACAGACGACCACCGACTTTCTGGCTTGGGCGCGCGCCTTCTGGGACCTTCACCTCGACATCCCATCGTGGATCGCCGCCATGCGATCGACCGGGCGGGCCGTCGGGGCACGGTACCACGGCGTCGCGCTCGGGGCTCAGGCCGGCATTCCGGCCTGCGTCGTTGCGATCGACGCCCGGACGCTCGAACTGGCCGAGACGGGCTGCATGCCGCATGTCGGCGTCAGGCAGGCCGCCGACCTCGCCGACATTCACGCCGTCGACGACATGTGGACGCCCGAGCACGGCGCCAGGTTCGACGCGCACAGGGCGGATCTCGCCGGCAGACTGTCAGAGTTCCTGTATGCCCAAAACCTGACCCCGAGTGAGAACCTCAAAGCCCTGGCACGCGCGTGAGCACCGATACCGCGGCGCTTTCGAACGGATCTGCGCCATAGGCGCCAGCGTCGCTGCGCCGGGCGCCTTCGCGTCGACGAAGCCGCGATCGTCGGAATCCGCATTCGTGCCAGCCGAGCGGCTTCACCGATCTGGCGGCCTCCACCGTCTCAGCCAGACGCCGTAGGCCCATCGCGACTTCGCGGCGGCACCGATCATCGAGAGGTGACGCGGCTGACCACGCGGGCGGTCATCTCGGCCCGGGTGCGCACGCCGAGCTTGCAGAACACGCGGTTGAGATGGCTCGCGACCGTCCAGATGCTGATGCCCAGCCGGGCGGCGATGCACTTGTTGACCTGTCCTCCCGCCACCAGCATCGCGATCTCGAGCTCGCGCGGTGTCAGCACCGCGAACACGTCGGGTGCGCCGGTCCTGCGATCGTCGTCGGACCGGTCGCTCGCCCGAGCCACGATGGCGTAGTCGTGGCCGTTCACGGTCAGCGCACCGACCGGCCGCTCGGGCGTCACATGCTGGAGGAGCGTGCTGCGAACCACACGGCAGGCGATGCCTTCGACCATGAAGGCCGCATCGCCCTCATCCCTTGTCTCGGGTGAGGGAGGGCGTGCGGCAGGATCCGGGATCGACATGGAAGACATCGCCATAGCCACCTCCCGTCCGCGTCGTCGTTCAGAGCGTGAGCTGCTTGAAAAGATATTCCGAGAGCGCGCGCAAAGCGTCAACCACGTGGCGGCCATGGCGGCAATATCGATGGCCGCCATGACCGGCGCGCTCGAATAAGCGGCACTCTATACCAGGAGTTGAATCTCGTCTAGTCAGAAAAATGGAGCGTTCGCGGGGGTGTAGTCCAAGCAATGACCGTCATCCTTATTCGCTGGCCTGTGTGCAGAGCGATCACGGCAGGCGGATCATGCTTTCCGGGGCGCCGCCGCCCGACTGGATCTTGCGGATCACCCCGATCATCGCCGGCGTCAGGCGCACCCCGCTGTTCAGCGCCCCGAGCGGCGCCAGGGTGGTCTCCCTCTTGCAGCCATAAGGCTTACCCTCCGGGTCGAGCACGCCTGCCGTGTGAACGCCGACGATGCGATGCCGCGAGCCGCCCACGAAGATCGGGCTGCCGCTGTGACCCGGGCAGGTATCCACCGTGTAGAACAGGCGCAGGTTGGTCGCCCGCTTCAAGCGCTCGGCGTGGCGCCACATCGTGCCGACCGGCCGGTCGGACGGATAGCCGGCGACGGAGACGAGGCCGTGCGAGGCGATGCGCTTCACCTCGGCATCGTCGGGAGCATGGAGCGCCATGAAGCGGTCGATGCCGTCGAAGGGCTTGGGAAGAACGATCAATCCCCAGTCGGCGCCGGTCCGGTCGGGTCCGCGCACGAAGGCGCTGGGCGCGTAATAGGCCGTGGCCTCCAGGGAGGCGTAGGGGAGCGTGTCGCGGTCGCGCCGTCCCGGGCAGACCCGGATCGACCGGGGCGCCCGCCGGTGGCGCAGGCTCCAGACGCAGTGACCGGCGGTGAGGACCAGCCGCGGCGCGATCAAGGCGCCGCTGCAGCCGGCACAGCCGCCCGCGCCGAAGTCGCGGCACAGGTAGACGATCGTGTTCCATGGATAGATCGTGGTCCGGATCTCCTGGATGCGGCTGTCGCGCGGGCCCACCAGCGAGGCGTCGCTCGCATCCGCCATGGTGTCGAGGGCGAGCCATGACCGTGTCGGGACGTCCAGCATGTCCTGCCTCCTGCGATGTCCTGCCTCCGCCGGAGCGCGGTGCGGCCGTCCGCCGCTCCGGCGCGACCGTCATCGCGGTCGTGCACCGCACGGAAGCCGGCATCGAACCGGCGACCGGGGACGCCGCCGGAGGCTCGGGTCGTCACACCACGCGGTACTCGATCACGCCGGTCCGTCGCCGTTCCGCTTCCTCCTCTTCTTCCTCGAAGGAGAGCGAGTTCGACCGGATGAGGGCCCGGAGATGATTCTTCGCCGAGAGTTCGGCTGCGTGCTGCAACTGGATCCTGGCATTCAGGTCGTTGCGGTCGATGCCCGGCGGCAGGCGGTAGGTCGCGTATCGAACGCGGATGTTTCCTGACTTGATGTGGCGCTCGACGTGGTCCTGCTGGCGCTGGTTGAGTCCTGCCTTCGTCAGGACTCTCCGCAACTGGTCGAACCGCCCCTGAAGCGCTTCCCGCAGGATGCACGATTCCTTGAAATTTTTTACGGAGAAGCAGTCCTGCCGTTGTCCGCCGAATTCCCGCTGCTTCTTGCCGCCGAAGTGCTGCAACAAGCGGCTGGCCAGGGTCTGCTTCTTGGAATCGGCCCTGATCTCGCCGACGTAAAGCGGCCGATCGACGCCGGGGAGACTCAGCACGTAGATTCGGCCTTCTCCGGTCACGGGCTGATTGTAGTCGTCATGCTTTCCGTCCAGCACTTCTCTGACGGGAACCGACTTCGACAGTCTCATCGGCGCAGAGTGCATGGGCGGAATGAAGCCGGATTTCAGTCCGGCGGATTTCGGGCCGACACGGAAGCGACGCGCCGGGGGGCGGAACCGCGGGACTCTGGAGGGGCCGGGCAGGCGTCTCGGGGTCGCGCCGGGGCCGGCCGCTTCGAGCGCGAGGTCGTCCTGCGCGTGCATGAGCGCCGCGCTGAGGCTCTCGCGCGCCAGCAATTCGATGTCCTGCCCGGCGGCCTCGCTCGCGCAGGCGGTGCAGCCGCATCGGCAGGTCTGCCGCGGACGGCGATGCAGGATGGTCAGATCGGTCATGACACCTCCCACCAGGCGGAGATTGCATCGTCCCAGAGCGACGGGTCGCCCGGCGCCTCCGGTTCGTCGCACACGGCGTCGTAGGCGTAATCGTCGTCGCTGAGCGGCTCCGGCATGGCGAGCGGCGCCCGCGGGACGATGAGGTGAAGGCAGGCGAGCCGGATCGAGCCGGTCGCCAGGAGATCCGTCAGCCCGGCCTGCGCGAAGACGGGGAGCAGCGTCTCGCGCAGGAGCCGCTTCTGACCGAGATCGTCCACGTGGCGGCACGGAATGGCGGCGCGCTCCAGGAACCCGACCAGGTCCGGCGCGGCGCGCCCGGGCGGGATCGTGGTCAGGACGAAGACCCGGCCGGGGCCGAGCGCCGCCGCGAGCGCGAGGGTGTCGCGGGCGCAGTCGGACAGGACGTCGAGATTCCCCGGGATCGCCTCCCGCGAGGGAGGCCGCCGGAGCTCCAGCCCCTGGGCCAGGGCGTCGAGCCGGGCCACGATCGACGGATCGGTGCCGCGCGGCATCACCGAGTCCTCCGCCCGGTCGCAGGGCCAGCAGACCTCCTCGTCGGGCGAGAAGGCCAGGATCGACCGCGCGGCGTTCCACATGCCGGTCGCGGCTTCGAGGCGCTCTGCCGCCGTGGCGCTCGCGCCGAACCCGCCGGCGACGCGCTGGACGAAGGCCTCGTCCTTGAGGATCTCCTCCACGCGGTCCTGGATCAGGGCGATCTGCGCCCGTGCGAGCCACACGCAGGTGGTCCGGGCCAGGCGTCGGACGCCCCACAGGCCCCAGGGCGAGAGCGCGAAGCTCACATCCACCACGCAGGACGGCCGTGGGGCAGCCGGAGTGATCGTCACTGGCGAGGGCATGCTCATGGCGGCTCCCTCCCGTTCTGGTCCTCGTCATGGATGGGGCCGGGACGCAGGCACCGGGACCCCCGTTCAGGCGACGTGAAGGCGTGCGTCGCGATCGGGCAGGCCGACCGCCCAGCGGAGATTCTGGCCGACACCCGGGAACCGCCTGCCCTCGTCGGTCATGCGATAGGCCGCGATCCAGGCTTCCGCATGGGCGCCGGCCCTCTGGGTGTCGATCTGGAACGCGGCGGGATCGCGGTTCGTCGCCAGGTTCGCGTGGGCGGCCCATTGCAGGACCTCGCGGCCGGCCTCGGCCATCTTGGCGCGTTGCGACAGCTCGCGCGCACCACCGACCACGGAGCGGTTCAGGACCTGCTCGACCACGTCCCACTTGTTGTTCGCATCGAACGCCTTCTTGATGTCGGGCATGTCGAACAGCTCGAGCAGCTCCTTCAGGTAGAGCGAGCTCTCGTGGGCGAGGGCCACGATGTTGCCGTAGCTGGCGCGGTCGAGGGCGTAGCGCAGGTCGGTGGCGATGCGGATGATCGTCGCCTGCGTGCCGTAGGGCCGGTTCTCGATGTCCTGGCTGCCGCGGATGACCTCGCCGATCGTGATGTCGCGGTAGTACTGGGCGAGCGCGCTCATGAGGGCGACGAGCTGGTAGTGGAAGTTGACGTTGACGATGGCACCGGCCGGACGCGGGGCGCGGCCGTAATTGAAGACGCGCTTGTAGGCGGCGAGGCGGTCGCGCGGCCCGTAGCGGAGCGGCTGCCACTTCTCGATGAGGTAGAGCTTGCGCGCGCCGGGCCCGCGGTGAACCCGGATCCGGCCTTCGTGGAACATGCGGCGCAGGATGTTGAGGACCCGGAAGACGCCCATCCGCTCGTGCTGGTACAGGAAGTAGAGCTTGGACGTGGCGTCGAGCTGCGTCACGGTCACGGCGTCGTCGAAATCCGCGCGCAATTGCGGGATGTCCCCGACGGCCACGTCCGCCGCTTCGGTGCCGAACCCGATCAGATCGGGAAAGTCCGTCGTGTCGCTCTGCGACGCCCTGTCCTGCAGCCCCTCGAACAGCTGCTCGAGCGCGCTCACGACGGCCCGCCGCTCCTGCGGCGGCAGCCGCTCCACCTCCTGGCTGATGAAGCTTCGGAAGCCCTGCAGGGTGGTGTTCGTTCCGTTGGCCATAGGACGACCTCATGAGAAGCGTGGTCGGAAGTGGCGTACCGGGCAGTCCGAGGCGCAAACGACCCCATTCGGTAATATCGATTCGCTCCCATCGGGGGAAATATCGTTATCGAGGCGGGGGCGACTCGATAAAATCCTTCAGAAGACCTTCGGCGCGATTCGCGTATTTCATCTTGGACTCAGGGCTTGCCGCGTCGCCGCCTTGCTCTTTGACCTGATCGACCGGACCATTGCCCTGCGCAGGGTTGCCCGCTTGAGATGCCGGCTGTTTCTTGTCGTCACCCTGGGTGGCACCCTTGGTAGTTTTATCTTGAGCATTGTCAGGATTAGTCATGGCTTCCTCCCTGTCGAATACGATTGCCCGGGCTGTCCCGATTGCGGCGGCCACCCTCTGGACGAGATTGTCTCCGCAATGATTCCGAGCGACGTGGCTTCGTGGTTAGGGACATCATAAGTGAGGGGCGGAATACGATTAAGATTGATTCCGCCGATCTTGAACACGTAGCATATTATGAGTTCAAGATAGTATTTGTTATCGTATACCAAATTATTTGATGACGCATTATTCGCAATTGAAAAATATCTCGTCGGCAGTGTGCACATGGCAGTAAACCGAGGTGCCATGTCAAGCCAACGATTCTCGGTGCGCCAATACGAGAATATTTCATTCATGTAATCTGATTTTTCATCGTTACTCATGGATATCCTATTTGTTAGCGCATAATTTGTATCGCGCAATGGGTCGAGGAGGTGCCATGCGATCGCTCGAATGATCTCGCCGAGGCCGCGTGATGTCTCCAAGATTCTGCCGATCTGGTCTTCGGGTGCATCGCTCGGGACGGCCGCGAGATTGCTGGCTTCGTCGATGAAAAGATTGAAGACGGTGCAGAGGAGCCCGTAGGCGACCGACCGCCGCTCCGGGTTGCCGCGCCCGTTCTGGTCCGTTCCGGCGACGTAGAGATCGATCGCGCGGTCAATTCCGGCGAGCAATCCGTCGATGAGGATCTGGGCGGCAACCCGCTCCCTCTCGCAGTCGCACCCCATCAGGCAATCGACGTGCTGTGCCAAGTAGCCGCGAAGCTCGACGATCTTCTGCAGGCGGGCGGCGCCCGCGTCGCGGATCCCCGATCCCTGCAAGCCCATCTGGACGATGGCCGCCCGCGAGATGGCGAGCATGCGATGGCCCGAGCTCTGCTGGAAGGTCTCGATGAAGAGGGCGAGCGTATTGACCAGCCGCGAGATGCTCGGCGAAGGACTGCCTTCGTCGATGCTGCTGGCTGCCGCGGCAATGCGCTCGAGCTGGGCGAGCGGAACCGAGGCGGCGGCGCTGAGCACGCGCAGCCCCCGTCCCGTGCCGTTGGCCGCGTGGTCGATCATGTCGTCCAGGATGCGCGCCATGGTGTTCTCGTCGAGATAGGCG
>NZ_LABZ01000181.1 GCF_001043955.1 Methylobacterium tarhaniae | reverse complement strand
GGAGAGGGGAAGCCCGTGCCTTTCCGAGACAGCTCTGCTTCGGTCACATCGACGGCTGCACCACCCCTTCGCCTACTCGTCCTCGCCGTGGCCCAGGCTCTTCGGCGTCACGAACCGCTCGACATTCCCCTCCCCGGCCTCGACCTTGGCCCACGAATCGACGGGCAGGTCGATCACCGTGACCGCTGCCGTCGGGTATTTCTTGGTCAGCGTCCGCCGCGCCTCGCCCGGCTTGGAGAGCAGGCGGGCGAGATCCTGGAAGCCCGGATTGTGCCCGATCATCAGGGCGGTTCCGACCTCGTCCGGGATGGCATGCACCACGTCGAGCAGGCGCGAGACCGGGGCCTCGTAGATCTGCGGCACGGTCTCCTCCGGCGCCGCCCCGAGGGCCGGCTTGACGAGGTCCCAGGTTTCTTTCGTGCGCCGGGCCGGCGAGACCAGCACCCGGTCGGGGATCAGCCCCTCCGCCGCCAGATAGGCGGCCATCTTGGGTGCGGCCTCCTTGCCGCGGGGGGCGAGCGGCCGGTCGACGTCCGACGTGCCGTCCGGCCAGTCGGACTTGGCGTGGCGAAGGAGGATCAGGCGGCGCATGGCTCTAGCGTCCCTCGCGGCGGTTCAGGAAAGCGAGCTTCTCGAACAGCCCGACATCCTGCTCGTTCTTTAGGAGCGCCCCGTGCAGCGGCGGGATCAGCTTGCGGGGATCGCGCTCGCGCAATTGCTCCGGGCCGATATCCTCGGCCATGAGGAGCTTCAGCCAGTCGAGCAGTTCCGAGGTCGACGGCTTCTTCTTCAGGCCGGGCGCCTCGCGCACCTCGAAGAAGACCCGCAGGGCCTCCTCGACGAGGCGCTGCTTGATGCCCGGGTAATGCACGTCGACGATGGCCTTCAGCGTGTCGGCGTCCGGGAACTTGATGTAGTGGAAGAAGCAGCGGCGCAGGAAGGCGTCCGGCAGCTCCTTCTCGTTGTTCGAGGTGATGATGACGATCGGCCGGCGCGCCGCCCGCACGGTCTCGCCGGTCTCGTAGACGTGGAACTCCATCCGGTCGAGTTCGAGCAGCAGGTCGTTCGGGAACTCGATGTCGGCCTTGTCGATCTCGTCGATCAGGAGCACCGGCCGCTCGGGGGCGGTGAAGGCCTCCCACAGCTTGCCGCGGCGGATGTAGTTGGCGATGTCCGACACCCGCGGGTCGCCGAGCTGCGAGTCGCGCAGGCGCGAGACCGCGTCGTACTCGTAGAGGCCCTGCTGCGCCTTGGTGGTCGACTTGATGTGCCAGGTGAGCAGCGGGGCACCCAAGCCCCGGGCGATCTCCTCCGCCAGCACGGTCTTGCCGGTGCCCGGCTCGCCCTTGACGAGGAGCGGCCGCTCCAGGGTGATGGCGGCGTTGACCGCGACGGTGAGGTCGCCGGTGGCGACGTAGCTCTCGGTTCCGGTGAATCGCATCGGGCTCGTGTCACGTCCTTGGGGGAGTTGCCCCGAACCTATGCGGCGATGGCGGCGCTGGCGAGCCCCGCACGCCTCACAGCTTCGACGGATCGAACCACACGCAGCTGCGGGCGATCACCGAAAAGTTCACTTCCGAGCGGGCCGGCTGCGGCAGCAGCTCGCCGTCGATCGCCACGGTGGTCTGGTTCGAGGTGGCGCCGTCGCCGAAGGTCTGGGGCCTCGTCACGTAGCAATACTGCTTCTCGGGCTTCTGCTCGTCGCCCTTGAAGTTCCAGCCGGTGACGATCGAGCCGTCGAGATAGGGCACGGTCTTGAACACCGTGAAGCTCGTGCGCACGGCGGCGCTGGCGGGCGCTTCCGACTTGCCCTGGTTGCCGGTGAGCGAGGACACGTCGGGACGGCCCTTGCCCGCCGGTACCCCGCCCTCGATCTTGAGGGTGTTGTCGGTGAGCCGGACCTCTCCGCTCGTCTTGAGCGTCGTGGTCTCGAGGGCCTGGGTCAGGGCCTTCGCGAGCTTGTCGGAGGCGTTGCCGACCTCGTTCATCGTCGCGTAGCCGTAGAAGGCGGCCCCCAGCCCGGCGCCGGCCAGCCCCACGAAGGCCCCGAGGCCGATCGCCCGGAACAGGAAGGCGCGGGCGTTGGAGATCCGGGCCTCGGCCCGCAGGCGCCCGTTGACGTGCTGGGCGAGCGCCACGTTCTCCGGCGTGCCCGGTGCGAGGTAGCTCACGGTCTCGGCCTCTCGATGCGGTCGTCGTCGCGTGCAGGCGGCGCCGGGGGCGTGCCGGCCTGCGGCACGGTCGGCGAGCGGCGCTGGTCGAGGGGGATCGCGGCGCCGGAGGCCACCGCGGCCTCGCGCATCGCCCGCTGCGCGTCCTGGATCTGGGTCGCGCTCTCGGCCATCTGGTTGAGGAGCAGCGGCACGCCCTCGGGCTGCATCATCGCGTCGAGGTCGTCCTCGTCGCGATAGGTCTTGCGCACCTGCACGGCGCAGAGCGCGAGCAGCGTCGAGGCGAAGGCGGCGCAGAGGGCCGGCGCGAAGACGAAGATGCGCAGGAAAGCGTGGACCTGCTGGTCGGTGACGTCGATCGGGTCGGCCCCGTAGACCATGGCGGTGAAGGAGTGGAGCTGCGAGCGCCGCACCGCGTCGCGATAGGCGCCTTCGGCTTCCGTCACCCGGCGGTCGGCGGCGGCGCGGTCGAGCTGGGCCCGGGCGGCCCGGGCCTCGGCCAGGTTCTTGGCGACCAAAGCCCGCTCGTCGCCGGCGGATTTCAGGCTGCCCGCGATGGTGGCGGTGCGCGGATCGGTGACGCAGCGCAGATAATTGTAGCGCTTGCCGCGGCTGTTGGTGCCCGACAGGCGCTCGCAGCGCTGCCCCGGCAGCCCGGCGAGCTGGGCGGAGGCCTCCGTGGTGCGCTTCTCGAGGGCCGCGGCCTCCGCCGTGTACTGCGCCACCCGGGCATCGGCCTGGGCGATGCGGTTGTCGATCGTGCCGCGGTCGGCCTCCGCTTCCTTCAGGATCGTGCGGGCCTTCGAGGCCTCGGCGAGGCGGGGATGGAACATCATCTCGCCGAGCTGCGACACCGACTTGGTGGTCACGCCCGCCGCCATCACGATGCCGACGATCGCCAGGCTCTTGATCAGCCAGTCGCGCTGGACCCGGATCAGGATGCCGAGCGGCACCCGGCACAGCTCGATCGCCGCGTAGACGACCGGCGCCAGCAGCATGAACCAGAAGCTCTGGTCGTGGCGGTCGGCATAGGTCTCGGCGAAGAACCAGGCGCCCGCGAGCGAGGTGCAGATCACCAGCGCCTCGACCAGGTAGGCGATGGCCACGTAGCCCCAGCGGATGCGGTAACCCTTGCGGATCGCCCGGTCCTGCTTCCAGGCGTCGGTCTCGTCGGTCCAGGCGCGCTTCTCGCGCACCACCACCCGATCGGGAGGCTGTCGGCCCATCTCGGCTCCTCGTCCGGCCGCTTAGGGGAGCGGCCGCGTACACGGAATCTCAATCCTTCACGCTATGCGGGTTTTGCGCCGAAAATGCGCCCTGGGCGAGCGGGGCTTGCCGCGGCGCAGCGTCCGGGGCGCGGTTTACGCACCGCAAAACGCCGTGGATCGCGTTAGAACGCGCTTGTGGCGCGGTCGTCGCGCCGAAGAACCGACGCCGCGCGACGGCGTCGCCAGACTGGAGCGAGGCCCCGCATGTCGGATGACCGCTACCACAAGGACCGCTACCATAAGGACAGGTTGGGCAACCGCCGGCTGAACCCCGAGACCCTGATGCTCGGCTACGGCTACGACCCCGCCCTCTCGGAGGGCGCGGTGAAGCCGCCGGTCTTCCTCACCTCGACCTTCGTGTTCACCTCCGCCGAGCACGGCAAGGCGTTTTTCGACTACGTCTCGGGGCGGCGCGAGCCGCCGGCCGGCGAGGCGGCGGGCCTGGTCTATTCCCGCTTCAACCACCCCAACAGCGAGATCGTCGAGGATCGCCTGGCGGTGTTCGAGGAGGCGGAAGCCGCCCTCCTGTTCTCGTCGGGCATGTCGGCCATCGCCACCGTGATCCTGACCCATGCCCGGCCCGGCGACGTGGTGCTGCATTCCCAGCCGCTCTACGGCGGCACCGAGACGCTGATCGCCAAGACGCTGGCGGGCCTGCGTATCGGCGCCGTCGGCTTCCAGGACGGCGCCGACGAAGGCAGCGTGACGGCGGCGGCCGATGCCGCGGAGGCGCTGGCGAAGGAGAATGGCGGGCGCGTCAGCGTCGTGATGGTCGAGACGCCGTCCAATCCCCTCAACACCCTGGTCGATCTCGGGCTGGTGCGTCAGGTGGCCGACCGGATCGGCGCCCGCCAGGGCGGACAGGCCCCGGTGGTGGTCTGCGACAACACCCTGCTCGGCCCCCTCTTCCAGCACCCCCTGCACCACGGCGCCGACATCTCGGTCTACTCGCTGACGAAGTATGTCGGCGGCCATTCCGACCTCATCGCCGGGGCGGCCCTCGGCGCGGCGGCCCGGATGAAGCCGGTGCGGCTCCTGCGCTCGGCGATCGGCACCCAGCTCGACCCGCATTCCTGCTGGATGCTCGGGCGCTCGCTCGAGACACTGACCCTGCGCATGGAGAAGGCCAACCGCAACGGCGAGATCATCGCCGAACGCTTGCGCGCCCACCCGAAGGTGACGAAGCTGCACCATCTCGGCCATCTCGAACCCGGCTCCGGCGCGGCACGGGTCTACGCCGCGCAATGCGCCGCCCCGGGCTCGACCTTCTCGTTCGACGTCGTCGGCGGGGAGGCCGAGGCGTTCCGGGTGCTCAATGCGCTCCAGCTGTTCAAGCTCGCGGTGAGCTTAGGGGGCACCGAGTCGCTCGCGAGCCATCCGGCCTCCACGACCCATTCGGGGGTGCCCAAGGAGATGCGCGACCGGCTCGGCGTCACCGACGCGACGATCCGGGTCTCGATCGGCATCGAGCATCCGGAGGACCTGGCAGCGGACCTGGAGGCGGCGCTCGCGACCTTGGGGTGAGTTTTTTCGAGATCCGCGGTCATGCGCGGGCGCCCGGTTACCCGGGCGCTCGCTCGATCCGGCTCACGGAACCCGGACCCGCCATCGTCATAGACTCGGCTTGGCGAGGCGGCCGACCGTCCGATGCCGGCTGCGAAAGCGCGGAACGCGGTCATGGACCGGCATGAAAACGCCGGCCCACCCGCCGTTTCGGCTTGCCCCGCCGGCCTCCCTCCGCAAGATGGCCGCGAGGTCCCCGGCTGCCCGCGCGGCGGGGTGCTCGCCTGCCCGACAGCCCGCGAAGAGAGGCCCCGCCGCTCCCGATGACCGAGCACGCCGCGTCCGGCTCCTACAAGGAGGTCATCCTGTTCCTGGTCACCGCGGGGATCGTGGTGCCGCTGTTCCATCGCCTGCGCGTCAGCCCGGTCCTCGGCTTCATCGGGGCCGGCGCGCTCCTCGGGCCCTCGGGCCTCGGGCGCCTCACCGAGACGGTGCCCTGGCTCGGGGCGGTGACGATCTCGAGCCGCACCGAGATCGCGCATCTGGCCGAGCTCGGCGTGGTCTTCCTGATGTTCATGATCGGGGTCGAGCTGTCCTGGGAGCGCCTGCGCATCCTGCGCCGCCTCGTCTTCGGCCTCGGCTCGCTGCAGGTGGCGGTGTCGAGCCTCCTCGTCGGTGCGGTGCTGATGGCGCTCGACGTCTCGCCCACCGCCGCGATCCTGGTCGGGCTGGCGCTGGCCCTCTCCTCCACCGCCATCGTGCTGCCCGTGCTGGCCGAGCAGAAGCGGCTCAACACGCCGGCCGGGCGGGCGAGCTTCGCGGTGCTGCTGTTCCAGGATCTCGCCGTCGCCCCCGTCCTGTTCGCCATCGCGGTGCTCGGCCGCAAGGACAGCGATGCGGTGACCGGCCTCGCTCTGGCGCTGGGCCAGGCGGCGGTGGCGCTCGGGCTGCTGGTCGTCGCCGGACGGCTGGGCTTGAGGCCGCTGTTCCAGCTCGTCGCCCGCACCCGCAGCCCCGAACTCTTCATGGCGGCCTGCCTCCTCGTCATCGCCGCGACGGCGCTCGTCGCGGCGGCCAGCGGGTTGTCGATGACGCTCGGCGCCTTCGTGGCCGGGCTGCTCTTGGCGGAGACCGAGTATCGCCGGGCGATCGAGGCGACGATCGACCCGTTCAAGGGCCTGCTTCTCGGCGTGTTCTTCGTCTCGGTCGGCATGGGGATCGACCCGGCGGTGCTGATGAAGACGCCGCTCACCATCCTCGGCCTCGCCCTCGGCCTCCTCATCCTCAAGGGCGGGGTGATCTTGGGCGTCGGCATGGCCCTGCGCCTGCCCCGGGCGGTGGCGCTCGAATCGGCACTCCTGCTCGGGCCCGGCGGCGAGTTCGCCTTCGTGCTCGTCGGCAGCGCGCTGGCCGCCGGCCTCGTGCCCGACGATCTCGGCCAGGCGGCGCTCGTCGTCACCACCGCCACGATGGTGATGATCCCCGGCCTCGCGGCGCTCGCCCGCCGCCTCGGCCGGCGGATCGACCGGACGTCGCTCGGCCGGGCCCGGGCCGAGCCGCCGCCGCCGGAGCGCCAGCCCGGCCGGGTGATCGTCGCGGGCTACGGCCGGGTCGGGAGGCTCGTCGCCGAGATGCTGGCCCGCCACAAGGTGCCCTACATCGCGCTCGACATGGATGCCGCCCGCGTCGCCGACCAGCGCCGCCTCGGCAACCCGGTCTATTTCGGCGATTCGGCCAATCCCGAACTCCTGCGCCGCTGCGGCATCGACACCGCCCGCGCCCTCGTGGTGACCCTCGACCAGCCCCGCGCCGTCGAGGCGGTGGTGGCCGCCGCCCGCGCCGAGCGGCCGGACCTCACCATCGTCGCCCGGGCGCGCGACGCCCGCCACGCCACCGCCCTCTACGAGATGGGCGTCGACGACGCGGTGCCGGAGACGATCGAGGCCTCGCTCCAGCTCTCGGAAGCCGTTCTGGTCGATGTCGGGGTGCCGATGGGGCTGGTGATCGCCTCGATCCACGAGCGCCGCGACGAGTTCCGGGCCCTCCTGCGGCGCAAGGAGGCGCCGCCGGCCGCCCCCTTCCAGGCCCGCCGCACCGTGGGGAAGGCGCCTTGACCAGCCTCGGCTCCCAGCAGGAGGCGGCGCTCAAGGCGGTGTCGGACTGGCTCAAGCGCGGCACCCCGCAGGTCTTCCGCCTGTTCGGTTTCGCCGGCACCGGCAAGACCACCCTCGCCCGGCGCCTCGCCGAGGATGTCGAGGGCGGGGTGCTCTTCGGCGCCTATACGGGCAAGGCGGCCTCGGTCATGCGCGCCCGCGGCTGCCCCGACGCCTCGACCATCCACAGCCTGATCTACCGCACCCGCGAGGATACCGAGGGCGGGCCCGCCTTCACCCTCAACCGCACCGGGCCGGTGAGCAAGGCGGCCCTCGTCGTGATCGACGAATGCTCGATGGTCGACGGCGACCTCGGCAACGACCTGCTCTCCTTCGGCACGCCGGTCCTGGTGCTCGGCGACCCGGCGCAACTGCCGCCGGTGAAGGGCGGCGGCTTCTTCACCGAGGCCGAGCCCGACGTGATGCTGACCGAGGTTCATCGCCAGGCCGCCGACAACCCGATCGTGCGCCTCGCCATGACGGTCCGCGAGGGCGGGCGGCTGGAATTCGGTGCCTATGGCGAGAGCCGGGTGATCCCGCGCCGCGACATCGACCCCCAGACGGTGCTCGCCGCCGACCAGGTGCTGGTCGGGATGAACCGCACCCGGCGGCTCTATAACGGCCGCATCCGCGAGCTGATCGGCCATGCCGACCCGATGCCGGCGGTGGGCGAGAAGCTGGTCTGCCTGCGCAACGACCGCACCAAGGGCCTGCTCAACGGCTCGACCTGGACCGTCCAGGCCCTGCGCGCCGCCCCCCGCCCCGACCTCGTGCGCCTCGACGTGGTGCCGGAGGACGATCCGGCGCTCCGCCGCAAGCCCCAGGACATCCGGGTCCTGCGCTCGGTCATCGCCGGCAGCGAGGAGGAGGTGCCGGCGATCCTGCGCCGCGAGACCGAGGAATTCACCTACGGCTACGCGCTCACCGTGCATAAGGCGCAGGGGTCGCAATGGGACAAGGTCGTGCTGTTCGACGAATCCTACGCCTTCCGCGAGCACCGGGCACGCTGGCTCTACACGGCGCTGACCCGGGCGGCGGAGGCGATCACCGTGGTGGTGTAGGGTCGCCGAGCACCTTGCGCATCCGCGCGCGTGCGGTACCCTGCCGGCATGTCGATCGAAGTGTCCTACACCTTGCGGAACGCCGAGCCCGGCGCCCTGCTCCGGGAGCTCGACGATGTCCGTATTACGACCGACGTGACGACCGACGACGGGGACACGATCACCGCCGGGACCGAAGGCACGGTCGTCGCCGTATGGAACGCCGGCGAGGCCTATGACGTCGAGTTTCCGGAGCCGATGGGAGCGCTGGCGACCGTGAAGGCCGCCGATCTCGTGCGCGTCGGACGCTCGGTGCCTTGAGCGAGGATGAGTGGCGGCCTGCCCTCGAAGTGCCCGGCAGCAAGCTCGTTCATCACTTGCTGAACGTCGATCATCCCAAAGGCGGCCCGAAAGCGCGGTTCTTCCTGGCCTTTGGCTTCGATCCCGGCCAGCCCGAGATCATGGCGGAAGCTCTCATCATGCAGGCCACCGACGCTCGGTGCATCCTGCGCTCCGTGGAGCTCGGCCCCTGCCGCCGGATGATCGTCGAAGGACCGATGGAGACGCCGGACGGGCGCCGGCCCCGGGTCCGCAGCGTCTGGCAATTGCAGGACGGATTGATGTGGCGTCTCTTGACTGCCGTGCCGCTCACCTGACGCGATGAGTGCCGGTCGAGTCGCGCGCCGAGCGATGTACGCCGGGCGGGATCTCAGGCTAACGGGTCAGACGCCGCGATCCCGAGCACGGCGGCAACGGCCTGGGAAGGTGACAAGGCCGCGCTGTCAATGACAAGGCGCGGCCGGTCCCACAGCTTTGACCAGCCGCACTCCGGCACGGGCGGCCACCGCCCGCCATCCCTCGCGGCTGGCCCCGACCGGATTGACGCAATCGGCCACGACGACCCGTCCGTCGCCGAGATTTGCGCCCGCCAGTGCCTGCGCCACCGCATAGCCCGACGCGCCAACGGTGCCGGTCGGCACGCCCGCATCCCGGATCGTCTGCTCGATGATGTCGATGCGGAGATGGGTCGCCGCGAGGGCTTGGGCGACGGCGCGGGAGATGGTGGTCTTCCCGGTCCCGGGCAGGCCGGCGAACACGATCAGCATGGAGCAGCCCTTCGACGGTTGCGATCACGGTCAGGGGCAGCGGCGCGCCGCTTGGGCCTTGCCTCAGCCTATCACGCTGCGTCCGGCAGGCACCCGGACGACCACTCCCGCTTCCGCCCCGCTGGACGAACGCCCCGCGAACCCCCACCTACGCCGCAGCACGATCGAGACAGCCTGCCCCGGAGAGACATCCTTGGCCAACGACGACGCGGGGGGCGCCCCCCGCATGCATGCGACGACGATCCTGATGGTGCGCAAGGGCGGCCGGGTGGTGATCGGGGGCGACGGGCAGGTCAGCCTCGGCCAGACCATCGTCAAGGGCAATGCCCGCAAGGTCCGCCGCCTCGCCAAGGGCTCGGTGATCGGGGGCTTCGCCGGCGCCACCGCCGACGCCTTCACGCTGTTCGAGCGGCTGGAGGCCAAGCTGGAGCAGTATCCGGGCCAGCTCACCCGGGCCTGCGTCGAGCTGACCAAGGACTGGCGCACCGACCGCTACCTGCGCCGCCTCGAGGCGATGATGCTGGTGGCCGACAAGGACGTGAGCCTGCTCCTCTCCGGCGCCGGCGACGTGCTTGAGCCCGAGGGCGGCGTGATGGCGATCGGCTCGGGCGGCAACTACGCGCTGGCCGCCGCCCGGGCGCTGGAGGAGCAGGACCTCGACGCCGAGGCGATCGTGCGCCGCGCCATGCGGATCGCCGCCGAGATCTGCGTCTACACCAACGGCAGCTTGGTGATCGAGAGCCTGGACGCGGCCTGACCGGCCCCCGCCGCACCCCCCTCGCACAGGGCCGTGGGCCCGCCCGAAGAGCCTCATGACCACCTTCTCTCCCCGCGAAATCGTCTCCGAACTCGACCGCTACATCGTCGGCCAGGGCGACGCGAAGCGCGCGGTCGCGATCGCATTGCGCAACCGCTGGCGCCGCCAGCAGCTCCAGGGTCCGCTCCGCGAGGAGGTGGCGCCGAAGAACATCCTGATGATCGGCCCGACCGGCTGCGGCAAGACCGAGATCTCGCGCCGCCTGGCGCGGCTCGCCGGGGCGCCGTTCCTGAAGGTCGAGGCGACGAAGTTCACGGAGGTCGGCTATGTCGGCCGCGACGTCGAGCAGATCGTGCGCGACCTCGTCGAGATCGGCATCGGCCTCAAGCGCGAGGAGAAGCGCCGGGGCGTCCAGGCCAAGGCTGAGGGCGCGGCCGAGAACCGCGTGCTCGACGCCCTCGTCGGCCCGACCGCGAGCCAGGCCACCCGCGACGCCTTCCGCCGCCGGTTGCGCGCCGGCGAGCTCGACGACAAGGAGGTCGAGCTGGAACTGGCGGCGGGCGCGCCGCAGGGCCTGCCGATGTTCGAGATCCCGGGCATGCCCGGTGCCGCCATGGGGGCGATCAATCTCGGCGACATGCTCGGAAAGGCGCTCGGCGGCCAGAAGGGCAAGCCGCGGCGGATGACCGTGCGCGACGCCTACGCGCCCTTGATCAGCGAGGAATCCGACAAGCTCCTCGACCAGGACAGCGTGGTGCAAGAGGCCCTGCGCGACGTGCAGGATAACGGCATCGTCTTCCTCGACGAGATCGACAAGATCTGCGCCCGGGAAGGCCGCTCCGGCGCCGACGTCTCCCGCGAGGGCGTGCAGCGCGACCTCTTGCCCTTGATCGAGGGCACCACGGTGGCGACCAAGCACGGGCCGGTGAAGACCGACCACATTCTGTTCATCGCCAGCGGCGCCTTCCACGTCTCGAAGCCCTCCGACCTCCTGCCGGAACTTCAGGGGCGTCTGCCGATCCGGGTCGAGCTGAACCCCCTCACCGTCGACGATTTCCGCCGCATCCTCACCGAGACCGAGGCGAGCCTGACCAAGCAGGCGGTGGCCCTGATGGCGACCGAAGGCGTGACGATCGACTTCACCGACGATGCCATCGATGCGCTGGCCAAGGTCGCCGTCGACGTGAATTCCTCGGTCGAGAATATCGGCGCGCGCCGGCTCCAGACCGTGCTGGAGCGGGTCCTCGACGACGTGTCCTTCACCGCTCCCGACCGCTCCGGCGAGACGGTGACGATCGATGCGGGTTACGTCCGCGACCGGGTCGAGAGCCTGGCGCAGAACGCGGATCTGAGCCGGTTCATCCTCTGAGTCCCGATGGGGCGGACCCTATCCGCCCCATACTTGCCCCGGCCGCATCGCCAGGAACCGCTCCGACGGCACCTCCGCCGCCGCGAGCGCCCGCCCCAGAGCCTCGGCCGGCTCCGCCACGCCCTCGTTGGTGAGCCGGAACGTGCCCCAGTGATGGCCCAGGCCCTGCTCGGCCCCGACCTCGCGAAAGACCCGCACCGCCTCCTCCGGGTTCATGTGCTGGGCCTGCATGAACCAGCGCGGCTCGTAGGCGCCGATCGGCAAGGTGGCGAGGCGCGGCGCGCCGAAGCGCTCGCGCAGATCCCGGAAGATCGCCCCGTCGCCGTAGCCGGTATCGCCGACATGGTAGAGCACGCCCTGCGGGGTGGTGAGCACGAAGGCGCACCACAGGGCCATGCGCTTGTCGTTCACCCCCCGTGCCGACCAGTGGTTGGCCGGCACCAGATGCACGACGATCCCGTCTCCGAGATCGACCGAGCCGCCCCAATCCCGGGTCTCGACCGGGATGGTGGCGTCGTAGGTGCGGATGATCGCGTCGTTGCCCAGCGGCGCCACGAAGGTCGGCGCGTGCTCGGCCCAGAGTCGGGCGAGGATCGCCCCGTCGAGATGGTCGTAGTGGTTGTGGGTGATCAGCACCGCGTCGATGGGCGGGAGCGCCGCGAAGGCGATGCCCGGCGGGTTGACGCGCTTCGGCCCGGCGAAGCCCACCGGGCTCGCGCGCGTCGCGTAGACCGGGTCGACCAGGATGTTGCGGCCCGCCACCTGGATCAGCAGGCTGGCATGCCCGATATGGACGATCCGCAGACCCTCGATCCGCTCAGGGGGAGTGTCCTGCGGAAAGGGGCTCGGGAAGCGGGCGGGCCACGCCTCCCGGCCGCCGCCGAGCTGCCAGCGCGCCAGCTCGCCCACATCCTTGTCCGTCGGCTGCCCCGGCGAGAAGAACCGCACGCCGTCGAAGTGGTCGCTGACCGGACCCTGGTAATAGGGGTTGCGGCTGCGCTTGTGGGCGGCGTAGCCGACGCCGCCGAGCGTCATCACCGTCATGGCGCTGGCGAACTTGAGGAAGCCACGGTTCTTCATGCGCTGGAGATGACCGCATGACGGCGAAGGTCAAGGTGCCGATATGCGGACCCTTCGCCGCGCCCGAAACGGATTGCGCAAGGCCGATGAATCCTTACATTCGGATCATCGGCAACAACAGGAAAGGAGGTGATCCAGTGTCTCATTGTCATCAGCCGCGGTCGTCTGCGCACCGGACCTGGATCGTCGCCTCCGGCTTCACGGCCTGAGCATACGACGAACAATCCAGAATCGGTGAACGATTCTGATCGACCAGTCGGACCGCGGTTCGGCAATGGAAGGGCTGCCCTGGCGACGGGGTGGCCCTTCGTCCGTTTCGAGCCCGAGCTGAACGCGAAGCGTCATTCGCCGAAGTGGTCACCGGTTCGGCGGTGAAAACGATGCAGGAAACAAGGATCTGAGCAGCGTTGCGCCGTGCAGCGCCGTTCAGAGCGTGCGCTCCAGCGCCATCATCTCCGCTTCCTTCAGCAGGCGGCGCAAGGTCGCATTCTCGGTTTCCAGTTCGTGGATGCGGGCGAGCAGAGCCGCCGGAGCGGGGTCCGCGGTGCTCGAGGCCGGACGGGCCGCCTCGTCCGCGAAGGTCACGCCGATGCTGTCCGCCTTGCGCCAGCGCAGCGTCGCCTTGTGGCTGCGGTCCTTGGCCGGGATGAGGAGGTCGAAGCCGTCCGGCAGCGTCGCGGTCTGGCTGAGCATCAGCCGGGCGCCCGAGGGAGAGAGGTCCCGGACCAGGCAATCCATGCTGGAATTGCCGTTGTTGAAGATGATGCGTCCCTTCAGGAAGGTCCGCAGGCGGGTCTCCCTGCGCAACTCGGACATGTCGGACATGGCGGCCAGCCCCGTTCGGCCTCGCGGGTTTCGGATGCCCGCGAGACTGCCTCACCGACCTTTAAGGAATGCTCGCCACGATCTGCGATTCGTGCGAGGGAAACGGGGCCGTTCGCGGGGCGAGGCTCTCAGCCCTGCGCCTGGGACATGCTCTGGAACAGGTAGAAGCCGTTGAAGCGGACCGCCGTCGCGGCCGCGGCACCGTCGAAGCCGGTGGGGTCCGGCTTGCTACCGTCGAGCTTGCCGCCGAAGGCCCAGCGCGCCTCGGTGACGAAGGCCGGCACAGCGTAGTCCTCCGGCACCGCGCAGACCAGGCCGTCGAGGCCCTTCAGGCAGAACAGGTTGTAGCTTCGCATCGGATCGCCTCCGCTCGCAGGTGCTGCCATGGCGTCCATTCGCTAACGGCTGATTTGGCCGAGACTATGTCAGGACCTGCCGGTCTGCGCTACCGCAATCCTGGCAATGACGTTGGGTGATGGGTTGCAGAGCCGGCAGTCATCACGAGATCGTGTGATCAGAGACACTCCGAATGACGTGAGAAATGATGCCGAGACGCACGGGTGACCGCATGGTGCGGCGCATCATCGTGCCGGAATTTCGGAACAATTCCAGTTACGCAGGATCTGGGCGATCGTCGCGACTTCGAGCTGCTGGCCGAAGCGTTGCCGGTAGAGCGTCATCATGGCATCGTGGGTCTCGTCCGACGAGGAGCAGACCGCGTCGGTGGCGAGCACGATGCGGTAGCCGCGGTCGACGGCGCCGAGCACGGTGGCGAGCACGCAGACATCGGTCTCGCCGCCGGTGATCACCAGGGTCTCGGCCCGGCGCGCCCGGAGCGCCCCTTCCAGGCCCGGCTCCATCCAGGGCGAGTAGACGGCCTTGTCGATCACCTGGCCCGGCGGCGTGAGCGCCGCGAGGTCCGGCACCAGCTCCACCATCTCCTCGCCGAGGCGCTCCACCGTCATCTCGGCCCAGCGCTCCCAGTAGCGCTTCCAGCAGCCCCGTCCCTCCCCTGGATGGCGGGCCGGGACGAAACGGGTGAACAGCGTGCGCTCCGGCACCGCCGATGCGAGGTGGACGACCCGCGGCAGCACGCGGTCCATCCACGGCGTGTGCCAGGCGGTCTCCCGGGCGAAGAGGTTCTGCATGTCGACGCAGACATGCACCGCGCTCTCATCCAGGGGGCCGTTCGGCAGGGCGTCGGTGTCGGACGGCATGGCGGCCATGGATCGGGCTCCCGTGCAGGGGGCTCCTCTCGGCCCCGGGGCCCGACCAACGCTCATACCCCCATGGGGTTTCTTGCCTCATCCCTGCGGGACGTTGCGCTCCAGCTCGTCGAGCCAGGCACGGGCATTGCCGTCCGAGGGCGCGCGCCAGTCGCCCCGGGGCGAGAGGGCGCCGCCCGCCGCCACCTTCGGCCCGTTCGGCAGGGCCGAGCGCTTGAACTGGCTGAAGCCGAAGAAGCGCCGCAGGAACACCGCGAGCCAGGCTCGAATTTCCGGCAGGGCGTAAGCCCCCCGCTTCGCCTCAGGGAAGCCGGGCGGCCAGGGGCCGCGGCCGGCATCCTCCCAGGCCATCAGCGACAGGAAGGCGATCTTCGAGGGGCGGTAGCCGTAGCGCAACGTGTAGAACAGGTTGAAGTCCTGTAGCGCGTAAGGCCCGATCTTCGATTCGGTGCTCTGGATCGTCTCGCCCTCCCGCGCCGGCACCAGCTCGGGCGAGATCTCGGTCTCCAGGATCGCCTCCAGGGTGCGGCCGACTTCCGCGGAGAACTGGCCCGACGCGATCACCCAGCGGATCAGGTGCTGGATCAGGGTCTTGGGCACCCCGGCATTGACCGCGTAATGGGACATCTGGTCCCCGACGCCGTAGGTGCACCAGCCGAGCGCCAGCTCCGACAGATCGCCGGTGCCGATCACGATCGCGTCGTGCTGGTTGGCGAGCCGGAACAGGTAGTCGGTGCGCAAGCCCGCCTGCACGTTCTCGAAGGTGACGTCGTAGACCTCCTCGCCGCGCCCGAACGGGTGGTCCATGTCGGCCAGCATCTGCCGGGCGGCGGGCCGGATGTCGAGTTCGGCGGCGCGGGTGCCCAGCGAGGCCATCAGCCGGTGGGCGTTGGCCTTGGTCTCGTCCGAGGTGGCGAAGCCCGGCATCGTGTAGGTGAGGATGTCCGAGCGCGGCAGGCCGAGCTGGTCGAAGGCGCGGGCCGCCACGATCAGCGCGTGGGTCGAATCGAGCCCGCCGGAGATGCCGATCACCACCCGGCGCGTGCCGATCGCCTGGAGGCGCTGGGCGAGGCCGGCGACCTGGATGTTGTAGCCCTCGTAGCAATCCTGCGCGAGGCGGGAGGGATCGGCCGGCACGAAGGGGAAGCGCTCGACGATGCGGTGGAAGCCGAGATCGGCGTCGGGCGGCGCCAGGCGGAACGGCACCCGGCGATAGGCCGGCGCCATCCGCAACGCCTCGCGGGCATTGTCCTCGAAGCTGCCCATCTGGGCCCGCTCCTGGCGCAGGCGGTCGAGGTCGATATCGGCCAGCGTCACCTGCGGCTCGGACGGGAAGCGCGCGCCCTCGGCCAGCACCTCGCCGTCCTCGTAGATCGCGGTCTGGCCGTCCCAGGACAGGTCGGTGGTCGATTCGCCCGGGCCCGCCGCGGCGTAGATGTAGGCCGAGAGGCAGCGCGACGAGGCCGACCGGCACAGGAGCGCCCGGCTCTCCGCCCGCCCGATGGTGATCGGGCTGCCCGACAGGTTGGCGAGCACGGTCGCGCCGGCGAGCGCCGCGAGCGACGAGGGCGGGACCGGGATCCACATGTCCTCGCAGACCTCGACCCCGAGGACGAGGCCCGGCAGGTCCTCGGCGGGGAACAGCAGGTCGGTGCCGAACGGCGCCTCGGTGTCGCCGATGCGGATCGTCTCGCCCGTCACCCCGGCGCCGGAGGCGAAGTGGCGCTTCTCGTAGAACTCGCGGTAGTTCGGCAGGTAGCTCTTCGGCACCACCCCGAGCAGCCGGCCGCGATGGATCACCGCGGCGGTGTTGTAGATCCGGTTGCGGTGGCGCAGGGGCGCGCCGACGACGAGGACCGGCATCAGCCCGCGGCTGGCCCCGATGAGGGAGAGAAGCGCCGCCTCGACCCGCTCCAGCAGCGTCTCCTGCAGCAGCAGGTCCTCCAGGGCGTAGGCGGACAGGCAGAGTTCCGGGAACACCGCCACCGCGACGCCGTCCGCGTCGCAAGCCTCCGCCAGCTGCCGGATCTCCGCCGCGTTGGCGTCCGGATCGGCGATGTGGCTGCGGCCGACGCAGGCCGCGACCCGGGCGAAACCGTGCCGGTAGAGGGATCGAAACATCGCGCGGGCAGCCTCGTCTCGCCGGAAAAACATCCCTGGTCCTTAACGCGCCCGCGCGCCGCCCGGTACCGGGGCTCGTGCCTAATCAGGCATTAACGATGCCGTGCCTAACTGGTGCGACGTACGCGGCCGCGGGCCGCCCACACACCATTCGGCATCATGAGACAATCGGGACGGCCACCCTTCTCCGACTCTTCGCCGCGCGCGCCCCAGCGAGTGCGCGACCATCTCCGCACGCCCGAGCGTCGGGAGCGCCCCCTCGGCGTCCTCGCCCAGACCGTGATGAGCCTGCGGGCGATCCTTGCCCGCCGGTTCGCGCCTCCCGCCCCCCCGCCGGCCCAGCGGGACTACACCTTGAGCCGGCGCGCCACGCCGAGCTGGATGGCCGACGCCCTGGTGCGTCCCGACGCGCACGAGCCGGCTCCGATGCAAGCGGCGCCGCCTGAGCCGTGGAGCCAGAGCCCCTTCGCCCCGGCGGCGAGCCCGGCCCCGCGCCCGGCGCGGGCGGTGAGCCCGTCCTCCCACGTCGCGCCGGAAGGATGGCCGCCGGCGCCGGCGCCGGCGCCGCCCGCCTGGCCGGAGCCGCCGGCGCGCGCCGCCGCACCGCGACAGGCCGAGATCCGCGTCGATCCCGGCGATGGCTACGGCCGCGGCGCCGGGGAGGCCCGCAGCACGACGCAACCCGTCCACGCGCCGGAGGCATGGTCGCCTCCGCCTGCGCCCTTTGTGACGCCGCCCCCGGCCGAGCCGGCCCGGGCCTACCGCTCCGAGCCCGTGCCGCTGCCGGAATCCGAGCCCGTCGCGCCGCCGATCATGGTGGTGGCGCCGGAGGCCCCGGCGCCGCACCGCGCCTCGACCTGGGCACCGGACCCGGCCCTCGTCCCCGACGGCGGCTGGACCATGCCGATTCCCCCGGCCGGCCCGG
>NZ_LABZ01000180.1 GCF_001043955.1 Methylobacterium tarhaniae | reverse complement strand
TCGACGGGAAGTAGCGGTAGAGGTTGCCGGGGCTCATGCTGGCCTCCGCCGCCACGTCGTGCATCGTGGCGCGGTGGAAACCGTCGCGGACGAAGCAGGCCTCCGCCGCATCGAGGATGCGGGTACGGCGCTCCTCGGTCGAATCGAGGCGGGCGGGGCTGGCCTGAGCGGGGTTGGTTTGGGGCGGCACGCAGGGGCGGTCCTGAGAATGAACGTTCATTCTCTACACCAGAATCGGGTGTTCCTGCAACGTTCGATCCGGTGCAACCTCCGCCGACCGGCTCGCGTTGAAGGTCAGGATTTCAGCCTTCAGTGGGAGGACAATGTTCATGGCCATCTTCCAGGTCAGGCAGGCCGCGACCGGCGCCATCCTCTGGACCGGCGGCGCCGAGAACGAGCAGCAGGCCCTCGACGCGATGGCGCGCGAGGCGGGCTACGCCGATTTCGCGGCGATTCCGGAATCGTTGCGCGGGGCGGGCACCAAGGTGGACCGCTTGAATCTCGGCTGAGCGGGCGCGCCCAATCGCCGACGTGGGCCGGGGTTCGCACTCCGGCTTTTTCATAGGCCGGGATCGTGGGCGCTTCATGGTTAAGAAATGGTGATGGAGGATCGCTGTCGCGGGCTTCCGCCGTCGCTCCGGCGCTCATGCGGAAGCGCCGTCGCGCGCTATGGCTTCGCTTCGATTGCGTTCACCGAGCCCACTTGACTCGTCCCGCCAGCCATCCGGCCCGAATACCACCTCTCCTCGACATCATCCCGGGGCTCGACGAGGTCGAGAAGCCGGGATCCATGACCGCTGACGCTCCACGATCATGCGACCAACGCTCCGCACCATTCGTAACCGTCGGCATTTCTGGATTCCGGGCTCCGCTGCGCGGCCCCGGACTGATGCGGACGGCACCCTTATCCCGGGGCAAGTCGGATCGATTCTGAGATCGAGGCTGGATGTCGAAAGCCGATATCCGGGCAGGGTCGGATCCGCTCAAGCCCCCAGCAGCCCCTGCCCCAGGACCCCGCCCGGCTCCGGCACGCCCGGCAGGGCATAGAAGTACCCGCCGCCGATCGGCTTGATGTATTCCTCCAGCGGTTCGCCATTGAGCCGGTTCTGCACCGCCACGAAGCCGGCATCGAGGTCGGCCTGGTAGCAGACGAAGAGCAAGCCCATGTCGAGCTGGCCCGACGGGGTGATCCCGGCCGAGTAGTTGTAGCCGCGGCGCAGGATCAGGCTGGAGGCGGTCTCACGCGTGCGCGGGTTGGCGAGCCGGATATGTGCATCCATCGGCGTGCGGGTGCCGGCCGGGTCCGCGGCGTAGTCCGGCAGGGCATGCTCGTCGGTTTGCCCGAGCGGCGCGCCGCTCTCCTTGTGGCGGCCGACGATCTGCTCCTGCTCGCGCAAGGGGGTGCGGTCCCAGCGCTCGACGAAGTTCCGGATGATCCGCACCACCTGGTAGGAGCCGCCCGCCGCCCAACTCGGCTCCCCATCGCCCGGCTCCCCGCTCCCCGCCTGCACCCAGACCTGGCGCCGCATCAGGGCGTCGTCGCGGGCGTCGAGGTTGGCGGTGCCGTCCTTGAAGCCGAGGAAGTTGCGCACCGTGTCCTGCCCCTGGCGCTTGACGACCTGGGGCGGCAGCATGCCCTCCAGCTTCCAGCGCAAGGCGACGAGGCCCGGCGTGTGGCGGATCACGTCGCGCAGGGCGTGCAGGTTGGTCTCGGCGGTGTCGGCGCAGAATTGCACCAGCAGGTCGCCGTGGCAGAGCTTGCCGTCGAGGGAATCGTTGGGAAAGCGATCCATCGGGCGCAAACGGCGCGGCTTCGCGCCGTCGAGGCCGTAGCGGTCGTCGAACAGGCTCGCGCCGACGCTGAGCGTGGCCGTGAGGTTGTCGGGCAGCACCTGCGGCCCGAGGATGCCGGAATCGACCGGCGGCAGCCGCGGGTCGAGGGATGGCACCGCCCCGCCTTCGGTCAGGAAGGCGAAGCGCTCGGTCAGGATCCGGAACAGCTTGGCCAACTCGCCGCGATCCTCGGCCAGCACGTCGAGGGCGACGAACAGGGCGGCGGCCGGCTGCGGCGTGACGATGCCGGCCTGATGCGGGCCGTGGAACGGCTGACGGTCGAGGGGGCCGTCGCTGGCGACGGAGGGCGTGGCGTCCTTGGCCCGGGCCTGGTCGATGCCCGCTTGTTCGATGCCGGCTTGGGCGACGCCGGCTTGGGCGATGCCGGCTTGGGCGATGCCGGCCTGGGCGATGCCGGCTTGGGCGGAGCCGAGCGCGGCGGCACCCGTGCCGGCAGCGAGCCCGCGCAGCAGGGCGCGGCGGGAGGTCGAGAATGGGCAGGAGGCCATGGCGGCGGTCAGTCCAGGCCGAGCTTGCCGCGCAGGGTCGAGAGGTCCTCGGCCAGCACGGTGACCGGCCCTTTCAGGGCGTTGCGGTCGCGATCGCTCAGATGGTCGTAGGGGGCGAAGCCGCCGCCCTCGGTGCGGTACTTCGCCAGCAGCGTCTCGACCCGCGAAAAATTCTTCTCGGTGCGGGCGACGAAGTCGGGGTCGCGGGACGCCACCAGCGGGCGCAGGAGGTCGAAGATCTTGCGCGAGCCCTCGACATTGGCATGGAAGTCCCACAGGTCGGTGCGGCTGTAGCGGTCCTCCTCGCCGGAGATCTTGGTCGCCGCGACCTCCTCGATCAGGCCGGCGGCGCCGCCCGCCATCTTGGCCGGCGGGATGGTGAGGTCGGCCAGGCGCCGCTTCAGCTCGGCGGCGTCCGCGACGAGCCGGTCGGCATAGGGCGTCAAGCCCTCCGTGCTGTTGTCGGCCCACAATCCCTTCTCGAGGCGGTGGAAGCCGATGAAGCCTGGATCGGCTTCCTTCCTCTCGAAGTCGTCCGCCCGCACGTCCATGCTTTTATCGAGGTCGTTGAACAGCGAGGCCACCGGCTCGATCCGTTCGTAGTGGCGGCGCGCCACCGGGTAGAGCGCCTTGGCCTCGGCGATCCGCCCCGCCTTCACCGCCTCGGCGAAGGCCGTGGTCTGCGTCTCGAACGCCTCGGCCTCCCCCATCACGTAGAGCTTGTAGGCGGCGAGCGGGCCGACGAGGGCCATCGGGTCCGGCGTGCCGGGGGCGGTCGCGGCAGTGGCCGTCACCGTCAGGGTGCCCTTCGGGTTGCTGAGCAGCCCGCAGGTCATCTCGTAGGCCCCGGGCTGGAGCGTCGCCGAGAGCGACTGCACGAAGCCCGGGATGATGTTCTCCCGCTCCTCGACGATCATCGTGCCCTGGAGGATCTCCCACTCCAGCACCCGGCGGCTCTTGTTGCTGATCTTGAACACCGACTTGCCGGCCGGAACCGTGAGGGCGGCGGGCTCGCAGCCCTTGTCGGTCACCGTCACCGCGATGGGCTCGGGCGCCTGGGCCGAGGCGCTCACCGGGGACAGGGCGACCCCGGTCGAGACGAGGAAGGTGGCGAGGGCAGCCGGCCGGCGGGCGGTCATCGGGGGAGGTCCTTGCGGGAGATCAGGCGTGGCGGGGCGTGGCCACGGGAGCCGGCCGGGCGCCGGCCAGGAAGGCCCACAGGGCCGGGACCAGGAAGCCGAGATAGACCAGCACCTCGCCCCAGGCCGGCGCCTCCTGGTAGCCGAAGATGCCGGCGAGCAGGGTGCCCAGCACCGTATCGGCGGGCAGGACATGGCCGAGGTCGAAGGCGGTGGCCTGGAGGTGATTCCACAGCCCGGCCTCGTGGAAGGCGCGCAGCGCGCTGGCGAGCAGGCCCGCGGTCACGAACAGGATGAACACCCCGGTCCAGCGGAAGAAGCGGCGCAGGTCGATGCGCACGGCGCCCTTGGCCAGCGCGATCCCGATCAGCACCGAGAGCAGGATGCCGAGCGCCGCACCCGCCGGCACGCCCCAGCCGACATCCTGCTGCACCGTGGCGAGGAGGAAGAACACCGATTCGAGCCCCTCGCGGCCGACCGCCAGGAAGGCCATCACGGCGAGGGCGAAGCCACCCCGGCCTTCGCTGCCCCGCCCGAGCGCGTGGTCGACGGCGCCGTGCAGCTCGGCCCGCACCGATCGGGCGGCCTTGCGCATCCAGAACACCATCGTGCACAGCATGCCGGCAGCCAGGAGCGCGATCACCCCTTCGGCCATCTCCTGCTGCTTCTGCGGGAATTCGGCGCCGATCGCCTGCAGCCCGAGGCCGAGCGCGAGGCAGAGCGCGGCGGCCAGGACGACGCCGCCCCATACCGCCGGCATCCAGGCCCGCCGCCCGGTCTGGGCGAGGTAGCCGGCGATGATGCCGACGATCAGCGCCGCCTCGATCCCCTCGCGCAGCATGATCAGGAATGCAATCAGCACGGCGGTCTTTCCGGGAACGATGCGGGAGAATCCGGTCTCTAATCCAAAACGCCGTAAAGTCAAAGATCGAGATGCAATGTATCTCGTTCGTAAATCATGTTTCATCATTGTATAAATCTGAACTTATAATAAATCCAGGTTGCGCGTGATCACCGGGCGCGCCGGAGCGGAGGACCGGTGCCGGACGGGCCGGCTTCTCAGATTCGCCGCTTTTTCCGCCTAAGCCGACCCTGCCGGCCGCCAGGGTCGGTCTCGTTAACCGTGCGGATGCCGGCTCGGCGCATGATCGGGACAGGCCCCCGGCCCGTCCGCCGCATGCCCGGGGCGGTCGCACCCCTTTCGAGCGTGCTGTCCCGCCGATGATCCGCCTCGACAACGTCACCAAGATCTACAAGACGGACGGATACCGCCGCACCATCCTCGACCAGGCGTCGCTGACCCTGAAGCCCGGGGTGAGCTACGGCATCCTGGGCATCAACGGTGCCGGCAAGTCGACCACGCTGCGGCTGCTGGCCGGCTGCGAGCTGCCGACCAAGGGCCGCGTGATCCGCACCACGCGGATCTCCTGGCCCCTCGGCTTCGGCGGCGGCTTCCACCCGATGATGACGGGCCGCGAGAACGTGATCTTCGTCGCCCGCATCCACGGCGAGGATCCGCGCCGGGTGCTGGCCTTCGTGGAGGATTTCGCCGAGCTGGGCGACTACATGAACGTGCCGATCCGCAACTACTCCTCGGGCATGGGCGCGCGGCTCGCCTTCGGCATGAGCATGGCGATCCCGTTCGACTGCTACATCGTCGACGAGATCACCGGCGTCGGCGACGCGCGCTTCGCCAAGCGCTGCGAGGAGGTGTGGAGCCAGCGGCGGGCGAATGCCGACATCATCATGTGCTCCCACTCGATGGACACGATCCGGGATTACGCCCAGCAGGGGATCGTGCTGGCGAACGGCCGCGCCGTGATCTATCCCGACATCAACGACGCGATCGAAGTCTACCAGCGCCTGAACCAGTGAGCGCGACGCCTCCCGTCGCGCCTCTCGCCTTCGTCTTCCCGGCCGGCCGGCGCGCCACGCGCCCCGGCCCCGCCCGCAGCCGGAAACTCCTGTCATGACGATCGACGCCCGCAATCCGGACGGCAAGGCGCTCAGCCCCGCCGACCGCTCCCGGATGATCGGCGAGGCCCTGCGGCAGGCGGCCCGGGTGTCGCGCTTCTCGAACCCGAGCAAGTCGAGCATCCGGACGATCCGGGCGCAGAAGCGCCGGGACGTCGTGACCCCGCTCCTGTTCCTGTTCCTGTTCCTGATCCCGGCCTTGGGCAGCGCCGTGTTCTTCGGCCTCTACCTTTCGGACCGCTACGTGACCGAGGCGCGCTTCGCCCTCCGCCCGGCGATCGGCGGCGCCGAGAAGGCGGCGCCGGACGCGGTCGGCACCACCTCGAGCATCCCGGCCCAGATGATCGCCCAGGACTCGATGATCGTCGGCGAGTACATCAAGAGCCGGGCGATGGTCGAGACGCTGGAGCGCACCCTGCCGCTCCGGCAGATGTTCTCCCGCGGCGACATCGATCTCTACTCGCGCTTCGATCCCGAGAAGCCGATCGAGAAGCTCGTCCGCTACTGGACCGAACGGGTGAAGGTCAGCGTCGAGTCGTCCGGCCTGATCGAGGTCACGGTCAACGCCTTCGATCCGGACGAGTCCCTGGCCATCAGCAAGGCCGTGCTGACGGAGAGCGAGCGGCTGGTGAACCAGCTCACGGTGCGGGCCCGCAACGACGCCCTGGCGGAGAGCGAGCGCGAGATGAAGCGCGCCGAGCAGCGGCTGACCAAGCTCCATCTCGCGGTCCGCGACCTGCGCAACCGGGACGGCGTCCTCGACGCCCAGAAGGCCAATGACACCAACCTGAAGATGGTCGCCGAGATCCGGTCCCAGCGGATCAACCTGGCGGTCAAGCTCAGCCTGCTCCAACGCGACCTGCGGGACGACAGCCGCAGCGTCCAGGACCTCAAGGCGCAGATCGCCCAGCTCGACGACACCATCGCCCGCATCGAGCGCGAGGCGGCCAACCAGGATCCGGAGCAGCGCCGGGTGCTCTCGGCCACGCTGACCAAGTTCGAGGAACTCGACGCCGAGCGCAAGACGGCCGAGAAGTACTATGCGGCGACGATCGCGGCGCGGGAGCGCTCGCGGATGATCGCCGACCGGCAGATCGAGTTCTTCAGCATGATCGTCGAGCCGATCCGGGCGGAATCGTCCCAGCAGCCGCGACGCCTGCTCTCGATCGCGATCGCGGTCGCCCTGTCGGCCCTGGCCTTCGGTCTCGCCGTCCTGACCCGCAAGCTCGCCGCCTGATCCGCCTCCCCCTCGCCATCGGGCGAGGGCTGGCCTCGAACGCGCCCGCCGCGGGCGGGCGCACGGAACCGCCATGCTCTCCCCCGCCCCGTCCGGCTGGACGCTCTTCCGCAACCGCGACTTCCGGCTCTTCGGCGGCGCCCGCTTCCTCACCGGCCTGGCCTACCAGATGCAGGCGGTGGCGGTGGGCTGGTTCGTCTACGACCTGACCCGCAGCGCGCTGGCCCTCGGCTTCGTCGGGCTGGCGAGCTTCGCGCCGGCGATGCTCGGCGCCCTCGTCACCGGCCACGTCGCCGATACGTTCGACCGTCGCCGGGTCGCGGCCCTCTCCTACGGGCTCCTGGCCCTCGCCGGCCTCGGCCTGATGGGGCTGGCGGCCTCCCATTCCACGCCGGTCTGGCCGATCTACGCCCTGATGGTGCTGGTCGGCACGGCCCGCGCCTTCGCCAACCCGGCGAGCCAGGCGCTGCTGCCGACCCTGGTCCCGCGCGAGCAGTTCGGCAGCGCCATCGCGCTCAATTCCTCGCTGTGGCAGAGCGCGTCGGTGACCGGCCCGGCCTTCGGCGGCCTCCTCTACGCGCTCGGGCCGGCGGTGGTGTTCGGCCTCGCGGCCGCCTGCTTCGCGCTCGCGGCGATCAGCATCATCGGCATCCGGCCGCGCCCCTCCGCCATGACGACCCGGCCGGCCGTGACCTGGAGCACCCTGCTTGCCGGCCTCACCTATATCCGCTCGCAGCCGGTGGTGCTCGGCGCCATCACCCTCGACCTCGTGGCGGTGCTGCTCGGCGGCGCCACCGCGCTCCTGCCGATCTTCGCCCAGGAGGTGCTGCTCGTCGGCCCCCTCGGCCTCGGCCTCCTGCGCAGCATGCCGGCCCTCGGCTCGGTCGCGACCGCGATCGTTCTCGCGCATCGCCCGCTGACCCGCCGGGTCGGCCCGCGGCTGCTGATCGCGGTCGGGGTGTTCGGCCTCGCCACGATCGGCTTCGGCCTCTCCACCTCCCTGCCCCTGTCGATGGCCTGCCTGTTCGTGACGGGGGCGGCCGACATGGTCAGCGTCTACGTGCGCCAGAGCCTGGTCCAGGGCGAGACCCCGGACGCGATGCGCGGCCGGGTCGCGGCGGTCAACACCGTGTTCATCGGCGCCTCGAACGAGCTCGGCGAGTTCGAATCCGGCACGCTGGCGGCCTTCATCGGGGCGGTGCCGGCGGTGGTGGTGGGGGGTGTGGCGACGGTGGCGGTGGCGGCCCTGTGGGGCCGGCTGTTTCCGGCCCTGCGGCGGCGGGACCATCTCATCACCTGAGGCTTGCCCCGTGACGAGGGCGCGGCCCGATCACGTTGCGATCCGGCGCAACCGGACCGCGACCCGGGATCGTCGAATGGCGGCAGCGCAGAAGAGTGTTCGACACATTCAACGCGTGCCTGAGTCGTCACACAGCCTGGACCGCAACCGGTCGGTCACGACGGACGCCCTTGTTCCGATAGGCGGACGTTGCCTGTCGCCAGCCGTTCGTTCTTGAGATGCCGTAAGAGTTCGGCACGCCATACTGAGTGCCAGCTCACGCTCGGCGTCGGTTGCCGCTGCTCCGTACCGACGCATAAAATGAAAACGAGTCGAGCCGGTGAAGGAGTCGTTGCGCAGCATGAGCACCCCCCTGCCACGGACGCGCGACGAAATCTTGACATCCCTCGGCGACAGGGGATTGCCCACCAAGACCATCGACCGTCTCGTCGCTCAAGCGCGGACTGCATTGCTTCTCACGACGGTGGCGGTTGGCGAAGACACGCCGCCTCTGGGCTCGAGCAGGCTCGGTGGGGCTCCGGACCTTCCGGTTGGCATGAAGTGGCCGATGCGTCCGCCCTATCCGGACGCGGAGAAGCGCGCCGCCGCACATCGAAAGGATGCCGAGAGGTTACGGCAGGATTCGCGAAAGCCGCGCTCCTGGATGACCCCCGAACAAGGCGAGATATTCAGTCGCGAGCATCTGGCGAAGGCGGATGCGGTGGAGCGACCTTTCCCTCTCGCCTTCTTCGGCCAGTTCGATCTGGCGGAACTATCGGCGATCGATGGGTATGACCCCACGTTTCCGAAGACAGGGCGCCTTCTCGTCTTTTACGACTTCTTCGAACAACCGGAAGACTTCACGCCGGAGGCGTCGGTCGGCTGGCGCGTGATCTGGGACGAAAGTCCACAGGAATCGCTGACGCGGGCGGCGATCCCATCGGACCTCGAAGCGATCTCGGATGACGACTGGACGAGCATCTTCGAACCGGCCCTGATCCATGCCAGCCCCGTCGTCACGCCGATCCCGATGAGCGACGAAGGCTGGGATGCCTTCGATCTGGCCGACGGCACTCTGTCCGCGATCTACGGCGAATGGCTGTCGGAGTTCGGGACCCCGGACGAGGAAGACGGCGAGAACCACCAATTGGGTGGTTATCCTCGCACCTTGCAGAACGGCTTGCAGGCCACCAGCCAACTTGCTGCCAACGGCATCTCTTGCGGCACAGGAGAAGCCTGGACGTCACCCGAGGCGAAAGCATTGCTTCCCAGTGCCGGCGAATGGCGGCTGCTGCTTCAGATCGGCGTCGATCTCAATGCGGGAATGACCGGACCGGGTGCCTACTACGTCATCATCCGAAACCAGGACCTTGCGGCCCGGCGTTTCGAACAGGCACGCGTGACCTACCAGTGCGACTGAGAGCGAATGCCGACATCCGCTTACGCCCCTGTCGAATCGAAACCGGATCATCGGCTTCCCACCCCCGGCAGCCCGTCGCGCGGCCAACCTGACGGGCGTCGAATCCTCGGCGTCAAGCTCCCCCCGCCGGGTGCAGCGACAGCACCCGCGGGGGGAGCTT
>NZ_LABZ01000018.1 GCF_001043955.1 Methylobacterium tarhaniae | reverse complement strand
CTCGGGGGCCGGGGCGGTGGTGAGGCGGCGCAGGGCGTTGACCACCCCGGCCTCCTCGCCGTTGCGGCTCGGCGCGGCGTAGCGGCCGAAGCCGTAGCGCGGCTCGATCAGGTCGAGCACGGCGTCGAGGGCGGCGTTGGACAGGCCGATCTCGCCGGGCTGCGGCACGCCCTGGAGGGCGATGCTGCGGCCTTCATAGGCCGGGTCGGTGCTGACCTCGGGGCCGAACCAGGGCGGGACGGGGAAACCGTTGGCCTCGTCGGGATTGTCGAACACCACCGAGACGACGTCGACGGCGCCGGGGGCGACGTAGCGGTCGATCAAGGCGTCGCGGCCGTTGCCGAGGGCGACCTGGGTCCGGTCGTAGGCGGCGCGGCCGGCACAGACGTCGAGGAGCGCGTCGCCGTGGGCGCGCGGCACCTCGGTGCGCTCCTCGCTCGACGAGCCGTTGTCGGAGGTGACGAGCACGAGGTGGCACTGGCCGCCATCGACGCGCACGAACGAGGTCCGGCCGGACTGGGGCGGAAAGTAACCTTCGGTGATGCGGGAGGAGCCGCGCTCCTTGCGGATCAGGCGGACCAGCGCCGGCGCAACCTGGAAACGTCGTACGAGGGTCATACGCTCAACTCCACGGGGGTCGCGGCCCAGAGGCTGCCTTAAGAGGCTTTGGACCGCGATCGGCGTCAACTCTCGCGTATCGACCGATCAAGGCGACAGAATCAAGGCCGTGCTCCCACCGCCCCCCGATTTATTGCCGGAATTCTATCGTGCGGCGCGGGATGCTGGCATCACGCCCGGCTCGCCGCGATCAGCGCCTCGGCCGCGGAGGCGAGGGAGCGGTTCGGCCCGTCGGCGCCGAAGATCTGCCCGCAGGCGAAGGCGCCTTCGACGAGGAGGAGCAGCGCGTCGGCGAGGTTTTCCGGTGCCCGGGCGCCGAGGGTGGCGGCCACCGCGGCGAGGCGGGCATGGAGCGCACGCTTGCCCTCGCACGCCGCCGCGCGCACCGGGTGATCCGCTTCAGGATACTCGACCACGGCGTTGGTGAGGCCGCAGCCGCGGAAGCCCGGCCGGGCGCTGCGCCGGGCGAACCCGTCGAGGAAGGCGACGAGGCCCGCCTGCGGGTCGTCCGGATGGGCCGCCAGCGCCTCGTCGAGGCGGGCGTGCAATCCTGCGTCGTAATCCTCCAGGCAGGCGATCACGAGGGCGTCCTTGGAGGCGAAGCCCCGGTAGAGGCTCGGCTTCGTCACCCCGGCCCGGGCCACGATCTCGTCGACGCCGACACCCCGGAAGCCGCGCAGGTAGAACAGCTCGCGGGCGGCCGCCCTGATCCGGTCGCCGGCCCGGACGGGTGCGCTCCCGTCATGCCCCTCCGCCATGTTTCACCCTTGACGATGTTACTGACCGGTACGTAACGTCCTAGCACGATTCGGGGAGGATGTCCCAGCATGAGTTCGACCGTGTCGCCGCGGGGCCTCGCCTCCCCGACCCCGATTGCACCCGATCCCGCCTCGCCGAGGCCCCGGCCCTTCGGCCAGAACTACGCCTTCGTGGTGGTGGGCGTGATCTTCCTGTGCCTGCTCGCGGCGGCGGGGCTGCGCGCCTCGCCCGGCGTGCTGATCCTGCCGCTGGAGCAGGCCTTCGGCTGGAGCCGCTCCACCACCTCCTTCGCGGCCGGGCTCGGCATCTTCCTCTACGGCCTCGTCGGCCCCTTCGCCGCGGCGCTGATGCAGAGCTTCGGCATCCGCCGCACGCTGCTCTGCGCGCTCGCCCTCATGGCGGGCTCGACCGCCTTGAGCGCCTTTATGAGCGAGCCCTGGCACCTCATCGCCACCTGGGGCGTGCTGTCGGGCCTCGGCAGCGGCTGCGTCGCCATCGTGCTCGGTGCCACCGTCGTCAACCGTTGGTTCGCGGTGCGCCGCGGCCTGTTCATGGGGCTGCTGACCGCCAGCACCGCCACCGGCACCCTGGTCTTCCTGCCGGGCCTCGCGGCGATCGCGCAAGCCGGAGGCTGGCAGCCGGTGGTGCTCACCGTCGCCTGCGCCATCGCGGCCTTGATCCCGCTCGTCGCCTGGCTGCTGCCGGAGCGCCCCTCCGACATCGGCCTCACCCCCTACGGTGCGGCCCCCGGCACCGCCTCCGAGCCGCCGCGGCGTGCCAACCCGTTCCGGGCCGCGATCGACGGGCTGGTGCGGGCGAGCCGCAAGGGCGATTTCTGGCTCCTGTTCGGCACCTTCTTCATCTGTGGGCTCACCACCAACGGGCTGGTCGGCACCCACCTGATCTCGTTCTGCGCCGACCAGGGCATCCCGGAGGTGCGGGCCGCGGGGCTGCTCGCGCTGATGGGCGTGTTCGACCTCATCGGCACCACCGGCTCGGGCTGGCTCACCGACCGCTACGACCCGCGCAAGCTGCTCTTCGTCTATTACGGGCTGCGCGGCCTCTCGCTGATGGCGCTGCCCTTCACCGACTTCTCGTTCTACAGCCTGTCGATCTTCGCGGTGTTCTACGGCCTCGACTGGATCGCCACGGTGCCGCCGACGGTGCGCCTCGCCAACGAGGCCTTCGGCGAGCGCGACGCGCCGATCGTGTTCGGCTGGATCGCCGCCGGCCACCAGCTCGGGGCCGCCACCGCCGCCTTCGGCGCCGGCCTGGTGCGGGCGTCGGAGGGCCGCTACCTCGAGGCCTTCCTCGTCGCCGGCCTCACCGCCGTGATGGCGGCGCTGATGTCGCTGATGATCGGCCGGATGCGCCAGGCATCGCCCGCGGTGGCGTGACGAAGCGCCGGGCGCGCCGCGCGGGCGCGCCCGGCCGCTGTTTTCCCGTGCGTTTTCGGGCTTCCCGCGCCTTGCCCTGGTCGGGGCGGCCGGTCTACCCCATCTGTTCGGCGGGCCCTCCGGGCTCGCGACGTGAAGGCCGTTCTCCCGAGGTCATCGATGCTCACCGACACTCCCGCGGCCGGCCAAGCCTCTGCCGGCAACGCCCCTGCGGGCGCCCTGATCAAGGACACCACCACCGCGACCTTCCGCCAGGACGTGATGCAGGAATCCCTGCAGCAGCCGGTGCTGGTCGACTTCTGGGCGCCGTGGTGCGGTCCGTGCAAGCAGCTCACCCCGATCATCGAGAAGGCCGTCAAGGATGCCGGCGGCAAGGTGAAGCTCGTCAAGATGAACATCGACGAGCATCCCCAGATCGCCGGCCAGCTCGGCATCCAGTCGATCCCGGCGGTGATCGCGTTCCAGCGCGGCCAGCCGGTCGACGGCTTCATGGGCGCCCTGCCCGAGGGCCAGGTGAAGGCCTTCATCGAGCGCCTGGTCGGCCCCCTCGGGCCGACCGCGGTCGAGGACCTGATGGCGGAGGCGCAAGGCGCCGCCGAGGCCGGCGACCCGGATGCCGCCGCCGAGATCTACGCCGCGGTCCTGGGCCAGGAGCCGGGCCATGCCGGCGCCATCGCGGCGCTCGCCCGCCTCCTTCTCGACCGCGACGACGTCGAGGGCGCCCGCCGCTTCCTCGAGGCGGCCCCGCCCGAGGCCGCCAAGGATCCGGCCATCGCCGCGGTGAAGGCGGCGATCGAGCTCGCCGAGCAGGCGGCGTCGCTCGGCGACCTCGCCGGCCTGCAGCGCCGGATCGAGGCCGATCCCGCCGATTACCAGGCCCGGTTCGACCTCGCGCTCGGCCTCAACGCCAAGGGCCAGCAGCAGGAGGCGGTCGACCAGCTGATCGAGATCGTGCGCCGCGACCGCTCCTGGAACGACGACGGCGCCCGCAAGCAGTTGCTCCAGCTGTTCGAGGCCTGGGGGCCGATGGACCCGATGACCATCCGCGGCCGGCGCAAGCTGTCGACCCTGATGTTCTCCTGAGGCGTGCGGAAGTGCATCACCGGCGCGGCAATCCACCGGGCAGGTATTCACGCCGGAGGGCCGCGCCCTAGAACGTCTGGTGCGAGCCCGGGCCGAGACGAACAGGCCCGGGCCCCCTTCGATCCGCGCGGGAGCGACGCTGATGAGCATGAACGTCGCCTATAAGGGCCCGGCCGATTGCCCGGCCGTGATCCCGGTCTTCCCGCTTCCCGGCGCGTTGCTGCTGCCGCGAGGCCAGATGCCGCTCAACATCTTCGAGCCGCGCTACCTCGCGATGGTGGACGACGCCCTGCGCACCGACCGGGTGATCGGCATGATCCAGCCGGACGTCGAATCCGCCGAGACCGCCTTGTCGCCCAAGCTGTTTCGTGTCGGCTGCGCCGGCCGGGTCACCCAGTTCGCCGAGACCGGGGACGGCCGCTACCTGATCTCGCTCACCGGCATCGCCCGGTTCCGGATCGAGGAGGAGATGTCCACGACCACGGGCTATCGCCGCTGCAAGGTCACCTTCGCGCCGTTCGAGAGCGACTTCCACGCCCGCGCCGGCGAGGAGGCGGTGGATCGCGCCGGGGTGCTGAAGGCCCTGCGCGACTTCGTCGACGCCAACGACCTCAAGGTCGACTGGGCCGGCATCGAGGAGGCGCCGAACGAGGCCCTGGTGAATGCCCTGTGCATGATGAGCCCGTTCGGCCCGCGCGAGAAGCAGGCGATGCTGGAGGCCTCGGACCTCAAGACCCGGGCCGAGGTGCTGATCGCCGTGACCGAGATGGAGCTGGTGCGGGGATCGGGCAGCGAGCCGACGCTGCAATAGCCCGCGCTTTGGGCTATTCCGTCGCGATCCGTCATACCGGAAGGACGACCCGTGACCGATTCCCCCCTCCCCGCCGAGGCCACCCGCATCGACCCGAAGCTGCTCGAGCTTCTGGTCTGCCCGCTGACCAAGGAGCGGCTGGACTACGATTCCGCGCGTCAGGAGCTGATCAGCCGCTCGGCCAAGCTCGCCTACCCGATCCGCGACGGCATCCCGATCATGCTGCCGGAGGAGGCGCGGCCGCTGGCGGAGTGAGATCGGGCGGATTCGGGCTTCTTGCTCGGCGGCAGGGATGCACCACCTGCCGTCCCACCTCGCAGGATCTTCCCGGGGCCGCGCAGCGGAGACCGGGTTCCAGAACCGCTGATGGCTCAGGACAGAGCGGACAGCCCGCCGCTATATTCTTTTGCACCTGAGTTTCAGGATTCCGGGCTCCGCTCCGTGGTCCCGGAATGACACGGGCGATGTGACTTATACCATCGGCCCAGGATGCTGACGCATCGATTCGATCTCGGGCAGGCCTGAGCATCAACTTCGATCTCGGGCAAGCCCGAGCATCAACTTCGATCTCGGGCAAGCCCGAGATCGACGGGGCCGATGACCGATCTCGAATTTTCGAAGCCGAGCCCAGAAGCCCGAGACCTTGGGCTTGACGAAAATTCGAGAACGGAACCAAAGGTCGTTTTCTTTCGACCGTTGATATTAGTACCGGGTTATCACCACTCGAAAGCTTCACTTTCCCACCCACGACCTCATCCTGAGGTCGCGGGTGGGAAAAGGTGAACCAGCCCCGCCTCTACTTCACCCCTGGCCCATAAGGAGGCCGCGGGATCGCCCGGTGGGCCGCCCGGAGGGCCGCCGACCAGCGCTCGCGCAGGTCGTGGAAATACGGTTCGCCGGCCTCGATCCGGTGCAGCACCTCGGTGTCGCAGGTGTTGCGGCGGATTACCGTGAGGTCGATCGGCAGGCCGACGCCGAGATTCGACCGCATGGTCGAGTCCATCGAGACGAGACCGACCTTCAGGGCGTCGTAGATGTCGGTCCGGTAGGTCACAGCCCGGTCGAGGATCGGCTTGCCGTATTTGTGCTCGCCGATCTGCAGGAACGGCGCGTCCTGGCTGCAGGCGATGAAGTTGCCGGCGGAGTAGATCATGTAGAGGCTCATCGGCCCGTCGCCGATCTGGCCCCCGAACAGGAACGACACCTCGAAGCGCAGCTGCGCCGCCTCGAAGCCGGCGCGCTCGATCGCCCGCACCTTGCGGATCGCCCGGCCGATGAGCTGCGCGGCGCGGAACATCGTCGGCGCGTCGTAGATCGTCTCGGGCTTGCCGGTATCGGGATCCTCGACGCCCTCGGTCAGGAGCGAGAGCACCGACTGGGTGACCGAGAGGTTGCCGGCCGAGGCGAGGGCCAGAACCCGCTCGCCGGGCTTGGTGAACATGTGGAGCTTGCGGTACGTCGAGATGTCGTCGAGTCCCGCATTCGTGCGGGTATCGGCGATCATGACGAGACCCTCTTCCACCAGGATCCCGACGCAATAGGTCATCGCTCACCGCCCCCCGGCGACCGTCAGGCGGGCGGTCCGATTACCGCGCGCGGCGACACCCTGGCGCAGCCCGTTTCCCGAATCCAGCCGAATCCGCTGCCCCGAGGTGAGGTGGTCCGCGCCTATCGCGGCGGGGCAACAGGGCCGCGCTACCCTTGAGCCTGCGCTAGACCCTGCGCTTGACCCTGCATTTGGGACTGTGCCGCGCCCTGGGCCTGCTGTGCTGGCGCCTGCGCCCGCGCGTCGTCGACACGGACCCGGACCGTCATGGTCTCGGTGCCGCCGCCGGTGCGGCTGCCGCGGACCGGCGCGGCGTCGAGGTAGTCGAGGCCGATCGCCACCCGCAGATGCGCCTCGGTCACCGCGATGCCGTGGGCGGGGTCGAACCCGACCCAGCCGAGATCCGGCACCCGGGCCTCGACCCAGGCATGGCCGGCCTCCTGCTCCGCCGTGTCGGGCCGCCAGTAATAGCCCGAGACGTAGCGGACCGGGACCTCCAGGTGGCGCGCCGCCGCGATGAAGACGTGGGCGAGGTCCTGTCCCACCCCCTTGCGCAAGGCGAAGGCCTCCGCCGCGGTGGTGGTGGCCCCGGTCGGGCCGGGCGCGTAGTCGACCGCTTGGTGGACGCCGGCGAGCAGGCGGTGCAGCCGGTCGAGCGGGTCGATGCTCGCGCCCACCGCCTCGTCGGCGAAGGCCCGGATCGCCTCGTCGGCGACGGCGAAGCGCGATTCGCGCAGGTAGAACGGATCGGGCAGCCACTCGGAGATGCCGCGCATCACCCCGTGGGTCTCGGCGGTCTCGACCTCGCCGGTGACCCGGATCGTCATCGCCTCCTCGGCGCCGTCGGCGCTGAAGACGTGGACGATGTTGCCGAAGCCGTCCTCGCGCCGGCTCAACCGGCCGTCGACGGTCGGCTCGATGCGCCAGGCGCGCACGTGCTGGCCGTCATGGTCCCGCGGCGTCAGCCGCAGCATCTGGATCAGGCCCCGGGCCGGGCTGTCGTATTGGTAAACCGTCTCGTGGACGACGCGGATGCGCATGATGTCGCGATGCTCGCTGTCACGCAAAAGCTGGGCCGTGCGGGGCGGTCATACACCGTCCCGCGGGAGGGCGAAACCTTGCGGGACGTGGCGGGCCCGCGCGCGGGCGCTCAGCCCAGATACTGCTCGACGATCGCCGCCCCGAGGCGGTTGTTCTCGGCGATGAACGCCTCGATGAACTCGTGCAGGCCGGAGGCGAAGATCTCGTCGACCGTGAGGTCGTCGAGCTTGGCCAGCATGCCGCGGGCGAGGCGCTGGCTCGGACCACGGCGGCCATAGGCATCGGCGATACGGTCGAGGTTGAGCACCAGCATCTCGTAGCAATTGGCGAGCGAGCGCGGCATCTCGCGGTTGAGGATCAGGAGGTCGGCCACCAGCCAGGGCTTGATGCTCTCGCGATAGACCCAGTGATAGGCGGTGAGCGCCGAGACCTCGCGCAGGATGGTGGTCCACTGGAAGTAGTCGAGGCTGCCGCCGACCCGCTCGGTCTCGGGCAGAAGCACGTGGTACTTCACGTCGAGGATGCGGGCGGTGTTGTCGGCACGCTCGATGGCGATGCCGAGCCGGGTGAACCAATAGGCGTCGTTGCGCAGCATCGTGCGGTAGGCCGAGCCGTCGAAGGCGAGCGACACGCCCTTCACCCAGTCGAGGAAGCGGGCGAATTCCTCCCGGGTCATGTCCCGGCCCTCGAAGCTGCGCAGGTGCAGGAACGCCTCGTTGATCGCCTCCCACATCTCGCTGGTGAGCGCCGTGCGCACGCTGCGGGCATTCTCCCGGGCGGTCTGCAGGCAGGAGCGGATCGAGGACGGGTTGTTGGGGCTGAAGGCCAGGAAGTCCCGGACGGTGTGCTCGTTGACGCTGTCGTAGAGCGGGCGGAACAGCTCGATGTTGCCGGCCGAGGCCAGAGCCGATTCCCACTCGTTCGCGTCGGTGCCGCCGTAATTGGCCGGAAGGGCGGAGAGGCGCAGGGCTGCGTCGAGGATGCGGGCGACGAAGTCGGCTCGCTCGGCATAGCGCGAGAGCCAGTACAGGTTGTCGGCGGTGCGGGAGAGCATGGCGGGGCTTTACGGCTCACGCGGTGGCAGTGCGGGCGGACCGGGCCGGGAGGCTCGGCCCCTGATCTCGGGCGAGGCGTCGCGGCGGCGTCAGCCGTCGAGCACCCAGGTGTCCTTGGTGCCGCCGCCCTGGCTCGAATTGACCACGAGCGAGCCCTCCTTGAGGGCCACCCGGGTCAGCCCGCCGGGCACGATCCGGATGTCGTCGGCGCCCGAGAGCACGAAGGGCCGCAGGTCGACGTGGCGGGGCGCGACGCCGGAGGCGACGAAGGTCGGGCAGGTCGAGAGGGCGAGCGTCGGCTGGGCGATGAAGCCGTCCGGCGCGTGGCGCAGCTTGCGGCCGAATTCCTCGATCTCGCGTTTCGTGGCATGGGGCCCCACCAGCATGCCGTATCCGCCCGAGCCGTTGACCTCCTTGACCACCAGGTCGCCGAGATTGGCGAGGACGTAGGACAGAGCGTCCTTCTCGCGGCAGCGCCAAGTCGGCACGTTGTGCAGGATCGGCTCCTCGCCGGTGAAGAAGCGCACGATCTCCGGCATGTAGCTGTAGACCGCCTTGTCGTCGGCGATGCCGGTGCCGACGGCGTTGGCGAGCGTCACGCTGCCGCTCTGGTAGGCGCTCATCAGCCCGGGCACGCCGAGGACGGAATCCGGCCGGAACACCAGCGGGTCGAGGAAGTCGTCGTCGATGCGCCGGTAGATCACGTCGACGCGCCGCGGCCCCTCCGTGGTCCGCATGTAGACCACGTCGTCCTTGGTGAAGAGGTCGGAGGCCTCGACGAGGTCGACGCCGAGCTTGTCGGCCAGGAACGAGTGCTCGTAGAAGGCCGAGTTGAAGCGGCCGGGGGTCAGCAGCACCACCGTCGGGTCGCGGGCGGCGCTCATCGGCGCGAGGCTGCGCAGGGTGGCGAGCAGCGCGTCCGGATAGGCTTCCACCGGCGAGACCCGGTGCTTGGAGAACAACTCGGGGAAGAGCCGCAGCATCACCTCGCGGTTCTCCAGCATGTAGGAGACCCCCGACGGCGTGCGGGCGTTGTCCTCCAGCACGAAGAACTGGTCCTCGCCGGTGCGCACGATGTCGATGCCGGCGATGTGGACGTACTTGCCGTGCGGCACCTCGAAGTCCCGCATCTCCAGCCGGTAATGCGGGTTGCGGTAGACGAGGTCGCCCGGGATGATCCCGGCCTTGATGCATTCCTGCGGGCCGTAGATGTCGGCCAGGAACATGTTGAGCGCGGTGACGCGCTGCTTGAGGCCGCGCTCGAGGAAGCCCCATTCGGGCTTGGTCAGCACCCGCGGGATGATGTCGAACGGAATCAGCCGCTCGGTTGATTCGTTGTCGCCGTAGACCGCGAAGGTGATCCCGATCCGCCGGAAGAACAATTCGGCCTGGCTGCGCCGCGTGTCGAAATGCTCCGGCGGGGTCGTGTCGAGCCAGGTCTTGAGCGCCGCGTACGCCTCGCGCACCTCGGCCGGGCTCGGTCCGCTTGGGGACGGTCCGCTTGGGGACGGTCCGCTCTCCTGCACTCCGGTCATCTCGTCGAACGCGCTGAGCGGCATGGGCGTCCCTCTGTTTGCGTCGAAGCTAGACGCAAGACAGGGGCCAAGGCAAAGGAAATGCGTCCTTTGCCCGAGCGCTGCCCACGACTTTGCGCAAGGTCAGGGAGCGCGGCAGCGAAGGCGCGTCGCGCAGGGTGAATCTGCTCAGATTTTAGGCGTCCGCTGGCCGGCGCGCATCGCCGGGATCGCTGGCCTGCGCCAGGGAGCCGCCCTCAGATCAGCTTCAGCCCGCGGAAGCTCGCATGCCCGTCGCGGCCGACGATGATGTGGTCGTGCACCACGATGCCGAGGGGGCCGGCCACTGCGATGATGTCGCGGGTCATCTTGATGTCGGCCTGGGACGGGGTGGGATCGCCGGACGGGTGGTTGTGGACCAGGATCAGGGCGGTGGCCGAGAGTTCGAGGGCCCGGCGCACGACCTCGCGGGGATAGACCGGGGTGTGGTCGACGGTGCCCCGCCCCTGCACCTCGTCGGCGATGAGCCGATTGCGCTTGTCGAGGAAGAGCAGCCGGAATTCCTCCCGCTGCGCGAAGGCCATGGCGGCCCGGCAGTAATCGATCACCGCGGCCCAGGAGGAGAGCAGCGTGCGCTCGGCGACCGCGCCGCGGGCGAGGCGGCGGCCCGCCGCCTCCATGATCTTGAGGTCGGTGACGACCGAGGGCCCGATGCCGTCGACCTCGAGCAGCCGCTCGGCCGGGGCGCTGATGACCTCGGCGAAGCTGCCGAACCGGGCGATCAGCGCCTTGGCGATCGGCTTGACGTCACGGCGCGGGATGGCGCGGAACAGCACCAGTTCGAGGAACTCGTAGTCCGGCAGCGTGTCGCCCTGCGCGAAGCGGGCGCGTAGCCGGTCGCGGTGCCCGTGGTAATGCGGTTCCTCCGCCCTGCTGTCCTGGATCTTGCTATCCTGGACCTTGATCCCGGGCGCGGCGCCGCCGGCCTCCGCGAAACCGGGGGTGTTGCGGGGCGGGCGGGCCATGGCGGGACCGTCAGGCGGCGGTGTCGCGCGGCTTGTCCAGCCCCTTGGGCGAGAGGGTGAAGATCTCGACGCCGGTCTCGGTCACCGCCACCGTGTGCTCGAACTGGGCCGAGAGCGAGCGGTCGCGGGTCACGGCGGTCCAGCCGTCGGCCAGGACCTTCACGGCCGGGCGGCCGAGATTGATCATCGGCTCGACGGTGAAGAACTGGCCGGGGCGCAAGGTCACGCTGTAGCTCGGCTCGACGTAGTGCAGGATGGTCGGCGCGTCGTGATAGGTGCGGCCGAGGCCGTGGCCGCAGAAGTCGCGCACCACCGAGCAGCGCTCACCTTCGGCGAAGGCCTGGATCGCCGCGCCGATATCGTTGGTGGTGCCGCCGGGCTTGATCGCCGCGATGCCGCGCATCATCGCCTCGTGGGTGATCTCGCACAGGCGCGCCGCCTTGCGGGACACTTCGCCGACATAGGCCATGCGGCTCGAATCGCCGTGCCATCCGTCGACGATCAGGCAGATGTCGAGGTTGACGATGTCGCCCTCGCGCAGGGGCTTGTCGTTCGGGATGCCGTGGCAGACGACGTGGTTGATCGAGGTGCAGATCGATTTCGGGTAGCCGCGGTAGTGCAGCGAGGCTGGGAACGCGCCGTGATCCATCGCGAAGGTGTAGGCGAGGCGATCCAGCGCTTCGGTGGTGACGCCGGGCGCCACCGCCTCCATCAGCAGGTCGAGGGCCTCGGCGGTCAGCCGCCCGGCCTTGCGCATCGCCTCGAAGGCCTCGGGGCCGTGGATCGGCGGCTCCTGCCGGCGGCTGTCCTTGACCGCACTCTGCTCGTCACGACTCATCGGGGGCCCGGGAAATGCTGCTGGCGGCGCTCTGGAAGCCTCCGATGTAGGCGCTTCCGGCCCCGAAGCCAAGGAGGAAGGGCAAGGACGGGGGCGCTTCAGCGTGGGTCGACCCAGGCCCGCGGCCGGGCCGGCGCGGCGGCGGGGGCACGCTGCGCCACCCGCGTCACCGGCCGCGGGGCCACGTGGCGCACCGCGTGGTGGCGCCGCGCCCGGCGGCCGGCCCGGCGCGGGCGCCGCCCCGATTCGCCCCAGGCGGCGCCGACGACCCCGCCCACCACCGCGCCGATCGGACCGGCCACCAGCGCTCCCGCCACCGCGCCTGCCCCGGCGCCGACCACGGTGCGGCTCTGGGCCTGGGCCGCCGGGGCACCGAGAATGGTCGCGCCACCGAGCGCGGCGAGGAGGGCGAGCCTCGGCAGGAAGCGGGTCACGGGCGATCCTCTCGTGGTCATGAAACCGTTGCGGCGCCCCGATGTCGCAAGACCGTGACGAAACGGCGGCGGATGCGCCGCCCTGGCCCGGCCCCCTAGGCGCGGCGGCCCCGAGGGTCTAGGAGAACCCGACGTTCGGGGGCATCAGGCCCCGCAAGCCAGGAACTCTGAGGCGATGGCAGACAAGGCGGTCCCGCACTTCCACAACCAGGACGGCGTTCCGGTCATCCAGGTCGGCTCCAAGGAGTTCATGTGCATCGGCGCCCTGCCGCCGTTCGACCACCCCCACGTCTTCCTCGACATGGGCGCCGACCACGAGATCATCTGCCAGTACTGCTCGACCCTGTACCGCTACAAGCCGTCCCTGAAGGCCGGCACGGCGGAGCCGGCTTCGAGCGTCTGGGACGACCGCGCCCGCCTCGCCGCCGAGTAACCCTTGCCGGGGAAAGACGTGGTCCAGGATCGGCTATCGGGGAGCCGTCCGGTCCCGGACCGGCCGGGCCTGCGCGTCGCGATCGTCGGGGCCGGCATCGGCGGGCTCACGGCCGCCTTGAGCTTGAGCGCCCGCGGGCACGACGTCACGCTGGTCGAGCGCCGCACCGCCTTCAGCGAGGTCGGGGCGGGCCTGCAGCTCTCGCCCAATGCCAGCCGGATCCTGACCGATCTCGGCCTCGGGCTCCCGTTGCGCCGCGTCGCCGGCGAGCCGGCGCGGGTGCGGATCCGCAGCCTCGTCACCGCCCGCGCGATCGGTGAGATCGCCCTCGGCGAGGCGATGCGCGAGCGCTTCGGCGCGCCCTACTGGGTGGTGCACCGGGCCGACCTCCAGACCATCCTGCTCGACGCCGCCCGCGGCCGGCCGGGCATCCGGCTCCTCGTCGGCCGCACCGTCACCGGGGTGCAGGAGGATGCCAAGGGCGCCGCCCTGGCGCTCGCCAGCGACGGTGGCCGCAGCGAGACCCTCGACGCCGACCTCGTGGTGGCGGCCGACGGGGTGCGCTCGTCGTTGAGGGCCCGGCTCGACCGGCGCCCCTTGCGCCCCCGCGGCGAGGCCGCCTGGCGCGCCACCCTGCCCCGCGAGGCGGTGCCGCCCGACTTCCTGGCCGACGAGACCGGATTGTGGCTCGGCCCCGGCCGGCACGTGGTGCATTACCCGATCAATGGCGGGCGCCGGCTCAACCTCGTGGCGGTGGTGCCGGACACGGGCGCCAGCGACGATTGGGGCGCCCGCGGCGAGCCCGCCCGCCTGCGCGCCGCCTTCGCCGACGCCGCCCCGCCGTTGGCCGGCCTGCTCGCCCGGCCCGAATCCTGGCTGGTCTGGTCCCTGGTCGACCGCCCGGCGGCCCGCCCGATGGCCCGCGGCCGGATCGCGCTCCTCGGCGACGCCGCCCATCCGGTGCTGCCGTTCCTGGCGCAGGGCGCGGCGCTCGCGATCGAGGACGCCGCGGTGCTCGCCGCCTGCCTCGTCCCCGGCCAGCCCGTGCCGGCGGCTTTGTCCCGCTACGCCAAGGCCCGGGCCGAGCGGGTGGCCACCATCCAGGCCCATGCCCGCCGCAACGGCCGGATCTACCACGCCGGCACCCTGGTCTCGGCCGCCCGCGACGCGGTGATGGGCCGCCTCGGCCCGGTGCAGATGACCGAGCGCTACGCCTGGCTCTACGGCTGGCGCCCCCTCGGCCTGACCTGAGAGGGGCCTTGATCTGCGCCCCTCCCCCGGCTAACCCGGAGCGGCAGGGCAACGCGCCCTCGCGGACGTGGCGGAATCGGTAGACGCACGAGACTTAAAATCTTGCGACCTCTGGTCGTGCGGGTTCGAGTCCCGCCGTCCGCACCAAGAATACAAGCCTTCTATTCAAAAATACTAATCAACACAATAATCGTAATGGTTGCATTATATCGTTTATTATAATATCGCATATACACGAGTATTATTATGTAGCGATGTTTGATATCGAATGTCGACATTATAATCTCTCCCATCAATAACTTTCTTTAAAAGATCTATTGCTGCAACAGACCATTTTCCTGTTTTACTGCTATCTTTTTTGCCAGTTTTTATTTTACAATGGTATTTATTATCGGTGGCTCGCAAATCCACTCCTGTTTCATTATTTATCTTCTCAAGATATTTATTCAATTTCTGCCAAGATGTGTATCCGAGCTTTTCTGCGACCTGACTTAGCACAAAAGGATGAGTCAAATTAGGATTATCTGCCTGTGTTATACCTAGCAACTGAGGTAATTCATCTGAATTGCCCGAAATACGCTCGAGCATCTCATAATTAATTTCGACAGTCCCCCGCGGAATATCAATTCTAATCAGCTTAAAAGCCCTTGCAGCGAGAGCTCTTGCCAGATTGGTATTTATTGAGGTCAGCCCCTATTATGGGATAAGACATCGTAGATCTACTTAAAATCTTTTGTGACGATGGCTTTCACACGGTATTGTGCTGATGACGTATGAATGACATACTCTTCTGGCAGGCTGCTTTTTGTGTCAGCGTTCTCATCCCACTTTACGTAGTGAATATTGGGTATAACGCCGCCAGAATTCATTATTATTTCCCCAATATCGTCCATTATCGCTTGAACATTAGGACCGGAAAAACAATATCCAAATATGAATACAGGGCGCTCTGTCAGATATGTTTTTAATTTAGCAGAAATACATTTTTTCTGCTTACGAAACTCGCCATAATCGTTTTATCTCAGTACAATTGAGGCTAAGTCCTCATTACTACCATGTATTTTATAAATATTAACAAAGCTATTCATATTGTATACAATTACGCTCTGTCCAACTATTGGTTCATAGTCATCGAATATGCCCTTGAGAAAACCATCGAAATTTGTAGTGATGATGGCATGCGGGCGAATCGAGCGCAGCGATGCAATTTCGTCAGCAAAATGAATTATAATTAAATCTGATTTGCTTGTCATGTGCATCAGCTCAGGACGGTATACTCCTGCAAGGGAAATAAATCTACAAAAATAAGAAGGAGTATGGCTTATTTAGTGGCTTAGAATTGCGTAGGGAATTTTATATACGTTAGTCGACGACAGCTTTTATCATTTTATCAATCCGAACAAGCTGCTCTTCGCTTAAGCGCGACATTCGAGTATTTATTTTAGAAATAATGCGCGATCTATCGCCATCAGCCGCAATAACCAACCCGATGCCAAAAAAATAAACTTCCGGAACATCTAATATTTCAGATATTTTTTCGATAGTGGAAAAAGATGGCGCCGCAACTCCACGTTCGATCTTACTGATCATCTCTGTGGAAAGCGATACCTGTTCCGCGAGCTCTGCCTGCGTCAAGCTTCTGGCTTTCCGAAAATTGCGCAAATTTGTTCCAAACACGACTGCGAGCGACACGCTTTACCTCCGCTCGCCGAGCTTCGGCGGGGAAGGGCAACGGCTGAAGGGAATGATGGTGCGATGAGGCCGCCAATCGTAATATAATTGCGAATATCTTGATGGGCGCAAAAGGGTTACGGGTCTTGGCCGATCAGGTCTGGAGCAGCCTCCGATGGGCGCTGGTCGCCATAGCTCTCTCCCCCGTCGCGCTCGGCATCGGCTCGTCGCTCGTCGAAGGGCTCATCCTCCCCCGGCTGATCCCGCGCGCGGCCATCGACGCGCTCGCCGACGCAGTGATGCGGGAACATCCCGAGGATCCGGAGAGATGGGCGTTCGGGGAGGAGCATGCCGCCTGGGTCCGCAGCCAAGCGGTCGAGCAGGGCCGGTGGCGGCGGGTGCGGCGGCGGATCAGGGCGAGGCTGCGGGAGTGTGAAGCGCGGGGTCGCCACTCGCTCTGAGAGATCCCGGTCTTCCTCGAGAGACAAATACTCCGCCCTGCACAGGTCGCGCGCCTCCCCTCCCCACAAGGGGGAGGGGAAAGCGCAAGATTTGACAAAGGGTTGGCTCTCGCAGGTGGATGAAGCCCCGCGTCTCTTCCTTGTTGGGGCGAAAAACGGGAAATGTGAACAGGGAGGGCGTCGGCGCGTCAGGCGAGGGCCGGGACCAAAGCACCGACCTCCGGCGCCCGCATCACCGCCCCCATCACCGCCACGGACGCGGCGCCCGCCTCGCGGCAGGACTGGGCCGTGCCGGGATCGATGCCGCCGAGGGCCACGACCGGCATCACGGCTGCCGCCTCGCGCACCACGCCCAACCCGAGCGCCGGCCCGTAGCCCGGCTTGCTGGTGGTCAAAAAAACCGGGCTCAAGGTGACGTAATCCGCCCCCGCCTCCCGGGCGGCCCGCACCTCGCCCAGGGAATGCGCCGAGACGCCGAGCAGGGCGCCGCGCCCGAGGCGCGCCCGGGCCGGGGCCACGACGGATGCCTCGCCGAGCTGGACGCCGGCCGCCCCCACCTGCGCCGCCAGCTCCACGTCGCGCCCGATGGTGAGCGCCCCGCCCATCCGCGCCACCGAGCCGGCCAGGGTCTCGGCGAGGGCGGCACGCTCCGGAGCGGGCAGGTCGCGGTCGCGCAGCCAGATCCAGCGCGCGCCGGCGGCAAGGCAGGCGGCGACGCGGTCGGCCAGAGGCTCCGGGCAGCCGTGCCGATCGGTGACGATCAGCAGTCGGGCGGGCAGGCTCACGAGCCGACGAGGCCGAGCTGCGGGCTCGACGGCTCGGCCCGGGCGCGGCGGGGAATCCGGCCGGCCCGATACGCGAGGCGGCCGGCCTCGACGGCGTGGCGCATGGCGAGGGCCATCCGCACCGGATCGTCGGCCTTGGCGACCGCGGTGTTGAGGAGCACCGCGCCAGCCCCCAGCTCCAGGGCGATCACCGCGTCGGAGGCGGTGCCGATGCCGGCATCGACGATCACCGGCACGGGCGAGCGCCGGCAGATCAGCTCCAGGTTGGCCGGGTTGGCCACCCCCATGCCGGAGCCGATCAGCGAGCCCATCGGCATCACGGCGGCGGCGCCGAGATCGGCGAGCCGGCTGCACACGACCGGGTCGTCGTTACAATAGGGCAGCACCACGAAGCCGGAATCGACCAGCTGGCGGGTGGCCTCGATCGTCTCGGCGACGTCGGGGTAGAGCGTCTCGCGGTCGCCGATCACCTCGACCTTGATCCAGTTGGTGCCGAGCGCCTCGCGGGCCAGCTCCGCCGTCATCACGGCGTCGCGGGCGGTCTCGCAGCCGGCGGTGTTGGGCAGGAAGCGCGCGCCTTTGAGCCGCGCCACGGTGTCCGAGCCGTGGCCGTGGAGCGAGATGCGGCGGATCGAGACCGTCACCACCTCGGCGCCACTCGCCCGCACCGCCTCGCTCATGATCGCCTGCGTCGGGTAGCCGGCGGTGCCGATGAGGAGGCGCGAGGACAGGGTCGTGCCGGCGATGACGAACGGGTCGTCGTGGGTCTCGGTCATGGGGATTCCTCCGGTTTCTCTTGCCTCTAGCCGCCCTGCATGGCGCGCACGATCTCGACGCGGTCGCCCTCGCTGAGCGCCGTGCCGGCCCAATCGCGCTGGCGTACCACCGCACCGTTGAGGGCGATGGCGAAGCCCTGCGGGCCGGGCAGGTCGAGCTCGGCGGTTTCCTGGCGCCACAGGGCGTCGAGGGTGGCGGCCTCGCTGTCGCGGGGCTCGCCGTTGACGAGGAGCTTCATGCGGATTCTCCGGGGTTCCGCGCCGCGAACCGGGCGAGGCCGAAGGGGGCGGCCACCGGCAGCGTCTCGCCGCGCAGGATCAGGGTGGACACGGCCTCGGCGGTGACCGGGGCGAGGAGGTAGCCGTTGCGGTGGTGGCCGGCGGCGAGGACGAGGCCGGGCAAAGCCTCGCCGAGGATCGGGGCGTCGTCGTCGGAGGTCGGGCGGAAGCCGCTCCAGACGCCCGCGACCTGCATCTCCTCCACCCCCGGCAGCGCCCGGCGGGCGCCCTCCAGCAGGGCGAAGAGGCCGCCGGCGGTGAGGTGCGGGTCGAAGCCGGTCTCCTCCACGGTGGCGCCGACGATGAGCGAGCCGTCGCCCTTCGGCGCCATGTGGACCTGCTCGGTCCAGACCACGTGGGAGAGGGAGCCGCTGCGCGGCGTCATCTGGAGCGCCATCGACTGGCCCTTGAGCGGACGCACCGGCAAGGCGAGGTCCGGCACCAGGCTCCCCTCCCCGGCCCAGGCGCCGGAGGCGAGCACCACCGTGCCGGCGCGCAACGCGCCCGCGACGGTCTCGACGCCGGTGACCCGGCCGCCCTCGCGGATGAGGGCGGTGACGGCGGTCTCCTCGATCAGGCGTCCGCCGGCGGCGCGGAAGGCCTGGCGCAGGGCGACCATCACCCGAGCGGGGTCGACCTGATGGTCGTCGGGGCAGAACAGGCCGGCGGTGACGGTGGGGCGCAGGCCCGGCTCGCGGGCCCGGATGGCGGGGCCGGACAGCCACTCGACGGCAAGGTGGTCGCGACGTTGCAGGTCGTAGCGGAAGCGCAGGCGCTCGACCTCGTCGCGGCCGAGGGCGATGACGAGGGTGCCCTCGCGGCGATAATCGATGGTGAGACCCGACTCGGCCTCCAGCTCGTCACGAAACGGGTGCCAGAGGCGCTGGCTCTCGAGGCAGAGCGGCGACAGGGCCTCGCCCCCGGGCTCGTGCTCGGCCGCCGCCGCCAGCATGCCGGTCGCGGCGAGGCTCGCGCCGTCGCCGGCCTTGGCCCGCTCGATCACCGCGACGGCGAGACCCGCCTTGGCCAGGCGCCACGCGATCGACAGGCCGATCAGCCCGGCGCCGATCACCGCCACGTCGGCGCGCTCCGGCAGCCGGTCGCTCCCGGGGCCCGGGCCCGGTCCGCCTCGCCGTCCGATCGTCTGCGCGTGCACCCTCGTCTCCACGGTGGCCCGAAGAGAGTGGACTGCGCCCGATTGCCGGATGATGCGCGCTCGGTCCTGACGGACCTGTCCAATCCCTACGCCGGTATGAGCCGGATCAGGTTCGAAGGATTTCCGCGCCGACCGGAGCCAGGGGGGCTCACGATCCAGCGGTGTCTCAGCCCCTTGCCGGGGATCTCCCTGGAACGGCCGGAATGTGGCGAGCCGGCTCGTTTTCGTCAACCACCCGGAATCACCCGCCCTTGCCGGGCCGATAGATCGCCATCTCCTCGGCGATGCCGTCGAGGGGATGGGTGCCGAGCAGCTCGGGGTCGCCCCACAGGAAGTCGACGAAGGGCTTCGACATCAGCAGCGGCTCGGACAGGACCTTGTTGAGCTTGGCGAGCCGGCTCGCCAGGTTCACGTCGCGGCCGATCACCGTGAAGTCGAGCCGCGCCCCGGAGCCGACATTGCCGTAGGCCGCCTCGCCGTGGTGAAGCGCGATGCCGATCTCGATGCGGGTGGGGAAACGCCCGGCGCGGTTGGCCTCCTCCACCCGGCGGAGCGCGGCCTGCGCGGCCGAGAGCGCGCCCTGCGCCGCGCCGCCGAGATCGTCGCCGCTCTCGCGGAAGATCGCGAGCAGGCCGTCGCCCATGTATTTCAGCACCTCGCCGCCCTCGCTCTCGATCGGCGGCACCAGGCAGTCGAAATAGGTGTTGAGGAGTTCGACCGAGGCCTCGGGGGTGAGCGCATCGGTGAGGTGGGTGTAGCCGCGCATGTCGGCGAAGAGGATCGCCGAGCGGATCCGCTCGACCTGGCCGCGGCGGATGAAGCCGGCCAGGATCGCCTGGTGCGGGCCGTCGCCGACATAGACCCGCAGCACGTGGTCGAGCCGGGCGTTGAGGCCGCGCATCTCCATCACCGCCGACAGGGTCGGGATGATGAAGCGCATGATGGCGAGATCGTCGTCGGCGAAGCCGCGCGGATCCCGGGTGGCGAAGGTGACGCCGTTCTTGGTGCCGTTGGTGAAGAACAAAGGCACGGTGATGTAGTGGGTGTAGCCCGCCGCCTTCAGCTCCGGGACGATGCTGTAGCGATCGTCCGGCGTCTCGCGCAGGTCGAGGATCAACCATTCGCCGGTGGCGTAGACATGCGCGAAGGGGCTGCGGGCGAGCGCCTGCTCGGTCACCTCGCCATGCGGGAAGAGGCGGAAGCTGACCCCGTCCTCCCGGGTCCAGAACCGGCCGACGCCGGAATAGTCGGAATGCAGCGCGTCGATGGCGGTGGTGGCCCGGTCGACCGGCACGCCGAGCGCGTTCAGCCGCTCGGCCATGCCGGCGAGGAGATCGCCGGATTCCGGCAGCCGCGCCCCCTCGCTGAGCAGCCAGTCGCGCAGGGCCACGCAGTCGCGAAACAGGCCGATCGGGATGTCGCTCGCCTCCGATCCGTCCGCCGCGGCCGTGGGCATCGGAGCGGGGGCGGGGCGAGGCTGGTCGGACATGGCTGGTGACATGGGCTTTGTGCCCGGCCAGGGCAAGGCTTGGCGGCGGGCAACGGGTGAGCCGGCTTGGCACTTGACCTCGTGCCTGCTACGTTTGATCCCTTCGCCGGGTCACGTCCCGGCAGGCCGTAAGCGTCTCACGTCAGGCAACGCACTCCCCGGGTGGTTTTCGCCGGGCGGGTGCGCCATGCCTCGTCCGGGCCGATCGCCCGTTCCGAAAGACGTGCCATGCTGTCCTTCCCCACTCCGCGACGCCTGCCGGCCTCCTCGGCGCCGCTCGTCACTGCCTTCCTGCTGTCGGTGATGATGACCTGCATCGTCTCCGCCATCGCGACCCTGCTCAGCCTCGGGCCTACCCCCGATGCGCTGTGGCACTGGCCGCGGGCCTGGGGCGTCTCCTGGCTCGTCGCCTTCCCGACCCTGCTGCTCGTCCTGCCGCTGGTGCGCCGCGCCGTGGCGCGGATTGTGGCGCCGATGCCGTAACGAAGAAGGCCCGGGGGCGGTCGCCTCCCGGGCCTTCTCATCCGATCGAGTCTCGAAACTCAGTTGTCGAGGAAGCTCCGCAGCTTCCGCGACCGGCTCGGATGCTTGAGCTTGCGCAGGGCCTTGGCCTCGATCTGGCGGATGCGCTCGCGGGTCACCGAGAATTGTTGCCCGACCTCCTCGAGGGTGTGGTCGGTGTTCATGCCGATGCCGAAGCGCATGCGCAGCACGCGCTCCTCGCGGGGGGTGAGCGAGGCGAGCACCCGGGTGGTGGTCTCGCGCAGGTTCGACTGGATCGCCGCGTCGATCGGCAGGACGACGTTCTTGTCCTCGATGAAGTCGCCGAGGTGGGAATCCTCCTCGTCGCCGATCGGGGTCTCGAGGGAGATCGGCTCCTTGGCGATCTTGAGGACCTTGCGCACCTTCTCGAGCGGCATCGCCAGCTTCTCGGCCAGCTCCTCCGGGGTCGGCTCGCGGCCGATCTCGTGCAGCATCTGGCGCGAGGTGCGGACGATCTTGTTGATCGTCTCGATCATGTGCACCGGGATGCGGATCGTGCGGGCCTGGTCGGCGATCGAGCGGGTGATCGCCTGCCGGATCCACCAGGTCGCGTAGGTCGAGAACTTGTAGCCGCGGCGGTACTCGAATTTGTCGACGGCCTTCATCAGGCCGATATTGCCCTCCTGGATCAGGTCCAGGAATTGCAGGCCGCGGTTGGTGTATTTCTTGGCGATCGAGATCACCAGCCGCAGGTTCGCCTCGATCATCTCCTTCTTGGCCTGGCGGGCTTCGCGCTCGCCCTTCTGGACCATGTGGACGATCTTCCGGTATTCCTGGATCTCCAGGCCGGTCTCGGAGGCGAGCGAGATGATCTGCTCGCGCAGCGTCAGGATGTTGACCGCGCCGCGCTCGGTGAAGTTCTTCCAGCCCTTGCCGCCGAGCTTGGCCACCCGCTCGACCCAGTGCGGATCGAGCTCGTAGCCCTGGTAGTGGCGCAGGAACTCGTCGCGGGCGACGCCGTGGTTCTCGGCCAGCCGCATCAGGCGGCCCTCGTGCGAGATCAGCCGCTTGTTGATGTCGTAGAGCTGCTCGACCAGCGCCTCGATGCGGTTGGCATTCAGCGACAGCGACTTCACGTCGGCGACGACGGTGTTCTTCAGCTCGGAATAGCGCTGGCCTTGCGACTCGGAGGCCGCCGCGCCCTTCAGCCGGGTCTCGGCCTGCTCGGCCTGGACCTTGCGCAGCTTGCGGTAGTTCTCGGCGATCGCATCGAAGGTCTCGAGCACGCGCGGCTTCAGCTCGGCTTCCATTGCCGAGAGGGACACGTTGTTCTCGAGGTCGTCCTCGTCACCCTCGCCTTCCGGCGGAGTCTCGCCCTCGGCCTCCTCGTCGCCTTCGCCCTCGACCTCGCCCTCGGCGGGCCCGGCGCGGCCGTCGGGGCCGGCATAGGTCGCCTCGAGGTCGATGATGTCGCGCAGGAGCACCCGGCCGTCGACGAGCTCGTCGCGCCAGATGATGATGGCCTGGAAGGTCAGCGGGCTCTCGCACAGGCCGGCGATCATCGCCTCGCGCCCGGCCTCGATCCGCTTGGCGATCGCGATCTCGCCCTCGCGGGAGAGGAGCTCGACCGAGCCCATCTCGCGCAGGTACATCCGGACGGGATCGTCGGTGCGGTCGGTCGGCTCCTTGGCGGTCTCGGCCCGGAGCGCCACCGGGCGGGCGGCGGCCACCTCGGCCACCTCGCCGCCTTCGCTGGCCTCCTCCTCCTCGGCGCCTTCCTGCGGGGCGGCCTCGCCCTGCTGGTCGTCGGCCTCCTCGGCCTCGACCACGTTGACGCCGAGCTCGGACAGCTGGCCGAGCACGTCCTCGATCTGCTCGGAGGTGAACTCCTCCTGAGGCAGCACCTCGTTCAGCTCGTCATAGGTGACGTAGCCGCGCTTCTTGGCGAGCTTGATCATCCGCTTGACGGAGGCATCCGTCAGGTCGAGGAGCGGGCCGTCGGTCTGCTGCTCGGGGGCCGCCTCGGTCTCGTCTCGTTCCGTTGCCTTCGTCGCCATGCTCAGCCTATGCTTCCCGGTGTCGGCAGTGCCCGGGCGGGGGAGGCTCCCGCCGTGCCGGCACCGTGACGTCTCGTCGGACGGCCGCGCGCCGCCCCAGGATCTCACGCAAATGTGCAAGCCATTCGATCGACTTGCCGTTAACTAGTCCGGACGCAAGCCGCAAGCCGCGCGTGACGTCAGAACGGGTCCGTCTCCTCGGCCGCCTCGGCCTCGGCTTCGGCACCCGCCACGACGGAAAGACGATTCTTCACATCGCGCAGCCAGGCGAAATTGGCCTCCGTCTCCTCTTCCGCCAGGGCGCGTTCGGCGGCCCGGAGTTCGCTATGTAGCGTTCCCGCCTTGCGGTGCAAGATCACGGCCTGCCGGAGCGCGTCCTCCAGCCGCACCGGATCGGCGTGGGGATCGAGCACCCAGCGGTCGCCGGGCCGCACCAGGCCGGCGATGCGGCCCGCCGCCGCGGCGAGGCCGGCCCGCTCCAGCCGCGCGTCGAGGAGCGCGGTCTCGCCGGCCCCGCCCTCGGCGGCGAAGTCGAGGAGCGCACCGCGCAAGGCGCGCGCATCCGCCCCCTCGAACTCGACCTCGGCCAGTTCCTCGGCCTCGCGGGCCAGAAGCTCGGGATGGACGAGGAGGGCGGCGACGATCAGGGCCTCGCGCGACGACGAGCCGCCGGCGAACAGGGACGAGCGGGCCAGCAGCGGGCTCGCCCGGGCGGTGAGCCGGGGCGAGACGGGAGCGGCCGGCGCACCCCGGCCCCGCGGCACGAAGGGCGCGCGCTCCCGTCCATACGCACGCTCGCCCCCACCCTGCTGGCGGTTGCCGCCATTGGGGCTCAAGGACCGCAGGCGGGCCTCGATCTCGTCGCGGTAATAGCGCTTCAGGGTTTCGTCGCGGATGCCGCCGACGATCTCGCGCAGGCGCTGGGCGAGGCCGGCCCGGCGCTCCGGCGTGTCGACCGGGCTCATCTCGGTCTCGCGCGACCACAGCACGTCGACGAGGGGCCGGGCGCCGTCGAGCACCCGGTCGATCGCACCGGGGCCGCCGGTGCGCAGGAGGTCGTCCGGGTCCTGGCCCTCGGGCATCAGGGCGAAGCGCAGGGATTTTCCCGGTTGCAGCGCCGGCAGGGCCACGTCGAGGGCACGGTAGGCGGCGCGCCGGCCGGCGCCGTCGCCGTCGAAGCACAGGATCGGCTCGTCGGCCATGCGCCAGAGCAGGGCGAGCTGATCCTCGGTGAGCGCCGTGCCGAGGGAGGCTACCACCTCCGGATGGCCGGCCAGCGTCATCGCGATGGCGTCGACGTAGCCCTCGACCGCGATCACCCGGCCGGTCTCGTGGGCGGGCTTTCGCGCGGCGTGGTGGTTGTAGAGCATCCGCCCCTTGTGGAAGAGCGGCGTCTCGGAGGAGTTGAGGTATTTCGGCTTGGCGTCCGGGCTCATGCCGCGGCCGCCGAAGGCCACGACCTTCCCGCGCACGTCGCGGATCGGGAAGATCACCCGGTCGCGAAACCGGTCGAACGGCACCTTGATGTCGTCGCCGGTGGTGAGCAGGTTCAGCTCCACCATCATCTCGGCCGGCACGTCCCGGGCGGCGAGGTGGTCGCGCAGCGCGTAGCGCTCCGGCGGGGCGTAGCCGAGGCGGAAGGTGCGGCGGATCTCGCCGTCGAGCCCGCGGCCGGCGAGGTAATCGCGGGCCCGCGCTCCGGCGCGGCCGGCCAGCTGTTCCTCGAAGAAGGTGCAGGCCAGCTCCATCACCTCGAGCGCGCCGCGCCGCCGCGTCTCGCTCTCGCGCGTGGCCTCGCTCGGCGCCGGCAGCGCCACGCCGGCCTCGGAGGCCAGCCGCTCGACGGCTTCGGGGAACGAGACGCCTTCCGTCTCCATCACGAAGGTGAAGATGTCGCCGTGCTTGCCGGACGAGAAGCAGTGGTAGAACTGCTTCTGGTCGTTGACGTAGAACGACGGCGACTTCTCGGCGTTGAACGGCGACAGGCCGCGCCATTCCCGCCCCGCCTTCTTGAGGCGCACGCGCCGGCCGACGACCTCGGAGGCCGGCAGGCGGGAACGGATCTCTTCGAGCAGGTGAGGCGGATAGCGCACGATGGGGTCCGGTTGAGGGATCTGCCTTGTAGCGCGTCTTGGTCAGCGGAGTCCTAACGGATCGGCGATGGACGGGCGTCGTCTCACGCCGCCCGGACGCCGGCGAGGAAGCGCGCCACCTCCGCCGAGAGCCGTTCGGATTGCCGCGACAGCTCGGAGGAGGCCGCCAGGACCTGCGTCGCCGCTGCTCCCGTCGCCTCCGCGGCGTCGGCGACCGTGGTGATGTTGTGCGTCACCTCCGTCGTGCCGGAGGCCGCCTCCGCGACGTTGCGGACGATCTCCTGGGTCGCCGCGCCCTGCTCCTCGACCGCGGCGGCGATCCCCACCGCGACGCGGTTGATCTCGGCGATCCGCCCGGTGATCGCCTCGATGCCTGAGACCGCGTCGCCGGTCTTGCCCTGGATGCGCGCGATCTGGCCGGTGATCTCTTCCGTGGCCTTCGCGGTCTGGCCGGCCAGCTCCTTGACCTCGGCGGCGACCACCGCGAAGCCGCGGCCCGCCGCCCCGGCCCGGGCCGCCTCGATGGTGGCGTTGAGCGCCAGAAGGTTCGTCTGCGCGGCGATCGACGAGATCAGCCCGACCACGTCGCCGATGCGCGACACGGCCTCGCTCAGCTCGCGCATGTGGCCGGCCGTCCCGGAGGCCTCGTCGACCGCGTTGCGGGCGAGGTCGGCCGAGCCCGAGACCTGTCGGCTGATCTCGCTCACCGAGGCGCCGAGCTCCTCCGCGGCGGCCGCGACGGTGCCGACATTCTCGGCGGTCTGGCCGGCGGCCGTCGCGGCGGCCGTGGAGCGCCCGGCGGTCCGGGTGGCCCCATCGGTCATGGTCTGGGCGGTGGCCTGCAGCTCGGTGGCGGAGGCCGCGACCTGCCCGACGATGCCGCCGACCGCCCGCTCGAAGGCCTCGGCCATCTGGCGCATGCCGGCGCGGCGCTGCTCCTCGGCCGAGGCGCGGGCGAGCGCCGTCTCCTCCTCCAGGGCGCGGGTGCGGATCAGGTTGTCACGAAACACCTGCACGGCGGCCGCCATGGCGCCGATCTCGTCGCGACGACCCTGCGCCGGCACCGTGACGGTGGCATCCCCGGTCGCGAGGGCCTGCATCGCAGCGGTCATGCGCCGGACCGGCAGGGCGATGCGGACATGCGCCACCGCGCAGCTCAGGCCCACGAGAAGGAGGGCCGCCGCGAACAGGGCCGCGTTGACGGCCAGCCGGCTCTCCGCCGCATCGGCCGCCGCATCGGCCGCCTGCACGCCGGCATCCAGGGCCTCGTTCGCCACCGCCACGATGGTGTTGAGCTTCGGGGTGATGAATTGCTGCCACTCGGGCAGGGTCATCGCGGGTTCGGCGCCGGGCGCGAAGGCGCGCAGGTTGCGCTGGATCGTCGCCGTCATCTCTGGGGTGAAGTAGGCGGCCTGCGCCGCCGCGACCGCGGCGGCGATGCCCGGCGGCAGGTCGCCGGTCGCGGCCTCGACGAGTTTCCACGTCGCCTCGTAGCGACCGCGCAGCACCTGCACCGCCTCGGCCTGCTCCACCGTCAGCGGCGTCCGGCTCGACAGGACGGTGTTGACCACCACGGCCAGGGAGCCGGCGGTGGCCCGGGTCGCCCAGGCGTTGTTCTTGGCGCCGGTCAGCACCCGGGTCTCGGGATCGAGGTGGGCCATCTGCCGCTCGAGCACCGCCGCGACGCGCTCCAGCCGGGCGAGGACGGCGTCGCCGGTCTGGAGAACCCGCGGGGCCAGGGCCTTGTCGCGGGCGCCCGCATCACGGCCGTAGGCCTCGTCGGCCGCGCGCCGCAGGGCCAACTGGTCGTGGTAGCCGGAAGCGAGATCCTTCAGCGCCTCGGCGAGCCCCGGCACCGCAAGGTCGGCGGGTGCGGCGAGCAGCGCCCGGACCGCGCCGTCGACCCGGTTGCGATGGCCGTCGATGACCTTGCGCATGGTGGCGACCTGTTCGCCCGACAGGCTCAAGGTGGCCGCGGTGTCGCCGCGCTCGGAGCGGAAGGCCTGCATCGCCGCGAGAACGCGCTGATCGAGCTTCGCCGCGGCGGCGACGGTCTGGGCATTGCGATGGCCGGTCCAGGCCTTGACCACCCCGTCGAGCGTCATGGCGCCGACGATCGCCCCGAGCGCGAGCGCGATCCCGAGCACCAGGGCCCGGATGGACAACAACGAACTCACGACAGACCTCCGCAGGCAGGAACCGGCCGAGGTTCCGTTGGAAGATGGAGCAAACCTGCGAGATTTCCCCTTAAGGAATATCTAACGATCTTGACTATCGGTGATTCCGGCGGGCGATCGACAAGCGAATATGACAAGAATCTGAAGTAGAAAAATATTGATCAATCGCTCAACGGCCACGGATCTGCAGCAGGCCGGGCCAAGCGACTCTCGTGCCGCAAGGGCGATCCTCTCCGGGACGCGCCCTCGCGGCGAAGCTCCCGCCGGGAGCCCGTCTTCGCCTCAGGCCAGCATCGTCTTCACCAGGCCGCTCGCCTTGGCGAAATCCATCCGGCCCGCATAGGCGCCCTTGAGCGCCGCGATGACCTTGCCCATGTCCTTCGGCGAGGTGGCGCCGGTCTCCGCGATGGCGGCCTGGATCGCCGCGCGGGTCTCGTCCTCGTTCATCTGCTGGGGCAGGAACTGCGCGATGATCGCGGCCTCGGCGCGCTCGCCCTCGGCGAGTTCCGGTCGGCCGCCCTGCTCGTAGACGGCGGCCGATTCGTTGCGCTGCTTGATCATCTTCTGGAGCAGGGAGAAGATCTCCTCCTCGCCCAAAGGCTCCTTGCCGAGGCCGCGGGCCTCGATGTCCTTGTCCTTGAGGGCGGCCTGGATCAGCCGGACGGTGGCGAGCTTCGCCTTGTCGCCGGCCTTCATGGCCTCCTTCATCTCGGCGGTGAGGCGCTGGCGCAGCATGCCGGTCTCCTGGTCTTCTCGTGGGGGGCGAGGCACTTGCAAGGCTCCTGCAAGGCTCTTGAAAGTCGAGGCACTTGAGGGGATACCGGGGCATCCCCAGATTGACCGGGCCGCCGCCGGCCTCGTAAACAGCCGGCCGCGCCCGTCGGCCGTGCCCGGCCGCGACATAAGCGAGATCACGATCATGCTGCAAGACGACGCGGCCGCCCCCGCGCAACCCGAAGGCTGGGCCGAGCCCGTCGCGACCGCCCTCCTGGTGCTCGCCGACGGCACGGTTCTGGAGGGTTTCGGCATCGGTGCCACCGGCGAGGCCGCCGGTGAGGTTTGCTTCAACACCGCGATGACCGGCTACCAGGAGATCCTGACCGATCCGTCCTATGCCGGGCAGATCGTCACCTTCACCTTCCCGCATATCGGCAATGTCGGCACCAACGACGAGGACCTGGAGAGCCTCGACGCGGCCCCGGCCTCCGGCGTGCGCGGCGCGGTGATCGCCTCGGCGGTGACGAACCCCTCGAACTGGCGCTCCTCGCGCCATCTCGACGGCTGGCTGAAGGCCCGCGGCATCGTCGGCATCACCGGCGTCGACACCCGGGCGCTGACCGCCCTGATCCGCGACCGCGGCATGCCGAACGCGATCCTGGCCAACGACCCGCAAGGGCGCTTCGACCGCGAGGCCCTGAAGGCGAAGGCCGCGTCGCTCCCGCCGATGGAAGGCCTCGATCTGGTGCCGCCGGTGACGAGCCGCGAGTCCAAGTCCTGGGGCGAGACCGTGTGGCAGCACCCCGCCGGCTACGGCAGCCGGGCCCCGGGCGAAGGCCTCAAGGTCGTGGCGATCGATTACGGCGTGAAGCGCAACATCCTGCGCCTCCTGGCGAAGGCGGGCTGCGACGTCACCGTGGTGCCGGCGACCGCCACCGCCGAGGAGGTGCTGGCGCTCAAGCCCGACGGCGTGTTCCTGTCGAACGGCCCCGGCGATCCGGCGGCGACCGGCGAATATGCCGTGCCGGTGATCCGCGCCCTTCTCGACGAGAAGGTCCCGACCTTCGGCATCTGCCTCGGGCACCAGCTGATGGGCCTGGCGCTCGGCGGCCGCACGGTGAAGATGAGCCAGGGCCATCACGGCGCCAACCACCCGGTGAAGGACCGCACCACCGGCAAGGTCGAGATCGTCTCGATGAACCACGGCTTCGCGGTGGACCCGAACAGCCTGCCGGCGAACGCGGTCGAGACCCATGTCTCGCTGTTCGACGGCTCGAATTGCGGCCTGTCGCTCACCGACCGCCCGGCCTTCTCGGTGCAGCACCACCCGGAGGCCTCGCCGGGCCCGCAGGACAGCCACTACCTGTTCGACCGCTTCGTCAGCCTCATGCGCGAGACGAAGGGCAGCAACGCGTAACTCCGAAAAAGGTTGCGGCCAGATCCGGCCGCAGCCACAAAAAACCCGAACTCGCGGCCGATTCTCCCGGCCGTTCACCGCCCTGGAGCGACGACGATGCAACGATCGTCGCGGGGCCGCGATTCGGGGCTTATCCAGTGACCGACCACGCCGCGACCGACAGCTTCTCGCGCCTGCACCGCACCTTCACCACCCATCTCGGCATCGCCGTGGGTCTGGCCTGGGTGACGACCCTCGCGGCCGCGACCCAGGCGCCGTGGGTGCGCAACATCCGCGCGCTGATCGACCCCGCGGCGGGCCGCGTGGAGAGCACCTGGTCGTTCCTGTTCGCGATGCCGGTGGTGCTGACCCTGGCCTGGCTCGGCGCCGTCTACGGCCGCGAGACCCTGCGCGACCTGCGCGCCCTGCCGAACGACGCCGCCGAATTCGCGCTTGCCGCCCTGGTCGCCTTCGCGGTCTTCTACCTCTCGATCGACCGGGCCGTCTCGGTCCTGCTCATCGGCGGCTGAGCGCTCCCGGCACGGTCTCCCCGATCCGAGGTTTCCCGCCCGTGGTCACTTCCTGGCGCGAATTCTGGGATCGGGACAACCCGATCTACGTCAATGCGCGCCACAAGGCCCGGCACTATGCCGGGCTGGCCCAGGAGATCGCCGCCCTGGTGCCGCATCCGGGCGCCCACGTCCTCGATCACGGCTGCGGCGAGGCGCTGTCCGCCGAGCGGGTCGCCGGGGCCTGCGGCCGGCTCTACCTCTGCGAGGCCTCGCCCCGCCAGCGCGACGCGCTCGCGCAACGCTACGCCGCCTGCCCGACGATCACGGTTCTGGCGCCCGACGACGTCGCCGCCCTGCCGGCGGCGGGTCTCGACCTCGTCGTGGCGAATTCCCTGGCGCAGTACCTCACCGGCCCGGAACTCGACGCCTGCCTTCGCGAGTGGCACCGCGCGCTGAAACCCGGCGGCCGCCTGATCCTCGCCGACGTGATCCCGCCGCATCTCGGCGCCGCCGCGGACGCCGCCGCCCTCCTGGCCTTCGCCCGGCGCGACGGGTTCCTCGCCGCAGCCCTCCTCGGCCTCGCCCGCACCTTCCTCTCCGATTACCGCGCGTTGCGCCGGCGCCTCGGGCTCACCCGCCACGGCGAGGCCGAGATGCTGGCCCGCCTCACGGCCGCCGGCTTCACGGCGGAGCGGATGCCGCGGAACCTCGGGCACAACCAGGGACGGATGGCGTTCGTGGGGCGGGTGTGAGGGCGGCCGTCCCGCACGACATGCCGGCCCCTCGCAGAGTCCGATAGCTCCCCCAGCATCAGCGACAGGCGGCGCCCACGCTCTCCGCATCGACCTTCGCGACCGGCGCGAACGGGCGCGGCACTCTCGCGCGGCTCCGGTCGCCGATCAGGACATCCTCGACGTCGCCGGGCCAGCCCGGCACCTCCGCCTCCGTCCCGCCGACCGCCACGATGGCCGATGCCGCGAGGCTGGGCACGATGCTCCAGGCCACCGTGGCACACAGTTCGACGAGCCCGAGGGCGACACGGGTGACCACGGCCGCTCGCAGGCGGTCGTGCCGGATGGCCGACCACGGCGCCGCCTCCTGGACATAGGCGTTCGCCCGCGCCCAGAGCGCCCGCGTCTCCGCGGCGGCGCGCCGGAACTCCCGCGCCTCGTGATGCGCGCGGATCGCCGCCACCCGGCGCGTCACGTCGGCGGCGAGCGCGCGTTCGAGCCCGTCCGGCCGCCCCTCGGCCGGGATCGGCCCGGCGAAGGCCGACGCCGCGAACCGCGTCACCCGCTGCACGAGGTTGCCGAACACGTCGGCGAGATCCTTGTTCACCTCCGTGGCGAACCGCGCCGCCTGAAAGGTCACGTCGGCCGTCTCCGGCGCGTTCGCGATCAGCCACCAGCGCCAGATATCGGCCGGCAGCGCAGCGAGGGCCGCGTCGCAGGAGAGGCCGCGGTTTCGGCTGGTCGAGAACTTGTCGCCCTCGTGGGTCAGCCAGTGGAAGCCCTTGATGACGTCGACGGTGCGCCAGGGCTCGCCCGAGCCGAGGAGGGTCGCGGGGAAGCTCACGGTGTGGAACGGCACGTTGTCCTTGCCGAGGAACTGGACGTAGCGGCTGTCGCGGGCCGCCTCTCCCCACCACCAGTCGCGCCAGTCGCGGCCCCAGGCCGCCGCCCAGTCCTGCGTCGCGGCGATGTAGGCGATCGGCGCGTCGAACCAGACGTAGAACACCTTTCCCTCGAAGCCGGGGCGCGGCACCGTCACGCCCCAGGCGAGGTCGCGGGTGATGCAGCGGTCCTTGAGGTCCGCGGTCAGCCAGCTTCGCGCCAGGGACACGACGAAGGGCGGCCAGCCCGACCGCGTGTCGAGCCATCCGTTCAGCCGCTCGACGAGGGCGGATTGCCTGAGAAACAGGTGGCGGCTCTCGCGCAGTTCCAGCCGGGTCTCCCCCGAGAGCGCCGAGCGCGGCGCGATCAACTCCTCGGGATCGAGCAGGACGCTGCAGGCATCGCATTGGTCGCCCCGGGCCTCGGCGTCGCCGCAATGCGGACAGGTCCCGAGCACGTAGCGGTCCGGCAGGTAGCGGCCATCGGCCGGCGACCAGACCTGCCGCACGCCCCGTTCGGCGATCAGCCCCTCGGCATCGAGACGGCGGTAGAGTTGCTGGGTCAACGCGTGGTTGGAGGGCGCGGAGGAGCGGCCGAAATGGTCGAAGCTGAGGCCGAAGCGGCGCCAGGTCTCCGCCTGGCGGGCGTGGGCCTCGTCGCAGAAGCGGCGCGGGTCGAGCCCGGCCCGCGCCGCGGCGATCTCGGTCGGCGTGCCGTGCTCGTCGGTGGCGCAGACGAACAGCACGTCGCTGCCGATCTGGCGGTGGAAGCGGGCATGCACGTCGGCGGGCAGCAGGGAGCCGACGAGGTTGCCGAGGTGCTTCGCCCCGCTGACATAGGGCAGCGCGCTGGTGATGAGGATGCGGCGTGACATGGGGTGCGTCCCGTACGAAGAGGGGGCGCCGAACCCGCGGACACGAAAAAGCCCTCCCGCACGGCACGGAAGGGCTGGGTTCGGCGCTCTCGCCTGTCGCGCGCTCGGCGCGCGTCACCCTCTCCGGCCGAACCTCGTGCGGTCGGGCGGGGTCATTCGCAGGGTGAGGCCGATGACGGGACGCATGCCACAGGGCTACCGCGCCGCCGGAACGCGGTCAAGGAACCGCCGGGACGGCCGGAGGCACCGTTCAACGGGTCGCGATCCTGTGAAGTCCCGGGCCGGCAGGGCCGGGCGATATTTCGCCGCGCGCGCCTTGCCGGGGCCCCGTCCCCGCCGAGGTGGGTCGGATCGAACCACCAGGAGAACCGGGATGACGCTCTCGCGCCGCTCCCTGCTGGCCGGGGCCGCCATCCTGGCCGCCTCGGCGAGAGCCCGCGCCGCGGCGGATGCCGACGTCGCGGTGATCGGCGCGGGCGCCGCCGGCCTTGCCGCGGCGGCGGCGATCCGGCGGAGCGGCCACAGCGTCGTGGTGCTGGAGGCGCGCGGGCGCATCGGCGGGCGGGCCTTCACCGACACGGCACTGGGACCGGGGCGCAGCTTCGATGCCGGCGGGCAATACGTGCACTGGGCCGAGCGCAACCCGTGGCGGGAGATCGCGCGGGCGGCGGGGACGCGCACCAGCGACGATGCCACCAGCCCGTGGCCGGTCCTGGTGAAGGACGGCGTGAGGGCGAGCGAGGCCGAGCGGCGCCAGCGCCGGGCGGGATTCGGGCGGGTCAGCGCCCTTCTCGACCATCCGGCCGGCCCGGACCGCTCGGTGGCGCAGGCCGTGGCGGGCGAGGACGAGGCGGCCCGGGCCGCCGCCACGGGGCTCACCCGCCTCACCCTCGGCGAGGAGCCGGACCGGGTCTCCTGCGCCGATTACGACCAACTCTGGTCCGGCGACGACATCTGGGTCGACGGCTACGGCGCCCTCGTGGCCGCGCACTACGCCGACCTGCCGGTGCGGCTGGACATGCCCGTCACGGGGATCGACTGGAGCGGTCCGGGCGTCGCGGTCGAGACGCCGCGCGGCACCTTGCGGGTCGCCTGCGCGATCGTCACCGTGCCGGTCGGGGTGCTGGCCTCGGGCTCGCCGCGCTTCACCCCTGCCCTCCCGGCGGCGAGTGCCGAGGCGGTGGCGGGGCTGGCGATGGGCGCCTACACCAAGATCGGCCTCGCCCTCGATCCCGCCCGGCTGCGAAGCCAGGATCTGCGCGACGCCGTGTTCCTGCGAAGCGGCACGCCCGGCCTCACCGCCTACCTGGAGATGCAGCCGTTCGGGAAACCGCTCGCGGTGTTCCATTGCGGCGGTGACGGTGCCCGCGCCCTCTGCGAGGCCGGCGAGACGGCGGCATTGGCCGCGGCGACCGACCATCTCGCGAGCGTCTTCGGGGCGACGATCCGCGCCGCCGTGACGGGAGGCCGCCTCGCCGCCTGGTGGACGGACCCGTTCTCGCGAGGCAGCTACTCGCTCGCGCGGCCGGGCCATCTCGCCGCCCGCGAGGCCCTGCGCCTGCCGGTCGCCGAGCGCATCTTCCTCGCCGGCGAGGCCGCGGCGGGCGGGGCGGCGATGACGGTGGGCGGCGCCACGCTCGACGGCGAGCGGGCGGCGGCGGCCGTGCTCGAGCGGCTGGCGACCTGAGGCTCAGTGCAGCGTCAGTCGCGGCCCGTCCGCCGGCCGGCGCTCCCAGGCCTGGACCAGGCTGCCGGCGACGCCGCCGTCGCACAGGCGGCTGCTGAGGTCGCAGAAGACCTGCTCGCTCACCGCGAAATCGGTCGCCATCTGGGCGTCGTCCGCCTCCTCCTCGGTCGAGGCGGTGAAGCGGTCGAAGGCGGCGGACATCGCCGCGAAGGCGAAGGCCACCGGCATGGTGCGAAAGACCGTGGCGCCGTCCTCGTCGATGTCGCCGGTGTCGAGGTCGCGCATCCGCACGACGTAGCCGTCGGCATGCTCGGCGATCTCGTATTGCCAGTGACGGCCCTCGCAAGCTGCCAGGATCATCGCGCCCTCCGTCTCGGCTTCACGAGCGAATGCCGCGGCGGCCCCGAGGGTTCCCGGGGGGGCAGGCGTCGAGCGCGCGATTCGCCCCCCGGTTTCGACCAAGGACGGAGCGGCTCCGGGCCGGACGGCGACTCCTACCGGCGGGTGTAGCCCACCTCGTAGGCCGCCCGGCCGCTGACGCGCAGCGAGGTGCCGTGGCCGAGATCGATGAAGCCCGGGGCGGTGGACCGGACGGCCGCGGCGGGAGCCTCGCGGCATTCGGGCCGGTCGGGCAGCCGGACGCCGGGCGGCGCGTCCTGCGGGCACAGGCGCGGCCTGCGGGTGCCGCGCTCGGCCGCGGCCGCCGGCAGGGCGGCGGCCGTGACGAGGAGGGCGGCGAGGAGGCGTGAGGTCACGGGGCGGGCTCCGCAGCGGAATCGGGGGCCAGGATAGCGGGTCCGGCGCTCTGGAGCGACGAAGCATCATGCGCCGGAGCGGTCGACGGTTCGGTGAATGATGCAAAGGCAAGGAGCTGAGCAGGGTTGCGCCATGTCGCTCTGCTCAAGGGTTCAGCGCCGGCGCTGCCCCATATCGGCCGGCGTGACCATCACGGTGATCGCCCGCCCGTCGCGCTCGATCTGGAGCGCGACGGGGCTGCCGACGCCGGAGGATTCGAGCGCCGCGGTCAGCTCGGCGAGTCGGCGCACCGGGCGGCCGTTCACCCCCATGATGATGTCGCCGAGCTCGCCCGTCCCCGAATCGACGCCCTGGAGGCCGGCCTGGGCGGCGGGGGAACCCGGCAGCACCCGCACCACCACGATCCCGTCGATGCCGAGCCGCGCCGCCGCGTCCTCGCTCGCCGCCACGATGCCGATGCCCGGCGTGGGCGTGCGGCCGGTGCGGATCAGGTTCGGCACCACCCGGTTGACCACGTCGACGGGAATCGCGAAGCCGATGCCGGCGCTGGCGCCCGAGGGCGAGAAGATCGCGGTGTTGACCCCGATCAACCGCCCGGCGGAATCGAGGAGCGGCCCGCCGGAATTGCCCGGGTTGATCGCCGCATCGGTCTGGATCACGCCGGAGAGTTCCCGCCCCTCGGCGGTCGGCAGCCGGCGCTGGAGCGCGCTCACCACCCCGGTCGTCAGGGTGTGGTCGAGGCCGAACGGGTTGCCGATGGCGTAGGTGAACTGCCCGACCTTGAGATCGCCGGAGGTGCCGATGGCGATCGGCGGCGGGCTCGCGCTGACCCGCCCGAGCTTCAGGACCGCCAGGTCGTAGTTCGGGTCGGTGCCGGCCACGGTCGCGGGCACCACCTCGCCGGTGGAGAGCCGGACCTGGATGTCGCCGCCGCCCTGGATGACGTGGTTGTTGGTGACGATGTGGCCGGCCGCGTCCCAGACGAAGCCCGAGCCGGTCTGCTCGCCCCCGCCCTCGCGGCGCTCGCCGGTCTCCGGGTCGAACGACACCGCCCCCTGCCGCGGGCGGGCGAAGACGTAGACCACGGACGGAGCGGCCCGCTCGAACAAAGCCACGGTCGAGGCTTCGGCCTGCGAGAGGTCGCCCCGCGCCGTCACCGCCCGGGGGGCGTCGGCGGAGAACAGGAGGCTCGTGACGTAGGGCTGCGCGACGAAGAGGGCGAGCAGCACCAGGGCGGTGGTCAGGGCGATCCGCAGGAAGCGATCGGGCACCGTGTCGTCACTCCGAGAGGGAACCTGCCGGCAGGGAACCGGCGACTGTCGTCGGGGAAGTGGGCCGGGCGGGGCCCGCGTCAATGGCCACGCTCGGCGTGCGCTCTGCCTCGGCGAGCGCCCTGGGCCGGCTCGCCAGAGCCACCAGCGTGTAGGAGACGATCATCAGGAGGAACCACGAGCCGAATTTCGCCGGCGACACCGCCGCCCAGCCGGCGGCCTGGTGCGGATAGACCCACCCGCGCGTCGCGGTGCCGATATTCTCGGCGAACCAGATGAACAGGGTGACGAAGAGCAGGCCGAGGAGGAGCGGCATGCGCCGGTAGACCCGCCAGACCCGGAAATGGATGGTTGCCGGCCCGAACAGGGCGGCGGTCCCTGCGAACAGCACGAGGCGCAGGTCCGTCGTCACGTGATGGGTGAAGAAGTTGACGTAGACCGCCAGCGACAGGACGACGAGGGCCCAGAGCGGCGGATGGCGGGTGAACCGGAAATCGAACAGGCGCCACACCCGGGCGAGATAGGAGCCGACGCTGGCATACAGGAAGCCGGTGAAGAGCGGCACGCCGCCCAGCCGCAGCAGGCTCGGCTCGGGATAGACCCAGGAGCCCATGTGGGTCTTGTACAGCTCCATCGCGGTGCCGACGGCGTGGAAGACCAGGATGACCTTGGCCTCCTCCCAGGTCTCGAGGCGGAAGGCCAGCATCGCGACCTGGATGGCGATCGCCGCGAGGGTCAGGACGTCGTAGCGGGCGACCGGCGCGCCGGCCGGATAGGCCAGGTGGGTGACGATCAGGAGGCCGCACATCGCCCCGCCGAACAGGCAGGCCCAGCCCTGCTTCACCCCGAAGCGCAGGAACTCGTAGAGGCCCGCCGCGACCGGCCCCCGGGCCTGCGCCCGGTCGCCGAGGCGCGCTTCCAGGACCGCGAATCCTGCGAGCGGCGCCCAGAGCCGCGCGGCGCTGTCCGGCGGTGGTCCCGGTGAGGTTGCGGGCATGGGGGCGGATCTCTAGGCTTGTCGCCCTCCCCATACGAAAGGTCCGGAATGCTCCGCAAGCCGTCGCTGCCTCGTCTCGCCGTCCTCGCGCCCCTCGCGTTCGCCGCCCTGTCTTTCAGCGCCGAGGCCTCGCCCCGCGCCAGCCGGGCGGAAGCCTGCACCCGCGCCCGGGGCGACGGCGAACGGCAGGCGCTCGGCTGCTGGCGGCTGCGACAGGAGGCGGGCCGCGGCCAGCGCATCCATGGTGGCGCCGCGGTCGCGGATTTCTACGCTACCGTGCCGGCGGACCGGGAGACGGCCGAGTCGAAGGCCGACCAGCGGCGGCGCGACTGGGTGAGGGCGAGGGCTCGCGGCCGGGTCGCGGGAGGCGAGGAGGCGCGCTGATCGCGCCTCGCCTCCGACCTTCCACCCATTGGCCGCAGCGGCACCCGGTCCTATAAGTCATCGCCAAGGAACGCCAGCAACGAGAGCCGCAGGCCGATGACCCGCATCCCGGATTTCTCGGAAATCGCCTTCGCGCCGGCCGCGGCGGCCAACTCCGCCGCGGTGGCGGCCGCCGCCGAGCCCTGGACGACCCCCGAGGGCATCCCGGTGAAGGCCGCCTACGGCCCGCAGGACCGGAACGGGCTCGACCTCGCCGGATCCTATCCGGGCATCGCGCCGTTCCTGCGCGGCCCCTACCCCACCATGTACGCGACCCAGCCCTGGACGATCCGGCAATATGCCGGCTTCTCCACGGCGGAGGATTCGAACGCCTTCTACCGCCGCAACCTCGCGGCCGGGCAGAAGGGCCTCTCGGTCGCCTTCGATCTCGCCACCCACCGCGGCTACGATTCCGACCATCCGCGGGTCTCGGGTGATGTCGGCATGGCGGGCGTCGCGATCGATTCGATCTACGACATGCGGACGCTGTTCTCGGGGATTCCCCTCGACCAGATGACCGTGTCGATGACGATGAACGGCGCGGTGCTGCCGGTGCTCGCCCTCTACATCGTCGCGGCCGAAGAGCAGGGCGTGCCGCCGGAAAAGCTCGCCGGCACGATCCAGAACGACATCCTCAAGGAGTTCATGGTCCGCAACACCTACATCTACCCGCCGGCCGGGTCGATGCGGATCATCTCGGACATCTTCGCCTACACCTCGGCCCACATGCCGAAGTTCAACTCGATCTCGATCTCCGGCTATCACATGCAGGAGGCCGGGGCGACGCAGGACCTCGAACTGGCCTACACGCTCGCCGACGGCGTCGAGTATATCCGCGCCGGGATGGCGGCGGGGCTCGACATCGACAAGTTCGCGCCGCGCCTGTCGTTCTTCTGGGCGATCGGGATGAACTTCTTCATGGAAGTGGCCAAGATGCGGGCGGCGCGCCTGCTCTGGGCCTCCCTGGTCAAGGACTTTTCCCCGAAATCCGACAAGTCCCTGGCGCTGCGCACCCATTCGCAGACCTCGGGCTGGTCGCTGACCGCCCAGGACGTGTTCAACAACGTCACCCGCACCTGCGTCGAGGCAATGGCGGCGACGCAGGGCGGCACCCAGTCGCTCCACACCAACGCGCTCGACGAGGCGCTGGCGCTGCCGACCGACTTCTCGGCCCGCATCGCCCGCAACACCCAGTTGTTCCTGCAACAGGAGAGCGGCACCACCCGGATCATCGATCCGTGGGGCGGCTCCTACTATGTCGAGCGGCTGACGCAGGACCTCGTCGCCCGCGCCTCCGCCCATATCCGCGAGGTCGAGGCCTTGGGCGGCATGGCCAAGGCGATCGAGGCCGGCATCCCGAAGCTGCGCATCGAGGAGGCGGCGGCCCGCACCCAGGCGCGGATCGATTCGGGCCAGCAGGTCATCGTCGGCGTCAACCGCTACAAGCCCGACGGCGACCGGGCGATCGACTTGCTGCGGGTCGATAACGGCAACGTCCGCACGCTCCAGATCGACAAGCTCAAGCGCCTGCGCGCCGAGCGCGACGGGCAGGCGGTCGAGGCGCGGCTCGCGGCCCTGACCGAGGCGGCGAATGGTGGCGGCAACCTCCTGGCCCTCGCCGTCGAGGCGGCCCGGGCCAAGGCCACGGTGGGCGAGATCTCGGAGGCGCTGGAGCGGGCCTGGGGCCGGCACCGGGCCGAGATCCGGGCGATCTCGGGCGTCTACAAGCGGGAGATGGGCGGCATGTCGGCGGCGGTCGAGCGGGTGCGCGGGCAGGTCGAGGCCTTCGAGGAGGCGGATGGGCGCCGCCCCCGCATCCTGGTCGCCAAGATGGGCCAGGACGGGCACGACCGCGGCCAGAAGGTGATCGCGTCGGCCTTCGCCGATCTCGGCTTCGACGTCGATATCGGGCCGCTCTTCGCCACCCCCGAGGAGGCGGCGCGCCAGGCGGTGGAGAACGACGTCCACATCGTCGGCGTCTCGTCCCTGGCCGCCGGCCACCTCACCCTGGTGCCGGAGCTGAAGCGGGCGCTCGACGAGGCCGGCCGGCCCGACGTGATGATCGTGGTCGGCGGCGTGATCCCGCCGGGCGACTTCGCGGCCCTGCGCCAGGCCGGCGCCTCGGCGATCTTCCCGCCCGGCACCGTCATCGCGGAAGCCGCCTCGTCGCTGATCGACGAGCTGAACGCCCGGCTCGGCTACGCGCCCAGGGCCGCGGCGGAGTAGGAGGACCCGCGTCTCAAAACGGTCACGGTTTCGGCGCCAAGGGCGGTCCTCAGCCATCCGCCTGATTCCAGGGCCCGATTCCTTGTCCGCTTTCGTCGACCTGCCCTCCCTCGCCGCTTCGCCTGCCGCGTCGCGGCCGCCCCGGCAGGCCCTCAACCTGCGCTGGCTCGCCGGCAGCCTCCTCACCGGAATCACCGGTGCGGGGCTGATCGGCGTCGCGCTCTACCTCGCCGCCGCCGACGGCGTGGTGGCGACGCCGCCGGAGCGGGCGCTGGCACCCCATGGCGAGGCCGGGTCCGGCGACGTCGCCCGCAAGGGCGACCGGCTGGTGCGCGACGAGATGATCGTGGCGGCCAAGACCGCCTTCAAGGCGCCGATGAGCGAGCGCGCCGGCGAGCGCGAGGTGATCCGCGTCCACGCCTACGTGCAGATCGCCACCGAGCTGTCCCTGCGCCCGCCCGACATGCCGGTGCCGCCCTTCGACCCCCTGCGCAGCGCCCGGGTCGAAGCGCCGGCCGCTCCGGACGGCGATTCGGACCCGGCCGAGACCGCCGTGACGCTGATGCGCAGCCCGCTCGCCGAGGCCTCCCTGGAGGAGGGCGCGCCGGCCCTCACCGACGACGAGGTGAGCGCCCTCGTGGCCGAGACGCAGTCCCTCTCGGGCGGGCCGTTGCCGCCCGCCTTCCCGGCCGAGCGCCTGCTTTCCCGGGCCTTGCGGCCGGCCGCCTTGCCCGACGAGTCCGGGCCGGAGGCGCGCTTTCGCAACATCGAGGTCCGGATCCTCCCCGAGAACCTGACCGAGATCGCCGAGACCGGCACCGGCGACGGCACGGGCGCGCGGCTGGTCGAGGAGCGCGACCTCGTGCTGGCGAAGGACCAGAGCCTGGCGGATCTCCTGAAGCGCAACGGCGCCGAGCCGGCGCGGCTCGCCGCCCTGCTGGGAAGCCTCAGCACCCGGGCGAGGACCGACCTGCCCGAGGGCCAGCACGTGCGCCTCCTCATCGCCCCCGAGGGGAGCGGCCACAACCCGGAGAATCGCGGCATCGCCCGGGTCACCCTCTACGGCGAGGACGGCATCCAGGAGATCGTGGCCGCCAACGACCGCGGCGGCTTCGTCTCGGTGGCGCCGCCCCGCACGGGCGCCGCGCAGGACGACGACGAGGAATCCGGCGTCACCCTCTACGAGAGCCTGTACGGCACCGCGCTCAAGAACGGCGTGCCGCGCCCGATCATCGAGGAGATGGTCCTGGCGCTGGCGACCTCCACCGACCTGCAGCAGCGCACCACCGCAGGCGACAGGGCCGAGCTGTTCTTCACCGAGGACGACGATGCCCGGCCGGAGCTGCTCTATGTCGGCCTGCGCGTCCACGACGAGACCTTCGGCCTCTACCGCTACCGGGTGCCCGGCTCGAGCGAGGTCGACTACCTCGATCCGAACGGCCGCTCGAGCCAGAAATTCCTGATGCGCCGCCCGGTGGCGGAGGGACGGATCAGCTCGCCCTTCGGTCCCCGCCTGCACCCGATCCTCGGCTATTCCCGGCCCCATAACGGCGTCGACTGGGCGGCGACCCGCGGCACTCCGATCATGGCGACCGGCGACGGCACGGTGCTCTCGGCCGGCGCCCGCTCGGGCTACGGCAACCGGGTCGAGATCCAGCACGCCAACGGCTACACCACCGCCTACAACCACATGGCCCGGATCGCGCGCGGCATCGCGCCGGGCGCCCGCGTACGCCTCGGCCAGATGATCGGCGCGGTCGGCACCACCGGCCTCTCGACCGGCCCCCACGTCCACTACGAGGTGGCGATCAACGGCCGCTTCGTCGATCCGATGAAGATCCGCCTGCCGAGCGCCCGCGAACTGACGGGCCAGAGCCTCGCCGCCTTCCGCCAGGCCGAAGAGCAGATCGACGCGCTCCGGCAGAAGCACGGTGGGAAGGCGATCGCGGAGCGGACGTGAGGAAGCGGGCTTTATGTCGAGAGCCTGTTCGACTCGTCCCGCCAGTTATCTGGCATAGATACCACCACTTCTCGTCTGCTGCGCGGCCCCGGGTCGACGACGGAGCGCTTCAATTCTGTCGTTTCAATCAAACCGTCTCTGGGACACCGCCGCAAAGACCAGCGCAAACTCCCCTCTCCAGGCGATCCCGGGCTTGCCCGTGATCGCTGCAAGGTGTGGGAGAGGGGATCCCGCGCCTTCTTCGGAAGCCGTCACCCGAGTGCCGCGAGCGGCACCGTGACCGCCGCAAGCTCCTCCGCCTCCGGCCGCAACACCGAAGGCCGGGACAGCTCCGCCACGTCGCGGTAGGCGCCATCCTTCGGGCCCGGTGCACCACGGCTCCGCGCGCCTGCGCGTCGATCACCCAGTATTCCCGCACGCCGTTCCGGGCGTAGAGCCCCGCCTTCCGCCCCCGATCCATAGGCGAGGCTCGATACCGCGACCTCGATCACCAGCAGGATCTCCAGACCCGGGACGGTGCAGAATCCCTCCGGCGAAGCGCTGCGGGCGTTCATAGGGCTGAGGAGGAGACCGGGCTCCAGCAGCAGGTTCGGTCCGAGCCAGAGCGTGCTCTCGATGCCGAGATAGATCGTCTCAGAGAGCGCCGGGACGAGACGGCGCCTGAGCGCGTTCTTGACGACGTCATGCGCGAAGCCTTTCGCCGCCAGCTCGACCAGCTCACCGTCCGGGAGTTCGACCCGCTCGTCCTCGCGCAGGATCCCGGCCGACAGCATCAGCCGCAGGTCGCCCGCCGTGAACCGGCGGGGACCCGGGCTGTCAGGCGTGACAGGGATGATCATCGCGGATGGTCATCGCGGCTCGCAGCGTCGAAGGAGCCCGAGCCTATCAGGCATCCAAGGCACGCCATCCACGGTTGCTCCCCTGCCGCTCGCGCATCCGTCAATTGACAGACGCAGCCGGCCGCCTTGAAGTTGTTATGCCTACAAGGTGCGAGCCAACGGCCCGAAGGCGGCGCCCCACGCGACCGTTCCATCCGCCGGCCAACCAATGGAAACGCCCATGATACGCCTGAACGTGAACGGCTCCGTGCGCGAGGTCGAGGTGGAGCCCGACACGCCGCTGCTCTGGGTGATCCGCGAGCAGGTCGGCCTCACCGGCACCAAGTACGGCTGCGGCATCGCCCAGTGCGGCGCCTGCACGGTCCATATCGACGGGCAGGCGGTGCGCTCCTGCTCGATGCCGGTCTCCAGCGTCGAGCCGGGCCAGCAGATCGTCACCGTCGAGGGCCTGAGCCCCGATCGCTCGCACCCGGTGCAGAAGGCCTGGGCCGCGCTCGACGTGCCGCAATGCGGCTTCTGCCAGTCGGGCATGATCATGGCCGCCGCCGCCCTGCTGGCGCAGAAGCCCAAGCCCAGCGAGGCCGAGATTCGCCAGGAGATCACCAATATCTGCCGCTGCGGCACCTATAACCGGGTGCTTGCCGGCATCACCCTCGCCGCCGAGGGCGGCGAGACCGGCCGCGGCTGACGGGAGGCCCACATGACCATGACTGCCTCCCCCGCCCTGTCGCGCCGATTCTTCCTCGCCGGCTCCGCCGCCGCGGCCGGCGGCCTGGCGCTCGGCTTCGACCTGCCCGGCGCCGCGGCCGCGCCCGCCGCGGGCGCCCCTGAGGTCAACGCCTGGGTGGTGGTGCGCCCGGACGAGACCGTGGTGATCCGCATCGCCCGCTCGGAGATGGGTCAGGGCACGCTGACCGGCCTCGCCCAGCTCGTCGCCGAGGAGCTCGGTTGCGACTGGGCCCGCGTCACCACCGAGTACCCGACGCCGGGCCAGAATCTCGCCCGCAACCGCGCCTGGGGCGATTTCTCCACCGGCGGCAGCCGCGGCATCCGCGAATCCTACGTCGCGGTGCGCCAGGGCGGGGCCGCCGCCCGCACCATGCTGGTCGCGGCCGCCGCCCAGGAATGGACCGTCCCGCCCGGCGAGTGCCGGGTCGAGAAGGGGACGATCAGCCATCCGGCTTCCGGCCGCTCCACCACCTTCGGCAAGGTCGCGGGCGCCGCCGGCCGGATGGATCCGCCGAAGGACGTGGTCCTCAAGGATCCGAAGGACTGGATCATCGCCGGCAAGCCGGTGAAGCGCCTCGACACGCTGGAGAAGACCGACGGCTCCCAGGTCTACGGTATAGACCTGACGCTCCCGGGGATGCTCAACGCCGCCATCCGCGACTGCCCGGTGGTCGGCGGCACGGTGAAGAGCGTCGATAGCTCCGCCGTGGAAAAGATGCCCGGCGTGCGCAAGGTGGTGCGGGTCGGCGACAGCGCGGTGGCGGTGGTGGCCGACACGTTCTGGCGCGCCAAGACGGCGGTCGAGGCGCTGCCGATCGTCTGGGACGAGGGCCCGAACGCCAAGGTGTCGAGCGAGACGATCGCCGCGATGCTGAAGGAGGGCCTCGACGCGCCCGAGGCCTTCGTCGGCAACAAGGCCGGCGATGCGGGCGCCGCGCTGAAAGGGGCCGCCAAGGTGGTCGAGGCGACCTACGCCTACCCGTTCCAGAACCACGCCACGATGGAGCCGATGAACGCCACGGCGCGCTGGACGCCGGAACGGTGCGAGGTCTGGACCCCGACCCAGAACGGCGAGGCGGCGCTCGCCGCGACGGCCGAGGCCGCCGGGCTCTCGGCCCGCCAGTGCGACGTCCACAAGATCCATCTCGGCGGCGGCTTCGGCCGGCGCGGCGCCACCCACGACTGGGTGCGCCAGGCGGTGCTGATCGCGAAGGAACTCCCCGGCACCCCGGTCAAGCTGATCTGGACCCGCGAGGAGGACATGACCCACGGCCGCTACCACCCGGTCACCCAGTGCCGGATGCGGGCGGCCCTCGACGAATCCGGCAACCTCACCGGCCTGCACATGCGGATCTCCGGCCAGTCGATCCTGGCCGGCATCATCCCGGGACGGCTCGGTGCCGACGGCAAGGACCCGGTGGTGTTCCAGGGCCTCAATCCCGGCGGGGCGGAGGCGGCGATCGGCTACACGATCCCGAACCTGCTCATCGATCACGCGATGCGCAATCCGCCGATCATCCCGGGCTTCTGGCGCGGGGTGAACACCAACCCGAACGCGATCTACCTCGAATGCTTCCTCGACGAGGTGGCGCATGCGGCAGGCCAAGACCCGCTCGCCTTCCGGCGCAAGCTGATGGAGAAGCACCCCAGGCACCTCGCCGTGCTGAACGCGGTGGCCGAGCGGATCGGCTGGGACACGAAGCCGCCCTCGGGCGTGCACCGGGGGCTGGCGCAGATCATGGGCTTCGGCAGCTACGTGGCCGCCGCGGCGGAAGTGTCGGTCGGCGACGACGGCAGGATCAAGGTCCACCGCATCGTCGCCGCCACCGATCCGGGCGTGGCGATCAACCCGCAGCAGATCGAGGCGCAGGTCGCCGGCTCCTTCGTCTACGGCTTGTCGGCGGCGCTCTACGGCGAGTGCACGGTGAAGGACGGCCGGATCGAGCAGACCAACTTCGATTCCTACCCGGTCCTGCGCCTCGACGAGATGCCGGCGGTGGACGCGATCCTGATGCCGTCCGGCGGCTTCATCGGCGGCGTCGGCGAGCCGACCATCGCGGTGGCGGCGCCCGCCGTGCTCAACGCGGTCTTCGCCGCCACCGGCAAACGGGTGCGGCAGATCCCGGCGAGCCGCACGGACCTGAAGCGCGCGTGAGGACCGGTCTCCTGCTCCTGCTGCTCGCGACCCCGGCGGCGGCCGCGCCGCCGGGCGCCTCGTCCTGCTCGGGGTGCCACGGCGCCCCGGGTGGCGCGGTGCCGAGCCTGTCCGGCCACACGGCCGAGGACATCGCGTCCTCGCTCGCGGCGTTCCGGACCGGGGCCCGGCCCGCCACGGTGATGAACCGCATCGCCAAGGGCTTTTCGGAAGACGAGAGCCGGGCGATCGCCGCGTGGCTCGCGGGAGGTGGCCAGTGACCGGGATCGGCCGCCGCGCCGTGCTCGCGGGGCTCGCCGCCGCCACTCTCCCCCGTCCCGCCCTGGCGCAGGGTGCGCGCGGGCGCGTCGTCGTCGTCGGCGGGGGCTTCGGCGGCGCCACCGCCGCGCGGGTCCTGCACCGGGCCGGCCTCGCCGTCACCCTGGTCGAACCGGCGGAGACTTACCTCGCCTGCCCGTTCAGCAACGAGGTGATCGCAGGTCTTCGCCCCCTATCGGCGCAAGCGTTCGGCTACGAGGGCGTGCGGGCGAGCGGCGTGACCCTGGCCCGCACCAGCGCCGAGGCGGTCGACGGCGCCACCCGGCAGGTGCGCCTCGCCGACGGCACCACCCTCGACTACGACCGGCTGATCCTCTCGCCCGGGATCGCCCTGCGCTTCGATGCCCTGTCGGGCTACGACGCGGCCGCCGCCGGGGTGATGCCGCATGCCTGGAAGGCCGGGGCACAGACCGAGTTGCTGGCCCGCCAGCTCGCCGCGATGCCCGAGGGCGGGACGGTGGTCCTGTCGGTGCCGGGCAATCCCTATCGCTGCCCGCCCGGGCCCTACGAGCGGGCAAGCCTGATCGCCTGGTTCCTCAAGACCCGGAAGCCCCGCGCCAAGCTGATCGTGCTCGACGCCAAGGACACGTTCTCGAAGCAGAAGCTGTTCGAATCCGCCTGGAAGGCGCTCTATCCCGGTACCCTGGAATACGTGCCGCTCGCCTCGGGCGGTCAGGTCACCGCGGTCGATCCGGGCGAGATGAGCGTCGCGACCGATTTCGAGACCTACAAGGCCGACGTCGCCTGCATCATCCCGCCCCAGCGGGCGGCGCCGATCGCCGCGCAGGCCGGCGTCGCCGACCGCTCGGGCTGGTGCCCGGTCGACCCGGTCACCTTCGAATCGCGCCTAATGCCGCGGATCCACGTCGTCGGCGACGCGGCCATTGCCGGGGCGATGCCGAAATCCGCCTTCGCGGCCAACGCGCAGGCCAAGGTCTGCGCCGAGGCCGTGATCGACCTCCTGGCCGAGCGGACACCCTCGGCCCCGAAGCTGATCAACACCTGCTACAGCCTGGTCGCGCCGGGCTACGGCATCTCGGTCGCCGGGGTGTACCACCCGGACAAGGGCGTGCTCGCCGATATCGAGGGCGCCGGCGGCACCAGCCCGGTCGACGCCCCCGATTCCGTGCGGCGCCAGGAAGCCGCTTACGCCGAGGACTGGTACCGCACCATCACCGCCGCGGTGTTCGGGTGAGGCGACGGGCTGCCGTGCTTCTCGCCCTCACCCAGACCGCCCTCGCTCCGGTGACGGTCGTCGGCGACGCGATTCCGCTGCCGCTCGACGGGCGCACCGGCGATGCCGAGCGCGGCCGAGTGATCGCCACCGACACCCGCAAGGGCCTGTGCCCGCTCTGCCATACCGGCCTCGGCGGCGGCGCCCCGGCCGGCGATCTCGGGCCCGACCTCTCTGACGTGGGAGCGCGGCTCACGGAGGGGCAGCTGCGGCTGCGGCTCGTCGACGGGCGCATCTTGAACCCGGCAACCCTGATGCCCTCCTATTACCGGGTCGACGGCGCGCAGGTCGCGGCAGCCTGGCGCGGCCGGCCGGTGCTGGAGGTGGGCGAGATCGAGGACGTGATCGCCTATCTCGTCACCCTGAAAGGAGGGCGCGGGACGCCATGACGATACGCGCAACGAACGGCGCGAGGCTCCATCGCCGCACGATCCTCGCCGGGGGCGCCGGCCTGCTCACCGTCGCGCTGGTGCGCCCAGGCGCTGCCGCGATCATCCGGCCGAGCCGGGAGGCCACCGTGGAGGCGATCCGCCGCTTCACCGGCGGCGCCACGGTCCAGGCGGGCCGGATCCACCTCGACATGCCGCCGCTGGTCGAGAACGGCAACACCGTGCCGCTGGCGATCACCGTCGAGAGCCCGATGAGCGAGACGGACTTCGTCCGCCGCATCGCGGTGTTCAACGACAAGAACCCGCAGCCTCACGTCGTGACGCTGCATCTCGGCCCGCGGGCCGGCCGCGCGGCCATCAACACCCGGATTCGCCTGGCCGATTCCCAGACCATCACCGCCATCGCGGAGATGCGCGACGGCACCTTCTGGTCCGCGACCGCCGACGCGATCGTCACGCTTGCGGCCTGCGTGGAAGGATCGTGACGATGGCCCGCGCCCTCATCAACCTGCCGAAGACCGCCAAGGCGGGTGCGGTGATCGAGATCAAGACCCTGATCTCGCACCCGATGGAGACCGGCTACCGCCCAGGGCAGGACGGCCGCCTGATCCCGCGCAACATCATCACCGAGTTCGTCTGTTCCTATGACGGCGAGGAGGTCTTTCGCGCCGAGCTGTCACCGGCGAGCGCCGCCAACCCGTACCTCACCTTCACCACCGTGGCGACGAAAACGGGAACGCTGCGCTTCACCTGGACGGGGGATAACGGATTCTCGCAGACCGAGGAGGTGGGGATCACCGTGGGGTGAGGCGCGCGCCCTGAACCCTCCCCCCCTCCGCGGGGGAGGGTGGCCTGCGGAGCAGGCCGGGAGAGGGGCAGCGCGACGGCGCCAAGTATGGCGCCTGTCAGCATGGTTCCGCCTCATCCGGCACCCTCCCCCGCAGAGGGGGAGGGCCCGGGGCCGGAATGCTACGCCGCCGTCTCCCCCTCCCGCAGCGCCCGCCGCAGCACCTTGCCGACATTCGTCTTCGGCAGGCTGTCGCGGAAGACGAAGCGGCGGGGCACCTTGTAGGCGGTGAGGCTCTCCCGGGCATGCGCCCGCAGGGACTCGGCCGTCAGGTCGGGGTCGCGCCGGACCACGTGGGCGACGACGCTCTCGCCGGTCTCCGCCGCGGGTTCGCCCACCACCGCCACTTCGAGCACGCCCGGATGGGCGGCGAGCACGTCCTCGACCTCGTTCGGGTAGACGTTGAAGCCTGAGACCAGGATCATGTCCTTCATCCGGTCGACGATGCGGACCTGCCCGTCGGGCTCGATCACGGCGATGTCGCCGGTGCGGAAGAACCCGTCCGGGGTCATCGCCCGGGCGGTCTCGTCGGGCCTGCCCCAATAGCCGGCCATCACCTGGGGTCCGCGCACGCAGAGCTCGCCGGGCTGGCCCATCGGCAGGGTGGCGCCGGCGGCGTCGCGGATGCAGACCTCGGTCGAGGGGGCCGGATAGCCGATGGTGCCCGACCAATCGTGCAGGTCGGGCGGGTTGATGGAGACCACGGGCGAGGTCTCCGACAGGCCGTAGCCCTCGATCACCGGCTTGCCGGTCACGGCCTTCCAGCGCCGGGCCACGGGCGCCTGCATCGCCATGCCGCCGGCGATGGTGTATTCGAGCCGCGACCAATCCACCCTGCCAATGTCGGGGTGGTTGAGCAGGGCGTTGAACAGGGTGTTGACGCCCGACAGGTTGGTGAAGCGGCTCTTGCGCAGCAACGTCACGAAGCCGCCGATGTCACGCGGGTTCGGCACCAGCAGGCAGCAGGCGCCGAGCCGCGTCATGAAGAAGAAGCAGCAGGTCAGCGCGAAGATGTGATAGAGCGGCAGGGCCGTGACCATCACCCGGCCCGGCCCCTCGTCGTCGCGCATGCGGAACCAGACCCGGCTCTGCTCGACATTGGCGGCGACGTTGCGATGGGTGAGCATCGCCCCTTTCGATACGCCGGTGGTGCCGCCGGTATATTGCAGGAAGGCGAGGTCGTCCGGGGCGACCGTGACCGGCCGGAAGGCGGCGCGGCGTCCGGCCGCGAGCACCGCCTTGAAGGCAGTCTGGCGCGCGGACGGCAGGGTGAAGGCCGGCACCGCCTTCTTGATGTGGCGCGCCGCCAGGGTGATCAGCGAGCCCTTCAACCCCAGGCCGTCGCCGGCCCCGGCCACCACCACCCGCTCGAGGCTGGGCAGTTCCGGCACCGCCTCGGCCACCGTGTGGCAGAAGTTCTCCAGCACGAAGAGCACCCGGGCGCCGGCATCGCGCATCTGGTGGGTCAGCTCGCGCGGGGTGTAGAGCGGGTTGACGTTGACCACCGTGGCGCCGGCGAGCAGCGCCCCGACCAGCGCGATCGGAAAGGCCGGCACGTTCGGCATCATGATGGCGACCCGGTCGCCCTTGGCGATGCCCTGCGCCTGCAGCCAGGCCGCGACCGCCCTGCCCTCCCGGTGGAGGGTGGCGAAGGTCAGGGAGGCGCCGAAGCAGGTGATGGCCGGGCGGTCGGCGAAGCGTTGCGCGGCGGTTTCGATCAGCTCGACCAGGGTGCCGAGGCTCCCCGTCTCGATCTCCGCCGGGACGCCGGCCGGATAGGCGGCGAGCCAGGGCCGCGGCGGGGCGTTCGGTTCCATCGCGCTCGACCCCATGCCTGTCGAACCCTCGCCCATGAACTCCACCCTCCCCGGCGCCGGATACCTCGACGGGCTCCGGCTTTCCTTCCGGTTAGCCTCTCCCCGGGGTCGTTTCAACCGACGCACGGGGGCCGATCAGGCCGAAGATCGTGTGGGGCAGGAACGCCGCGAGCACGATGGTCCCGGCCAGGGCCGCCTGCGCGCCGGACAAGGGCAGGCGCGGGAAGCCCGCCAGGCCGAGATCCCGCGCAGCCGCCAGCAGGCCCAGCGCCCAGGCGAGGGCGGCGAAACGCAGGAGCCCCAGGCCGCAGGACCGCAGCCAAGCACCCCGCCGCGGCAGGCCGCGGGCGAGGAGGGCCGGAAAGCCCAGGGCAGACCCGAGGACGACAGCCGCCACGATCGCCCCGAGGCCTTGCGCCACCCCCATCGTCTGCCCGGACAGGAAGGCGACGCCGCCGACCGAGAAGCCGGCCCGCAGCACGAGACCGCCATAGGTCGGGTGCAGCGACAGGCCGAGGACCAGGGCGAGGCCGAGGAGCGCGCCGAGCCAGCCGCGCCAGCCGGGGGCGGAGACGGGCAGGAGCGCCACCTGGGCCGCCCCGTAGGCGATGGCCGCGAAGAACAGCGGGTAGCGGTCGGCGAAGAAGCCGTAGACCCACGGGTCGAGGCCGGCCGAGGCCAGGCCGCCCTGCGTCGCGCCGGATGCGGCGGCGAGCGCCACCGCGGCGAGGGCCGCCGCGAGCGGGATCGCGGCGGCGAGGCGCCCCGTCCGGGCGGCCACGGGAGCGGTGCCGGCGACGACGGCGCTCACGCCTCGTAATGGTCGCGCACGAGCCGGTCGAGGAGGCGAACGCCCCAGCCCGAACCCCAGGAGCGGTTGGTCTCGGTCGCCGGCGAGCCCATGCCGACGCCTGCGATGTCGAGGTGGATCCACGGCACGTCGTTGACGTAGCGCTTCAGGAACTGCGCCGCCGTGGCCGAGCCGCCGTGGCGGCCGCCGGTGTTCTTCATGTCGGCGAATTTCGACTCGATCAGCTTGTCGAATCCGGGCGTCATCGGCATGCGCCAGACCTTCTCGCCGGTGGCCTCGCCGGCGGCCGAGAGGCGCTGAGCGAGTTCGTCGTTGTTCGAGAACATGCCGGCATATTCCTGGCCGAGCGCCACCAGGATCGCGCCCGTCAGGGTCGCGAGGTCGATCATGAAGCGCGGGCGGTAGGCCTGCTGCACGTGCCAGAGCACGTCGGCGAGGACGAGCCGCCCCTCGGCATCGGTGTTGATGATCTCGATCGTCTGGCCCGACATCGAGGTGACGATGTCGCCGGGGCGCTGGGCCTTGCCGTCGGGCATGTTCTCGACGAGGCCGATGGCGCCGAGCGCGTTCACCTTGGCCTTGCGGCTGGCGAGCGCGTGCATCAGGCCGACCACGCAGGCGGCGCCCGCCATGTCGCCCTTCATGTCCTCCATGCCGCCGCTCCCCTTGATGGAGATGCCGCCGGAATCGAAGCACACGCCCTTGCCGATGAAGGCCACCGGCGCCTCGGAGGAATCCTCGGCCCCGTTCCAGCGCATGATGACGACCCGGGCCTCCTTGGCCGAGCCCTGCGCGACGGCGAGCAGGGCCCGCATGCCGAGCTTCTTCATGTCCTTCTCGTCGAGGACCTCGATCTCGACGCCGAGCTTCTCGAGCGCGGAGGCGCGGCGGGCGAATTCCTCCGGGTCGAGGACGTTCGGCGGCTCGTTGACGAGCTCGCGCGCGAGGATCACGCCCTCGGCCAGCCCGTCCGACCCGCGAAGGGCCTTCTTCAGACCGGCATTCTCGGGAACCAGCAGGGTCAGGCGCCCGCCCCCGCCATTCTCCTCGCCCTCGGGCGACTTCTTGCTCTTGTAGCGGTCGAACTTGTAGGCGCGAAGCCGCGCACCCAGCGAGAAGGCCGCGACCTCGTCGGAGCCGGGGGCGGTGCCGGGCCATTCGAGCACCACCGTCGCCGAACGGCTGCCGAGCTTGCCGGCGGTGTAGCCGCCGAGCGTTGCCCAGTCGCGGGAGGCCGCTTCGTCGGAGCCGGTGCCGATCACCACCAGCCGCTCGACCGACAGGCCCGCCGGGGCGGTGAGGACGAGGGCGCTCGACGCCTTGCCCTTGAAGCGCTCGACGCCCGCCGCGCGGGCCACCAGCTCGGCCGCACCCGGCCCCGCGATCTCGGCGGCCCGCGGCGAGAGGGCGAGGTCCTCGCCCACGAACAGCACGAGGTCGCCGCCTGGCTTGGCCGACGCGCCGGACGCGGCGAGGGATTCGATCTCGATGCTGATGCCGTCCGCCATGGCGTTGCTTTCGTCCCGTCCTTAGGAAGCGCGTGTCTGAGGCGCCGCGTCGGCCCTGTGTAGCGGGGCGGGGCGCCGGAACGCAACGCGGCCCGGTGTGGCGGCCCGGGCGCGCCCGCCCGCAAAAGGCCGCACTTGCCGTGCTTGAGGACACCCGATGCTTGTGCGGCCGGCGGGGGACGCCTAACCAGCATCGAGCGGAAGGGGGCCCGACCGCAACCGGCCGATGAAGCAGATCGAGCGATACATCTTCCGCATCGCCCTCGGGGCCTTCCTGTCGTGCCTGATCGGCCTCACCGGCGTGATCTGGGTGACGCAAGCCCTGCGCGAGCTGGACCTGATCACGGCCAAGGGCCAGACCCTGCTGATCTTCTTCCTGATCACCGGTCTGTCGCTGCCGACGCTGATCACCGTGATCGCGCCGGTCGCCCTGTTCATCGCGGTGGTCTACGCCCTGAACAAGCTCAACGGCGATTCCGAGCTGATCGTGATGAGCGCGGCGGGCATGTCGCCGCGCCACCTGATGCGGCCGTTCCTGACGCTCGGCCTCATCGTCAGCGCCGCGATCGGCTTCCTGACCATCCAGGTGATGCCGTCGAGCTTCCAGGAGCTGCGCGACGTGCTGACCCGCGTGCGGGGCGACTTCATCGCCAACGTGGTCAAGGAGGGGCAGTTCACCACCCTCGACAGCGGCATCACCTTCCATTTCCGCGAGCGGTCGCCGAACGGCGCGCTTCTCGGCATCTTCATGCAGGACCGGCGCGAGGCCGGGCGGACCGTGGTCTACCTCGCCGAGCGCGGCCAGGCGGTCGATCTCGACGGCCAGACCTACCTGGTCCTGGAGAAGGGCAGCATCCACCGCCAGCAGCCGAACAGCCGCGATTCCTCGATCATCACCTTCCAGCGCTACGCCGTCGACCTCGCGGCGTTCACGCCGCCGGATGCCGACACGATCTACAAGCCGCGGGAGCGCTCGACCGTGCAGCTGCTCTTCCCGGACGCGAACGAGACCTACTACAAGCTGACCAAGGGCCGCTTCCGGGCCGAGCTGCACGACCGGCTCTCGTCCTGGCTCTACCCGCTGGCGCTCGGCCTGATCGCCTTCGCGGCGCTCGGCGATCCCCGCACCACCCGCCAGGGCCGCGGCCTGGCCGTCGCGGGCGCCATCGCCGCCGTGGTGGGCCTGCGCATCGCGGGCTTCGCCGCCGCGAGCGCGGCGGTGCGCAGCCAGGGGGCCGTCGCGGCGGTCTACGCCGTGCCGCTCGTCGCGATCGCGCTCTCCCTCCTCGTCGCCACCCAGGGCAACCGGGTGCGGGCCTTCAACGCCGCGCTGGCCGCGCGGCTGCGCCGGCTCTCGGAGGCGCTGCCGGCCCGGGCGACCCGGGTCCGGGCGGGCTGAACCGGCATGCTGATCGGCGTCACCCTCGGCCGCTACCTGGCGGCCCGCTTCCTGCGCATGATCCTGGGGGTCTTCCTCACGGTCTTCGCCCTCGTCTACACCCTCGACTTCGTCGAGCTGATGCGCCGGGCCGGCGATGCCGAGGGCGCCTCGGCCGCCGTGATGGCCCGGCTCGCGCTGTTCCGCACCCCGGCGGTGGCCGAGCAGGTCCTGCCCTTCGCGATCCTGTTCGGCGCCATGGCGGCGTTGCTCCAGCTCAGCCGCAAGCTCGAACTGGTGGTGGCCCGTGCCGCCGGCATCTCGGCCTGGCAGTTCCTGCAGCCCGGCGCCCTGGTGGCGCTCGGCATCGGCGCCTTCACGGTCGGAATCTACAACCCGGTCTCGGCCGAGCTGAAGCAGCGCTCGACGGAGATCGAGGCCAAGATCTTCTCCCGCTCGTCGAAGGCCGGCTCCGGCAAGGACCTGTGGATCCGCCAGCGCAGCATCGACGGCCAGGCGGTCATCCGGGCCGAGACCGCGGTGGAGGGCACGACCACGCTCGCCGGCGTCGCGGTGTTCACCTTCGACGATGCGGGCGCCTTCACCCAGCAGATGCAGGCGGCGCGGGCCACCCTGCACGACGGCTATTGGGAATTGCAGGACGTGCGGGTGCAAGGGCTGGATGCGGAGCCGCAGAGCTACGACACCTACCTGATCGCCTCGACCCTCGACCCGTCGCAGGTGCGCCAGCGCTTCACCCCGCCGGAATCCGTGCCTTTCTGGCAACTCAACGAGACGATCGCCCGGACCGAGCGGGCGGGACTCGACGCCACGCGTTACCGCCTTCAGTACGACGTGCTGATGGCGCGGCCGGTGCTGTTCCTGGCGATGGTGCTGGTGGCGGCATCGGTTTCGTTAAGGTTCTTCCGCTTTGGTGGCATCGGCAAGATGGTGCTCGGCGGCGTCGCGGCGGGCTTCGTCCTGTACGTGGCGCGGCAGGTGATGGAGGGCCTCGGCGCCTCTGGATTAGTGGCGGCTCCGGTGGCGGCGTGGTTCCCGGCCGTGGTAGGGAGTCTCCTCGGAACGCTCGCGCTTCTGCACCTGGAGGACGGCTGATGCCCACCCTCCGGCAAGGCGGCGCGGGCATAGCGGGTGCGGGGATGGGTCGAGTCGTGCGTAAGGCCGCGGGCGCCGCGGTCACGGGATCCCTGACGGTTCTGCTGGCCGCCGCCGTCACGGTGGGCGCGAGCGAGCCTGCGCGCGCGCAGGGCACGCTCAACGACCGCCTGGCGGCCGGCTCGGCCAAGAACGCTGCCAAGGGCAACAACGAGCGCCTGCTCGTCGAGGCCAAGGAGCTCGTCTACGACAACGACCGCAACACGGTCTCGGCGGTCGGCAATGCCGAGCTGCATTACGGCCCGCGCACCCTGCTGGCCGACCGCGTGCGCTACGACCGCAATACCGGCCGGGTCTTCGCCGAGGGCAATGTCCGCCTCACCGACGAGACCGGCTCGGTGGTGACCGGCGACCGGATGGAGCTGACCGACGACTTCAAGTCCGGCTTCATCGACTCGCTGCGCATCCAGCAGACCATCGAGCAGCGCGGCCGCCCGGCCCGGGTGCGCTTCTCCGCCCCGCGGGCGGAGCGCATCGAGGGCCAGACCACGACCTTCGAGTACGGCACCTACACCGCCTGCGAGCCGTGCAAGGACAATCCCGAGCGGCCGCCGCTGTGGCAGGTGAAGGCGGCGCGGATCATCCACAACAACGAGGAGCGCCGGATCTACTACGAGGATTCGACCCTCGAAGTGGCCGGAATCCCGGTCGCCTACCTGCCCTACTTCTACTCGCCCGACCCGACGGTGCGGCGCGATACCGGCTTCCTGGCACCGCACTTCGTGTCCTCGAACGTGCTCGGCTACGGCATCGGCACGCCGTTCTTCTGGAACATCGCGCCCGATTACGACCTCACCGTCGAGCCGACCTTCCTGTCGAAGCAGGGCGTGCTCGGCCAGGCCGAGTGGCGCCAGCGCCTCGCCAACGGCTTCTACAACGTCCGGGTCAGCGGCATCTTCCAGTCGACCCCGAGCGCCTTCCTGCCCGGGCCCCTCGGCTCCGGCGACCGCGACTTCCGCGGCTCGATCGAATCCGCCGGCCATTTCTACCTCGGCCAGAACTGGCGCGCCGGCTGGGACGTCGTCGGCGTCACCGACAAGTGGTTCCTCGACAATTACCGCATCCGCAACCAGACGATCAGCACGGACTATTTCCGTGAGGCGGTCTCCACCGCCTACCTGATCGGGCAGGGCGACCGCTCGTGGTTCGAGGCGCGGGGCTACTACTTCAAGGGCCTGTCGACCTACGACTGGCAGAAGCAGCAGCCGATCGTCGCCCCGGTGATCGATTACGACAAGCGCCGGGACGGGCCCGACCCGATCGGCGGCGAGGTGCGGTTCCAGGCCAACTTCACGCACCTGACCCGGGACGCGACCCAGTACACCCAGATCCCGCGCACCGGCACCTACCTGCTCAGCCCGAGCATCAACGGCATCACCTTCCCGCTCTACAGCACCTGCTCGGTGTTCGAGCGCGGCCAGTGCCTGGTGAGCGGGCTCGCCGGCGACACCACCCGGGCGACCGCCCAGGTCTCGTGGCGGCGCACCTTCACGGACGAGTTCGGCCAGCGCTGGCAGCCCTTCGCCTACCTGCGCGGCGACGCCTTCTTCGTGAACCCGAGCACGACCGGCTACCAGAACCCCGAGATCAGCAACCTGTTCTCGCCCGAGTCGAACTTCTCCGGCCGGGTGATGCCGGCGGTCGGGCTCGAGTACCGCTATCCCTTCGTGGCCGATATGGGCCCGCTCGGCGTCCACACGGTCTCGCCGGTCGTCCAGGTGATCGCGCGGCCGAGCGAGACCCGCATCGGCCGCCTGCCGAACGAGGACGCCCAGAGCCTCGTCTTCGACGACACCTCGCTGTTCGAGTGGGACAAGTTCTCGGGCTATGACCGGGTCGAGGGCGGCGTGCGCGCCAATCTCGGCGCCGAGTACTCGATCACCGGCCGCAACGGCTTCTACATGAACGCGATGTTCGGCGAGTCGATCGCGCTCGCCGGCGTCAACTCGTTCCGCCGCGGCGACATCGCCAATGTCGGCCGCGATTCCGGCCTCGAGACCACCCGGTCGGACTTCGTCTCGCGCTTCCAGATCTCGCCGAACCAGAACATCAGCTTCATCACCCGGGCCCGGTTCGACAACGCCACCTTCGCGCTCAAGCGCTTCGAGAGCGGCATCACCGCGAAGTTCGCGCCGTTCCTGCCCCTCGAGACCTCGCTGATCTACGCCCGCTACGAGGCGCAGCCCGAGCTCGGCTACGACCGCCGCCGCGAGGGCCTGCAGGCCTCGGCCCTCTACAACATCACGCCGAACTGGTTCGTGACCGGCTCGGTGCTGTTCGACCTCTCGCACTACCTCCAGGTGCGCGAGTTCTACGCCTCGGCGGCCCAGTCCTACTTCCTCAACCCGGTCGGCACGGCGCCGACCTACGACCGGGCGGACAAGTTCTACGTCTCGTCGTCGGGCATCGGCTTCGGCTACCGCGACGAGTGCACGACGATCTCGCTGAACTATCTCTCCTCGCCGATCGAGACCGCGGCGGGCCTGCGCGAGCGCAACCGCACCTTCCTGCTGCGGATCGAGCTGCGCACCCTCGGCGAGGCGAATTTCCGCCAGAACCTCAGCACCACCACGACGGCGGACGGCATCGCCACGGCCCGGTGACGGGCCGGGCGGCTCCTCCGGACCCGGAGGTGCTTGCCCGGCGGGAGCCGGGATGTCATGGCGCGGGGATGCGCCATCACGCAACGGGACCCGCGATGACCACAGCCCTCGCGCTGACACAGGGCGATCCGGCCGGGATCGGCCCGGAGATCACCTTGCGGGCCTGGCTCGCCCGCGAGGAGCACGGCCTGGCGCCGTTCTTCGTCATCGGCGACCCGGAATTCCTGACGAGAATCGCGGCACGGCTCGGGCTCGCGGTGCCGCTCGCCGCAGTGACCCCCGAGACGGCAGCGCAGGCCTTCACCCGGGCTCTGCCGGTGGTCAGGCTGCCGGACGGGCTCACCGTCACGGCGGAGCCGGGCACACCCGATCCGGCGAGCGCTGCCGGCACCCTCGCCTCGATCGACGAGGCGGTGCGGCTGGTGCGGGCCGGCCGCGCGCCGGCCCTCGTCACCAACCCGATCGCCAAGCACGTGCTCTACGAGGCGGGCTTCCGCCATCCCGGCCATACCGAGTACCTGGCGGCCCTGGCGGCGGAGCCCGGGGCGACGCCGCCGACGCCCGTGATGCTGCTGTGGTCCGAGGAGCTGGCGGTCGTCCCGGTGACGATCCACGTGGCGCTGCGCCGGGTGCCGGAGCTGCTGACGGCCGACCTCGTGGTCGAGACCGCCCGCATCGTCGAGCGCGACATGCGGGCCCGCTTCGGCCTCGGCCAGCCGCGCCTCGTGCTCGCCGGGCTCAACCCGCATGCGGGCGAGGCCGGCACCATGGGCACCGAGGATCGCGACGTGCTGGCCCCGGCGATCGAGCGCCTGCGGGCCGAGGGCATCGCCATCACCGGCCCGCACCCGGCCGACACGCTGTTCCACGCCCGGGCGCGAGCCGCCTACGACGTGGCGCTCGCCCCGACCCACGACCAGGCCCTGATCCCGATCAAGACGCTCGCCTTCGACGAGGGCGTGAACGTGACGCTCGGGCTGCCGTTCCTGCGCACCTCGCCGGATCACGGCACCGCCTTCGACATCGCCGGCAAGGGCCTGGCGAAGCCCGACAGCCTGATCGCGGCCCTGAAGCTGGCCGGCCGGCTGACCCGGGCGCCGGAAGGAGTGGCCGCATGAGCGCGCCGGACGGTCTGCCGCCGCTGCGGGAGGTGGTGCAGGTGCACGACCTGATGCCCCGCCGCTCGCTGGGCCAGAACTTCCTGTTCGACCTCAACCTGACCGGCCGGATCGCCCGGTCGGCGGGGCCGCTGGAGGGCGTGACGGTGGTCGAGGTCGGCCCCGGCCCCGGCGGCCTGACCCGGGCGCTGCTGATGCACGGCGCGGCCAAGGTGATCGCGATCGAGCGCGACCCCCGCGCCCTGCCGGCGCTCGCCGAGATCGCAGCCCACTATCCCGGCCGCCTGGAGGTGGTGGAGGCCGACGCGCTCGAATTCGACCCGCGGCCGCTCGTCGGCGAGGGCCCGGCCCGGATCGTCGCGAACCTCCCCTACAACGTCGGCACGCAGCTCCTCACCGGCTGGCTCACGCCGGAGGCGTGGTCGCCCTGGTGGGACTCGCTGACCTTGATGTTCCAGCGCGAGGTGGCCGAGCGCATCGTCGCCGACGAGGGCGACCGGGCGAATTACGGCCGGCTCGGCGTGCTGTGCGGCTGGCGCACGAAAGCCCAGATCCTGTTCGACGTGCCCCCATCCGCCTTCGTGCCGCCGCCGAAGGTGACGTCGAGCGTGGTGCGGCTGGTGCCGCTTCCCGAGCCCCTGCCCTGCCGGGTCCGGGCGCTCGAAGCCGTGACCGGCGCCGCCTTCGGCCAGCGCCGCAAGATGCTGCGCCAAAGCTTGAAGGCCGCGACCCCGGACCCGGCCCGCCTGCTCGCCGCCGCCGGCATCCCGGAGACGGCCCGGGCCGAGGAGGTGCCGGTGGCGGGGTTCGTGGCGATGGCCCAGGCGCTCTGAGGCTGCCTGAACACGACGAAGCCCCCGATCCGGCCAGGATCGGGGGCTTCGCGAGGGGAGCGCAGGGAGCGATCTCCCCGCGCGATGATCCGTTACCGGGTCTGCTGGATGGCCGAGACCACCCACTGGCCGCCGCGCTCGCGCAGGAAGGTCCAGACCTCCGTCGCCTCGGGCGGGTTGGTCTCGACGACCCGGCTGCTGGCGCGCTCGATCAGCGCGTCGCGCAGGGTGTACCGCATCGCCACGGTGGCGTAGTCGACCGGACCTTCGCGCCAGGCCTCGGCGAGGTCGCCCTGCTGCAGCTTCACGTCGGCGATCTTGTTGACCACGCCGCGGGCGGCGTTGGCCCGCAGCTCCTCCGTGAAGTAGCCAAACATCTCGGGCGTGGTGAGGCGGCGCAGGGTGGCGGCGTCCTCGGCGCCGTAGGCGAGCTGGACCTCGGTCAGCGTGCGCTCGAAGGCGTCGAAATCCTGCGGGCCGATGCCAACCTCGTCGCGCTTGGCCGGGCGGGCCTGCTGCGCGGCGGCACCGCCGCCGAGACCGGCACCGAGGCCACCGAGACCGCCGCCCAATCCACCACCGAGCCCGCCGCCAAGTCCGCCTCCGAGAGGGCCGCCGGGACCGGAAGCCGGGCCGCTGCGGTTATAGGCGCCCGCCATGGCCGGCTCGGCCCGGCGGCGGCGGAAGAAGCGCAGGGCCAGCACGACGATGCCGACCAGGAGGCCGACCTGGAGCAGCAGGCCGAGGAACGAGGCGATGCCGCCGAGGCCGCCGAAGAAGCCGCCACCGATCAGGGCGCCGAGCAGGCCCGCGCCGAGCAGGCCGGCGAAGAAGCCGCCGCCGAAGCGCCGCTGCGGCGCGGCCGGGGCCCCCATCTGCGAACCGGGCTGGGTCATCGAGCGCTGCATCGGCGCCGGGGCGCCGGGGGCGGTCGTCGTCGGTGCGGGCGCCGAGTAGGTGCGGGAGCCGCGCGATCCCATCGAGGAGCCGCTGCCGGGACGCGCCTCGCCGGCCGTCGCTGCCACGGCCATCAGGGCCGCCAGGCCGAAGGCCACCGCCGTCCGGCGGCCGCGGGAGAAGGTGGTCATCATCGGTTCGTATCGCCTCGTGCCATCACCAGTGGGGGCGTCCCGCCCCCCAGGCCACATATGGGGATGCGGGTGGCGCAGTAGAAGGGAGGCATCGCGCCGGATGCCTTCCAGATCCTAACTACACCCGATGAAGAGTCACCGATCGGCGCCAGATCTGCCAAGCGATAAATTTTTGGGATGACCGGGATTAGCGTGCGGCAGCACTTCGTTGCGGCCGCAGCCGCGGCATCTCGGCGGCCGGGAAGGTGAGGCGCACGCAGGTCCCCTCGCCGGGGCTGCTGCGCAGGGCGACGGCGCCGTTCTGGCGCTTGACCAGGGCGTTGAGGATGGCGAGGCCGGTGCCGCGCCCGGGCTCGCGGGTGGTGAAGAACGGCTCGAGCGCCCGGGCCAGCACCTCCGGCGCCATGCCGGCGCCGGTATCCAGGACGCTGAGCGCGACGTGACGCCCGACCGCCCCGTCGGCGGCCACGTCCTCGCCGCCATGGTTGCGGGTCTGGACCGTGACGGATCCGCCGGCCGGCATCGCCTCGGCGGCGTTGCGCAGCAGGATCTGCAGGATCAGCTCGGTCTGGACCGGATCGATGCAGGCGATCCACAGGTCCTCGGCGAGGTCGAGGTCGAGGGCGCGTCCCGGTCCGAGCAGGCCGGCGGCCCGCTCCCTGTAGTCGCGCAGGAGCCCGTTCAGGTCGACCGCCCGCGGCTCCGGCCGGTGCCGGCGCGAGAAGGCCAGGAGGTGCCGGGTCAAGGTCGAGGCGCGCTCGGCGGCGTCGGTCGAGCGGGTGAGCGCGCGCTGCACGAAGGCATCCGGATGCTCGCCGAGACGCCGGCGCAGGCCGTCGACGTAGCCGACCAGGATCTGGAGCAGGTTGTTGAACTCGTGCGCGACGCCGTTGGTGAGCTGGCCGAGCGCCTCGCGGCGCTGCGCCAGGCCGAGCGCCGCCTCGAGGTCGCGGCACCGCGACGTCTCGACGACCTGGAGCAGGCCGGACGCCCCCGGCTCCGGCACCGGCGAGAGGTGGAGCATCGCCCAGAGCGTCGCCCCGTCGCGCCGGCGCAGCAGCGCCTCGGCGCTGGCCGGCCCGCCGGAGGACAGGAGCGCGCGCAGGGCCGCCTCGGCCTCGGGCTCGGCGCCGAGGGCCGCGACGCCGGCGGGCGCCGCCCCGAGCAGGGCGAGGGCGGCCGGGTTGGCGAAGCGCACCTCGCCCGTGGGACCGGGCGCGACCAGCAGGGACGGCAGGGGGGCGGCCGAGAGAACGGCGCGCAGGGTCCCGGCCTCCCCCGGTGCCTCAGCAGCCGGCACTGGCGCGGGGACATCCGGCACGGGCGGACCTCCGTGATGCGCGGGCCGGGGCCGCCCGCCTCGGCGGCCTCGTCGTCGCCGCGGTCTCTCCCGCCACTCTAGAGCAAGTCCGGGCAGCGTGGAAACCGTACCGCCGGGCGCCGTCCGGACTAGCTCCGCTCATCGTCGTCGACCAGCACCGTCGGTCCGAAGATCGCCTCGAAGCGGGCCCGCAGCACGGCGTCGACCTCCGGCAGGGTCACGGGCCGACCGAGATCGACCAGGCTGGTGATGCCGTGCTCGCGCACGCCGCACGGCACGATGCCGGAGAAGTGCGACAGGTCCGGCTCGACGTTCAGGCTGATGCCGTGGAACGTCGCCCAGCGGCGCACCCGGATGCCGATCGCCGCGATCTTGTCCTCGACGCCCGGCCCCTTCTCGGGCCGTCGCACCCAGACGCCGACCCGGTCCTCCCGGCGCTCGCCCCGCACCGTGAAGGCGTCCAGCGTCGCGATGAGCCAGGCTTCCAGGGCGGCGACGTAGGCGCGCAGGTCCGGCCGCCGCCGGTTGAGGTCGAGCATCACGTAGGCCACCCGCTGCCCCGGGCCGTGATAGGTGTATTGCCCGCCCCGGCCGGTGCGGTGGACCGGGAAGCGCTCCGGCGCCACGAGGTCGGCCTCCTTCGCCGAGGTGCCGGCGGTGTAGAGCGGCGGATGCTCGACGAGCCAGACGCGCTCCAGCGCACGCCCCTCCGCGATGGCCGCCGCCCGCGCCTCCATCGCCGCCTCGGCTTCGCGGTAGTCGAGGAGCGCATCGCGGACCACCCATTCGACAGGGGGGCTCCCGGGCGCGGGCAGGAGGCTGCCCGGGGCGGTTCCGAGCCGGTCGTTTACCAAGGCTTCACCATAATATCGGATTGTTCGGGCATCGTCTCGTGGTCAGGGTGGGTGCGTCCGTTGGCGGTACTCGACATTCTCAAGGTGGACCTCGCGGTCGTGCTCGGGCGGACCCGGATGCCGATCCATATGCTGCTGCGCATGGGCCGCGGCGCGGTGATCGAGCTCGATTCCACCGACACGGATATGGTCGAGATCCTCGCCAACAACCACCCGATCGCCCGCGGGCAGATCGTGGTCACGGGCAACCGCATCTCCGTGGAGGTCACGGAGCTGATCCGCAAGGCCGAGGTGGTGCGCGAGCCCGGCATCCGCATCGGCGACGGCGGCGCCGCCCTGCTGGGCGCCCTGTCGGACGCCCTCTAGGCGAGAATGTTTGCCAGATCCGCATCGGGGTGCTTGCGTCCCCGGGAGGGGACTGGTATTCGCAGCCTCGCTTCGGACGGGTCTCACCCCCGCCCCGCCGCTCTCGGCGAGACGAAGCCTTCCGCGGCCGTGGCGGAATTGGTAGACGCGCTAGCTTGAGGTGCTAGTTGGGCAACCAGTGGAGGTTCGAGTCCTCTCGGCCGCACCATCCATCCTGCAAGGTCATGGACCGCCGCGGGATGGGATGGAGACTGAACTCGGCGTTGCCGGCCTGATCCTCGTCAGGTCAGGTAGTCGAGCGAGGTTGCCGACGCGTTGATCCGTTCTGTGATCTCTGCGCCAGATTCATTCGTGTGTTTCATATGAGCTGGACCGCATTTTGATGTCCGGCACTCTCCGCGGCCGTGGCGGAATTGGTAGACGCGCTAGCTTGAGGTGCTAGTTGGGCAACCAGTGGAGGTTCGAGTCCTCTCGGCCGCACCATCCTGCCTTGCAGGATGTTCCGGATCCTTCTCAGCCGGGGTCCTGTTTTCTCCGGGCGCGCGCGGCGCGAGAGGGAAAACCCCCGATCTCCTTCCTGACATATCGGACACTCCGACTCGCCTGAACGACGCGAGATCTTGCCCTGACGCACCAAGCGAAGCGGGGTGTCTGGGCTATGGCGCAGGCACGTCCTGCCGTGCGAGCAGCCCCTAAGCCTGCGCGACGCCGGAGGGCGGCCCCTCTCCCGAAAAGACCGAACCCATCTCCGGCGACGGCGAGCGGGCGCTGGCCCAGAAGAGCCCTGCCGAGAAAGGCCGGGTGCCCCCGGCACATCTCATCCGCGCAAGGCCGGACCGGCCTGAAATGCCGTGCCGGCGCAGGGACCGGCCCCGCGCCTCGGCCCCTGGCGCAGGCGGCCCGGATCAGTTGAGGAAGCGCGGCACCACGAAGCGGATGCCCAGAAGACCGGTCAAGGCCAGCGTTCCGCTGACGATCAGCACGTACTGGATCGACGCGTCCGCACCATAGCCCGGGTAGAAGGCGGACCGGCACACCTTCACGATGTGCATGAGCGGGTTCCACTGCACATATTCGTAGATGACCGCCGGCATCGCCTCGGTCACGAAGATCGCGCCGCTCGTAAAATACATGATGAGCGTCGGAACGATGACGCCGATCTGCCAGGGCGGGAAAATTTGTGAAATGAAAACGTGCATGAATCCCATGGACATCGCGAACAAGAGCGCGAGCACCATGCTTTCACAGAACGCGAACGGATCCCGAGGCACGACATCCGCACCAAAGCACATTGCGATAAAGAACACCAATGAAATACTTAGGCTGCTTGTGCAAATTTCTACGAGAGCCCGCGATATCACGACATCGAAAAATTTTACTTGTGGAAAATAGATGAGCTGCCTGTTTTGCAGCGGCCCCTCCATCATCTTTCGCGACATATAGTTCAGAACGATGTAGGGCGACAAACCGGACACGGCGAACAGCACGATGCTGTCGCCGATCGGAGTGGGCATGTGCCGGACCACGTAGATGGCGGTGATGACCAGGATGTGGGCGCAGGGCCATCCGACGGCGATGCCGTAGCCCCACATCGTGCCCCCGAAGCGGGTGCGGATGTCGCGCAGCATGAGAGCCCCGAGCACGTCCAGCTGGACCTCGAGCGCCGACTTCATCTGGTACGCCATCCTGTGCTCCCGTCCGGCCGGCGCCGCAGGAGGCTGTCGGCCCCCCATGCCACCGGCCCCATGCCTCGCCGGGCGCTCTAGGCCGACAATGCGGCAACCGGGTGACCGGTCAGGCGTCCCCCGGCTCGGGCAGGCCGCGAGCCTCGCCGTGATAGGCGCGGTTCGGGCGCATGTCGACGGCGGAGGCCATGCGGTTCGACATGTTGAAGAAGCTCGCCACCGCCGAGATGTCCCACAGGTCGCGCTCGGAGAAGCCGGCATCGCGCAGGGCCTCCCGATCCTCCTCCTCGATGGTCCAGGGCGCCTCGGTGAGGGCGACCGCGAAGTCGAGCATGGCGCGGTGGCGGGGCGAGAGGTCGGCGGCGCGGTAGTTCATCGCCATCATCTCGCCCAGCACCGGGTCGCCCGAGAGGCTGCGCACCGCAGCGCCGTGCGCGGTGAGGCAGTAATAGCAGCGATTCACGCTCGAGACCGCGACGGCGATCATCTCGCGCTCCAGCTTCGACAGGCCGGAGGGCGCCAGCATCAGGTCGTTGTAGAGCGCCGCGAAGGCCTCGAGCTTGGCACTGTCGTGGGCGTAGGCGAGCAGCACGTTCGGCACGAAGCCGATCTTCTCCCGGCACTTGTCGAAGTAGGCCTGCATCTCCGGCGACAGGTCCGGCGACGGCGCGAGGTCGAGGGCCATCACCGTGCCCCCGGTCTCCTGCGGCGCCGGCCGCTCACCCACCTCCGGCCTGGTCCCCGCCTTGGTCCCGGCCTTCTTCGCACCGCTCATGCCGCTGCCCTCCCCTTCATCATGCGCGAGCTATAGGCAGTTTGCATCCGCAGCGCGAGGTCGGGCTTGCGGGGGTCCGGCCGCTGTGCCACCGCTCCGCTGACCAACCTCGGCAGAGGATGAGCAGACGTGGAACCCTCGACCGCGACCGCGACCCCCGAAGCGAAGGCCAGCCGCACCGATCTGATCGCCGCCGCGGCGGCGCTGGCCGAGGACAGGGGCGGACCCGGCGGCTTCGTCCGCGACCTCTTCGGCCGCGTCGCGCCGGAGGACCTGACCGCCTACCCGCCCGAGGCCCTGGCCGATCTGGCCCTGGCCGCCCGGGCGCATCTCGCCGCCGCACGGCCCGGCCGCACGATCAGCGCGGTGCGCCTCTCGGACATCGAGGTGGAGCAGGGCGGGCGACGGCGCGACCTCACGGTGCTGGAGGCGGTCAACGCCAACCGGCCGTTCCTGCTCGACTCGACCCTGGCCGAACTGGTCGCGCGCGGCTACCAGCCCCGCCTCGTCGCCCACCCGATCCTCGGTGTCGAGCGCGACGGAGAGGGCGCCCTGGTGCGGGTCGTCGGCGAGACGACGGCGCAGGAGACCAGCGCCGATGCCGGGAAGCTGGCCCGCGAGAGCTTCATCCACGTCCATCTCGACCGCATCGACGACAAGGCGGCCCGCGCGACGCTCGCCGCCAGCCTGGCCCGGATCTATGCCGACGTCGCCGTGACCGCGGCCGATCACGTGCCCATGGTGGAGCGCCTGGCGGAGGCGGCCGCCGCCTACGGCGCGGCGGACGGTCCCCTCGCGGCCGAGGAGATGGCGGAGGCCCGCGCCTTCCTCGACTGGCTGCGCGACGGGCATTTCGTGCTGCTGGGCCTGCGCGAGTACCGCGACGCCGGCGGGGCCGACCATGCCGGGGTGTCGGGGAGCGGACTCGGCCTCCTGCGCGATCCCGCCATCGAGGTCTTGCGCCGCGGCGACGCCATGGTGGCGGTGACGCCGGAGATCCGCGCCTTCCTGGAAGGGCCGGAAGCCCTTCTCGTCACCAAGGCGAGCCTGCGCTCGCGGGTGCGCCGGCAGGCGCATCTCGACATGGTGGCGATCAAGCTGTTCACCGGCGACGGAAGCCTGTCGGGCGAATTGCGCCTCGTCGGCCTGTTCACCGGCAGCGCCTATGCGAGCCGGGCCGAGGAGGTGCCGTATCTCCGCCGCAAGGTCGCGGCGGTGCTCAGCCGTGCCGGCCTCGACCCGACGAGCCACGCCGGACGCTCCCTCGTCCACGTGCTCGAGACCTATCCGCGCGACGATCTCTTCCAGATCGAGCCCGACCTGCTGCTGCGCTTCGCCCTTGCCATCGTCTCCCTCGCCGACCGGCCGCGGGTGCGGGTGCTGGCCCGGCCCGACAAGTTCGGCCGCTTCGTCTCGCTGATCGCCTACCTGCCGAAGGACCGCACCGACGCCCGGCTCCAGGCCCGGATCGGCGCCTACCTCGCCGAGGCGCTGGGCGGTCGTCTCTCGACCATCACGCCCGACTATCCGGAAGGCCCGCTCGCCCGCCTCCACGTCATCGTGGCGACGCAGGGCAGCCCGCCCGAGGAGATCGACGCAGGCGCGCTCGAAGCCGGAATCGCCGAGCTCGCCCGCACCTGGGCCGATTCCTTACGCGAGGCCCTGGGCCAGGCCCGCGGCGGCGACGCCCGCGGGCTCGCCGCTGTCTATGCCGAGGCCTTCCCGGCGGGCTACCGCGAGATGTATGCCGGGGCCCAGGCGCTGCCGGACATCGCCATCCTGGAGCGGATCTCGGAAGCGCAGCCCCGGGCGGTCGATCTCTTCCGCCGGCCGGGCGACCCCGAGACCCGGATCGGCCTGAAGCTCTTCTCCCGCGGCGCCGCCCTGCCGCTCTCCGAGCGGGTGCCGGTGCTGGAGAATATCGGCTTCCGGGTCATCGAGGAGCGCTCCTACCGCCTCAAGCCCGAAGGCGCCGGCGCCCGGGTCTGGCTGCACGACATGGTGCTGGAGCGCGCCGGCGGCGGCCCGATCGACGTGGCGGCGGTCGAAGGCCAGGTCGAGGCGGCGCTCCTGGCGCTCGCCCGCGACCTCGCCGAATCCGACGCCTACAACCGCCTGGTGCTGGAGGCCGGGCTCGGCTGGCGCGACGTCGCCCTGGTGCGGGCGCTCGGCCGCTACCTGCGCCAGCTGCGCATCCGCTACGGCCAGGATTACCTGGCGGCGACCCTGTCGCGCCATCCCGCCCTCGCCCGGCGGCTGGTGGCGCTGTTCTACGCCCGCTTCGATCCGCGCCCCGACGGCGACCGGGACGCGGCCCAGGAGGCGGTGCGGGCCGAGATCGAGGCCGATCTGGCCGGGGTCACCAGCCTCGACGAGGACCGCATCCTGCGCCGCTTCGTCAACCTGGTGGAAGCCGCGCAGCGCACGAACTTCTTCCAGCTCGGCCGCAACGGCCTGCCGCCGGAGACGATCGCGTTCAAGTTCCGCTGCGCGAAGGTCGACGGCATGCCGCTGCCCCGGCCGCTCTTCGAGATCTTCGTCTACTCGCCGCGCGTCGAGGGCGTACATCTGCGCTTCGGCTACATCGCCCGGGGCGGCCTGCGCTGGTCGGACCGGCCGGAGGATTTCCGCACCGAGGTGCTCGGCCTCGTCAAGGCGCAGCAGGTCAAGAACGCCGTGATCGTGCCGGTCGGCGCCAAGGGCGGCTTCTTCCCCAAGCGCCTGCCGCCGCCGTCCGACCGCCAGGCCTGGATGCAGGAGGGCACCGAGAGCTACCGGATCTTCATCCGCACGCTCCTCTCGCTCACCGACAACATCGTCGACGGCAAGATCCTGCCGCCTCCCGCCACCGTGCGGCACGACGAGGACGACGCCTACCTGGTGGTGGCCGCCGACAAGGGCACGGCCACCTTCTCGGACGTCGCCAACGCCCTCTCGCTCGAGGCGCATCACTGGCTCGGCGACGCCTTCGCGTCGGGCGGCAGCCAGGGCTACGACCACAAGCAGATGGGGATCACCGCCCGCGGCGCCTGGGAGGCGGTGAAGCGTCACTTCCGCGAGGTCGATATCGACATCCAGGCCGAGCCGGTCACCGTGGCGGGCGTCGGCGACATGTCCGGCGACGTGTTCGGCAACGGCATGCTCTTGTCGCGCTGCCTGAAGCTCGTCGCGGCCTTCGACCACCGCGACATCTTCCTCGATCCCGATCCCGATCCGGCCACCGCCTTCGCCGAGCGTCGACGCCTGTTCGACCTCCCCCGCTCGTCCTGGGCCGATTACGACCGGCAGAAGATCTCGGCCGGCGGCGGGGTCTTCTCGCGACAGGCCAAGACGGTGCCGCTGTCGCCGCAGGTTCGCGCCCGCCTCGGAATCGACCGGGCGGAGGCGACGCCCGCGGAGGTGATGCAGGCGATCCTGCGAGCCCCCGTCGACCTCCTGTGGTTCGGCGGCATCGGCACCTATGTGCGCGCCGCCTCCGAGAGCGACGACGAGGCCGGCGACCGCGCGAACGACGCGATCCGCATCACCGGGTCTGAGCTGCGCGCCCGGGTCGTCGGCGAGGGCGCGAATCTGGGACTCACCCAGCGCGGCCGGATCGAGGCCGCCCGCCGCGGCGTGCGCCTCAATACCGACGCGATCGACAACTCGGCCGGGGTCAACACCTCGGATGTCGAGGTGAACATCAAGATCGCGCTGGCCACGCCCGAGCGCGACGGGCGCCTGAGCCCGGAGAGCCGCAACGCCCTCCTCTCGGGCATGACCGAGGCGGTGGCCGACCTGGTGCTGAGGAACAACCAGCTCCAGACCCTCGCCCTTTCGCTGGCCCAGCTCTCCGCCGCGACCGAGACCGGCTTCGCCGCCCGGCTGATGCAGACGCTGGAGGCCGACGGGCGCCTCGACCGGAGCGTCGAGTTCCTGCCGTCGGATGCGGGCCTCGCCGAGCGGGCGCAGGGCGGCGAGGGCCTGACCCGGCCGGAACTGGCGGTGCTGCTCGCCTACGCCAAGCTCTCGCTCAAGGACGCGCTCCTCGACAGCGCGGTGCCCGACGATCCCTACCTCGCCCGGGAGCTCGAGCGCTCCTTCCCGCCGGTCCTGGTCGCCCGCTACCCCGACGCGGTGCAGGGCCACCGCCTGCGCCGGGAGATCATCGCCACCAGCCTGGCCAACGCCATCGTCAATCGCGGCGGCCCCACCATCGTCAGCCGCCTCTCCGACGAGACCGGCGCCGAGGCGCCTTCGATCGCCGCCGCCTATGCGGTGACCCGCGACGCCTTCGGGCTGATCGACCTCAACAAGGCGGTGGACGGGCTCGACGGCGCGATCGGCGGCGAGCAGCAGCTCGCCCTCTATGCCGAACTGCAGGACCTGCTGCGCCAGCGCATGGTCTGGTTCATCCGCAACGGCGAGGCGGCCCCCGGCGGCATCGAGGCGGCGGTTCAGCGCTACCGCGACGGCATCGCGGCGGTCTCGAGGGCCCTGCCGGGTGCCCTCCCCCCGGCCGCCGCCGAGGCGCTGGCCCGGCGCATCCGGGCTCTCGTCGATCACGGCGTGCCGGACGCCCTGGCCTCCCGCCTCGCCTCCTTGAGCGAGTTGGGGGCTGCGCCCGACATCGTCCAGGTCGCCGAGGCGACCGGACGCCCGCCGGCGGCGATCGCCGCGACCCATTTCGCGTTGGCCGACCTGTTCCGCCTCAACGCCCTCTCGGCCGCCGCCCGGGCGGTGCCGGTCTCCGACACCTTCGACCGGATCGCGCTGGAGCGCGCGGTCGCGGGCATCGCCTCGGCCCACCGGGCTCTCACCGCCGAAGCCGCCGCCTTCGAGGCGGAAGGAGCCGCCGCGGTCGAAGCCTGGAGCCAGGCCCGCGGCGCCTCGCTCGCCCGCATCCGCACCGCGGTCGCGGCCATCGCCGCCTCGGGCCTCACGGTGTCGAAGGTCTCGGTGGCGGCGAGCCTGCTCGGGGATCTGGCCCAGAGATGAGCGGGCCGGAATTCGGGGAGGCGTTCCGGGCCCGCTTCGCGGAGCTGGTCGCCTGGCGCCGCGACGTGCGGCGCTTCCGCCCCGATCCGGTGCCGGAGGAAGCGCTGCGGAAGAGCCTGGCGCTCGCCTGCCTCAGCCCCTCGGTCGGCAACAGCCAGCCCTGGCGCTTCGTGCGGGTCTCGGATCCTGAGCGGCGCGCGGCCGTGACGGCGAGCTTCGGCCGCTGCAACGCAGCGGCGGCGGCGGCCTACGACGACGCGCGCGCGAGCGCCTATCGCAGCCTCAAGCTCGCGGGCCTGCGCGAGGCGCCGGTGCATCTCGCGGTATTCTGCGACGAGGCGACGGGGGCGGGCCACGGCCTCGGCCGCGCCACCATGCCGGAGATGCTGCGCTACTCCGTCGTCACCGCCATCCACACCTTCTGGCTCGCGGCGCGCAGTCACGGCCTCGGCGCCGGCTGGGTCTCGATCCTGTGCCCCGAGGAAGTCGCGGCCGCCCTCGACGTGCCGCCGGCCTGGCGGCTCATCGCCTATCTCTGCGTCGGCTACCCGGCGGAGGAGCATGCCGACCCGGAACTGGTGCGCCATGGCTGGCAGGAGCGGCACGAGACCGAAACGCTGTTCCTGGAGCGCTGAGTGTGGCGCAGGGCCGGAATGCGCACGCCGCAATTCCATACATACCAGTAGGTACAGTAAAAGGATCGCGGCTGCTCGGGCAGCCCTGGAGATCCGTCCATGCCCCTGGTCACCATCACCCTGAAGCGCGAACGCCCCGCACCGGAGCGGCGCGTCATCGCCGACGCCGTCCACGCCGCGCTCGTCGACAGCATCGGCATCCCGCCCGACGACCGGTTCCAGGTCGTGTCGCACCTCTTCGACGACGTGATCTACGACCCCCTCTATCTCGGCATCGCCCGCACCGACGATCTGGTGATGATCCAGGTCCATCTCTCGACCGGGCGCAGCGTCGCGCAGAAGAAGGCGCTGTTCGCGGCGATCGCGGCGAATCTCGGCGGGATCGGGATCCGTCCGGAGGACGTGCTCGTGACCCTGGTCGAGATCGCCCGGGAGAACTGGTCCTTCGGCCATGGGCTCGCGACCTACGCGGACGTGGCCCCGCCGCATCTGGCGGGCACCTGAGGTCTGGCCGGACGGGCCGCGCCGCGGCATACCGCCTCCGACGCAGGGCTGTTCGCGGACGAGAACGGCGCAGGTCTCCCCTCTCCCACACCTTGCTGCGATACCGGGCAAGGATCTCTGGCAAGCCCGGCATCGCCTGGAGAGCGGGTCCCGCGCTTCGATCGCTCTGCCGGACAGCGCATCACAGGCGAGAGACGCAGCTTTGGCACGGCCAGGATCATCGAAGCGCGAGGCGATCGTCGCGGCGACGAAGACGTTGCTCTGGGAGCGCGGCTACGAGGCGACGAGCCCGCGGGACGTGCTGGCGCTGAGCGGCGCCGGCCAGGGCAGCCTCTACCATCACTTTCCCGGCAAGAGGGAGGTGGCGGCCGCGGCGCTGACCGAGATGGCCGAGGAGGAGATCGCGGTGATCGACGCGCTGTTTACGCCCGGTACTCCGCCCCTCGAGCGCGTCCGGGCCTATCTCACCCGGGAGCGGCAGGCCCTGCGCGGCTGCCGCCTCGGGCGCCTGGCCAACGAATCCGCCATGGAGGAACCGGTCCTGCGCGCGCCGGTCGCGGCCTATCTCGGGCGCATCCAGGCCTGCTTGCGCGCGAGCCTGGAGGAGGCCGCCGCCGCAGGCCTCCTCGCGCCCGGGATCGAGCCCCCGGCCCTCGCAGCGGTCCTGATCGCCGTCGTCGAGGGCGGCTACGTGCTCGCCCGCGTGCATTGGGACGAGGCCGCGATGCGCGAGGCGATCGACGGCGCCGTTCAGGTGCTGGACGGCGTGACGCGCCCCGGGGCGTGAGCCTCACCCCCGGCTCAGCAGATGGGCGAGCAGCGCCCGCAGCTGGGCCGGCTTCAAGGGCTTGTGCACCAGTTCGCAGCGCGCCGCCCGCACCCGGGCCTCGACCTCCGAGGAGTGGTCGGCGGTGGTGATGACCGCCGGGATGTCGTGGCCGTGGACGGAGCGCAGCCATTCCACGGTGTCGAGGCCGCAGGCGCCGCCGTCGAGGTGGAAATCGGCCACGACCACGTCGGGGCTCCAGGTGGTGCCGAGCAGCCGCACCAGGCTCAGATGGTCGCGCGCCGCGAAGGCGTTGGCGTCCCAGCCGTGGAAGAGCCGCGCCAGGGCTTCCAACGCCGCCTTGTCGTTCTCGATCAGCGCGATGCGGGCGCCGGTCAGGCTCGTCGGCGGCACGAGCGAAGGGGTGGGCCGGGGCGGCTCGGGGGCGCATGGATCGAGGTGTAGGCTGAAGCGCGAGCCGTGGCCGACCCGGGATTCGAGGCTCAGGTGGTGGCCGAGGGCCTGGGCCGAGCGGCGCACGATCGAGAGGCCGAGGCCCAGCGCGATCTCGCCGTCGACGCTCTCGCGCCCGCCGCGGTGGAACTCCTCGAAGATCAGATCCTGCTCGTCCTCCGGGATGCCGGAGCCGGAATCGACCACGTCGATCCGGATCTCAGGCCCACGCTTGCGCGCCGCCACCAGCACGCCGCCGGCGGCGGTGTAGCGGATCGCGTTCGAGACGAGATTTTGCAGGATGCGCTGGAGCAGCACGAGGTCGCTCGCCACCCAGGTCCGCCCCCCGCGCACCGAGAGGCGCAGGCCCTTGCGGGCGGCGAGCGGCCCGAAGCTCGCCTCGATGCTCTCCAGCACGTCGGCGACGCGCACCGGCCGCACCACCGGCTGGATCAGCCCGGCATCGAGCTTCGAGATGTCGAGCAGGGTCTTGATCAGGTCCTCGATGGTCTGCAGCCCGCGCTCGACCTGGCCGACGACGACGCGGGCTTCCGGCCCCATCCGCATCTCGGCCAGCGCGGAGATCGACAGCCGCGCGGCGTTGAGGGGCTGGAGCAGGTCGTGGCTCGCGGCGGCGAGGAAGCGGGTCTTCGAGCGGTTGGCCCGCTCGGCCTCCTCCTTCGCCGCGGTGAGGTCCTGGTTCGAGCGCTCGAGGCTGCGCATCAGCGCCGTCAGCTCCTCGGTGCGGGAGCGGACCTGGCCCTCGAGGGTGATGGCGGTCTGGAACAGCGAGTAGGCGCTGCCGCGCTGGTCCATCGTCCGCTCGACCTGGGACATCAGGGCGGCGTTGATGCGCTCCAGCTTGACGATGCGGCGGTGGAGGGCCGCGACGTCCTCGCACGCCCCCGTTTCGGTCCCGCTCACGGGCCGGCGGGCCGGCCGATGGCGATGCCCGTGAAGGTCTGGTTCAGGTGCATCGAGCGGTACTGCTCGCCATAGGTCTCGAAGCCGACGACGTTGTAGTGCCGGTAGAGCTCGGCGATGCTGTGGCGGGCCTGGTGGATCTCGGCGTCGAGGCGGCGCAGCACGCATTCGAAGCCGATCACCAGGTCGACGCCGCCGAGGCGCGCGTCGAGCCGGGCCAGTTCCTCGCGGGTCGCCTCGACCAGGTCCTTCTGGCGCGCGAGCGTCAGCACCACGCCGCTCTCGATGGCGCAGTGGAAGCTCAGCGACTGGTCCGGGTTGAGGTGGCGGATCGAGCGGCAGAAATAGTCGCCGCCCACCCGCACGACGAGCGGATGCGCGGCGAAGCTCGTCGGGGTGAGCGCGTCGGGATCGAGACCCAGCGCGTTGGCGTACTCGACCGCGGCCGGCTCCGCGTTCAGCTCGCGGACGGTGCGCTGCTCGTGGTCGGTCTCGGTGACCACGAACTTGACGCCGGTCGGCTCGAAATTGTCGTTCTTGAAGATCTCGACGGGGAAGTCGGACTCGATCAGCAGCAGGATCGCGGCCCGGCGATGCACGCGCCCGTCATGGACCAGCGCCGTCTCGGAGAAGGTCAGCTCGTCCCCCGCGGAGCCGCCGACGAGGGGCACCCCGTCGAGGCCGTAGCCGATCGCGGCGATCACCGTCTCCTCGGCATTGGCGAGGCCGTCGATGAGCGAGATCGCGAAGCGCTGCCCGCCGCGGGAGATCCGCTCGTGGGCGCAGCGCAGGGCGCGGATCGAGGCGGCGGCCCGCTCCGCATCGAGGTTGTCGACCGCTTCCAGCACCGTCGAGGCGATGCGGAATCCCTCGTGCGGGAAGGCGATCGCCACGAGGCCGCGGTCGAGCCCGGCCATCGGGCTGATCTCGCCCGAGGAGGTGCAGCCGGCGACCCGCACGCCCGGGAAGGCGCGCGACAGGGCGGCGTTCAGCGCCTCGACCCCGTAGACCGGCGAGAAGAAGATGACGAGGTGGGCGATGCGGGTGACGTCGAGGGAGGCGGCGAGCGCCGCCACGGCGGCCTCGGCCCCGGCGGCCTCGGTCCAGGCCGTCTGGATCCCACAGCGATGCGAGCGCGTGCGCGTGCCCTGCGCAGAGTGTCCTCGCGCCAAGGTTTCCCTCCCGTCATACCGCTTCCGTCGCGGCATTGCCCGCATTATGCGGCGAGGGGGAGCAACTGGCAACGGCAACCGGTATCGGCTCCCGAACATCCTGCCACTGCGTAGAAAAGAGGTGCGCAGGCGCGGCCGGTGCGGCGGCCACGCCTGCGCTGGGGAGCGGATGGGCGATCGCCCCCGCGATCAGCGGCCGCGTCGCCCCACGCGACGCGGCCGCCAGATGCCACGCTCCGCTCCCACCCACTCCGCGGTGAGGAGGTCCTTCGGCCGCCGAGGTCGGGCGACGATAGGACCGGGCTGCCGGCGCCCACTATTGGACCAAGGTGCAGAGCGCGGGATCTTCGCCGCCGCTCTATACCAAAGCATGGTGGCTGCTGGTGTGTTCGCGTGATAACACTTCTTTCGACTTAAGGGTGCGGCAGCTTTGCTGAGCCCGATCTGCGAGTGCGCGGGCCGCGAGGCAGCGCGCGGTGAATAAGGGTGATCCGCTGCGATGGTGGGATTGACCAGTCCGGCCCCTGGGGTGTCTCTTCCACGGCCGGACGGAGCGCCGACGCCCGTCGCGGAGGGGTCGGACATGCACCTGATCATCGTCGACGATCACCCGCTGTTCCGCGATGCCTTGAGCAGCGCGGTGCGCCTCGCCTTCCCGGCCGCCGAGGTCGAGGAGGCGGACGGCATCGAGAGCGCCTGCGCGGCCTTGTCCCGCGGGCGCTCGATCGACCTGACCCTGCTCGACCTCACCATGCAGGGCGTGAACGGCTTCGACGGGCTGATCGCCATCCGTACGCGCTTCCCGCGCATCCCGGTGCTGGTCGTCTCGGGCCTCGACGATCCGCGCATCGTGCGCGAGGCGCTCGCCCACGGCGCCGCCGGCTTCGTGCCCAAGGCCGCCGGGAAGCCGGTGCTGATCCGCGCCATCACCGACGTGCTCAACGGTGCGGTGTTCGTGCCCGAGGGCGCGAGCGGCCCGGCCGAGATTCCCGGCCGCAAGCCCGGCAAGGCGCCGATCGCCGAGCGCATCGCCGAGCTGACCCCGCAGCAGGTGCGCGTGCTGCTGATGATCCGCCAGGGCAAGCTCAACAAGCAGATCGCCCACGAGCTCGGCGTCGGCGACTCCACCGTGAAGGCCCACGTCTCGGAGATCCTGCGCAAGCTCGGCGTGATCAGCCGGACCCAGATCGTGATCGAGACCGCGAACCTCGATTACGATCATATCCTGGGAGGCCTGCCGTCGAGTTGAGGGTTCGCTCGATGACCGATGCAAGGTCAGGTCGGTCGAACCATCATGCCTCCGCTTCGTCCCGGAGCTCATCGCGGTCCAGACAGCGCAATCTCGGCTGCCGATGGTTCAGGACGGAGCCGGATGCGATCCGTGTCCGTCAGCGGTGCCAACGGCCATGCATGTCGGGCCCCGCGGCGCGGCTCCACGAGGACGAGAGCGGACGCTCAACTGTGACGAGCGCAAGCTGAACCTCGGATCATCCATTCCTACGACGAAAGTCTAATTCCGTCCCGGCACCCTCGGCTCGGGGCCGCATTGGCAGGCCCCGGCGTTTCCATTACCCGAAGGTCGAAGGAAGCCGCCGGCGCATGTCCCGGACCCGGCGGCGAAGCCGGGAGGAAGACCCTATGACAGCCGTCCGGAAGCACGGACCCTGGGCCCTCGTGGGTGCGCTCGGGGCCGCCGCCCTCGCCGTCGTGGCGACGCAGCGTGGCGAAAGCATCAACGCCCTCTGGATCGTCGTCGCCGCGGTCTCGGTCTACCTGATCGCCTACCGCTACTACTCGCTCTATATCGCCGACCGCATCATGCGGCTCGACCCGGCCCGGCAGACCCCGGCCGTGCGCCACAATGACGGGCTCGATTACGTCCCGACCGACAAGTACGTGCTGTTCGGCCACCACTTCGCGGCGATCGCGGGCGCCGGCCCGCTGGTCGGCCCGGTGCTCGCCGCGCAGATGGGGTACCTGCCGGGCCTGCTCTGGATCCTCGCCGGCGTCGTGCTGGCCGGCGCCGTGCAGGACTTCATGGTGCTGTTCGTCTCGATGCGGCGCGACGGCCGCTCGCTCGGCGAGCTGATCCGCGCCGAGCTGGGCACGATCCCGGGCATCGTCGCGCTGTTCGGCGCCTTCCTGATCATGGTCATCATCCTGGCGGTGCTGGCGCTGATCGTCGTCAAGGCGCTGGCCGAGAGCCCCTGGGGCACCTTCACGGTGATGGCGACGATCCCGATCGCGCTCCTGATGGGCGTCTATTCGCGCTGGATCCGCCCCGGCCGCATCGGCGAGGTCTCGATCCTCGGCTTCGTGCTCCTGATGGCCGCGATCATCTTCGGCCAGAACGTCGCCGAGGACCCGTCGCTCGCGGCGATGTTCACCTTCACCGGCACGCAGCTGTGCTGGATGCTGATTGCTTACGGCTTCGTCGCCTCGATCCTGCCGGTCTGGCTGCTGCTCGCCCCGCGCGACTACCTCTCGACCTTCCTCAAGATCGGCACCATCGTCGGCCTGGCGCTCGGCATCCTGGTGCTGGCGCCGCATCTCCAGATGCCGGCGGTGACGAAGTTCGTCGACGGCACCGGGCCGGTCTGGTCGGGCTCGCTGTTCCCGTTCCTGTTCATCACCATCGCCTGCGGCGCCGTCTCGGGCTTCCACAGCCTGATCTCCTCGGGCACGACCCCGAAGCTGATCGACAACGAGGTCAATGCCCGCTTCATCGGCTATGGCGGCATGCTGATGGAATCGTTCGTCGCCGTGATGGCGCTCGTCGCCGCCAGCGTCATCGATCCGGGCGTGTACTTCACCATGAACTCGCCGGCGGCCGTCGTCGGCACCACGCCGGAGAGCGCCTCGGCGGCGGTCACCGCCATGGGCTTCCCGATCACCGCCGACACCATCAAGCAGACCGCGGCGGATGTCGGCGAGCACTCGGTGATCTCGCGCGCCGGCGGCGCGCCGACGCTGGCGGTGGGCATGGCCCACATCATCTCGAGCGTCATCGGCGGCAAGGCGATGATGGCGTTCTGGTACCACTTCGCCATCCTGTTCGAGGCTTTGTTCATCCTCACGGCGGTCGATGCGGGCACGCGGGCTGGGCGCTTCATGCTCCAGGACCTGATCGGCGTCGCGGTGCCGGCCTTCAAGGACACGGCGTCCTGGGGCCCGAGCATCGTGGCGACGGGCCTCTGCGTCGCGGCCTGGGGCTTCTTCCTCTACCAGGGCGTCACCGATCCCCTCGGCGGCGTGAACACCCTGTGGCCGCTCTTCGGCATCTCGAACCAGATGCTGGCGGCCATCGCGCTGACGCTCTGCACGGTCGTCATCTTCAAGATGAAGCGGGAGCGCTACGCCCTCGTCACCATCGTGCCGACGCTCTGGCTCGTCGCCTGCACCCTGACCGCCGGCCTGCAGAAGGTGTTCTCCGCCGATCCGCGGGTGGGCTTCCTCGCGCACGCCGATCGCTACGCCACCGCGCTCGCCGAGGGCAAGGTGCTGGCCCCGGCCAAGAACGCCGACCAGATGCGCCAGATCATCTTCAACGACCGCATCGACGCGGTGCTGGCGCTGGTCTTCGTCGGCGTGGTGGTGGCGATCATCGCCTTCGGCGTGAAGGCCTGCCTCAAGGCCTACCGGGCCGACCGCTGGACCGCCGTCGAGGCGGATCCGCGGGCGGTGCCGGCGGCGGCGGAGTGAGACGATGGGTTCGGCGGAATCCTTGCGGGAGCGCTGGGCGACCCTGACGCGCTGCGTCTGCGACGGGGCGCGCCTGATGGTCGGCCAGGGCAACTACGACACCTACGTCGCCCATATCCGCAAGACCCACCCCGACCAGCAGCCGATGACCCCGACGGAGTTCTTCCGCGAGCGCCAGAACGCCCGCTTCGGGGTCGGCGGCCGCGGCGGCTTCCGCTGCTGCTGAGCCTTCTCGCCCGCGCAGGGGTTCTCAACCCTGCGCGGGCGAAACAACACGCAATGCCGGATCCGGTTCCGGCGAAGACGAAATCCGTTCACGAGTCTTTCAGGGTACACCCGTAACGCTTGCGGCAGGATGATGGCCGGGATCTCGCAAGTCGCCGCCCCCTCGACACGATCGGGTAAAGCGCGCCTTAACTAGGGCTGATCCGGCAGCATGGCCGTGGCGCGCAATCGACACGGCTTGGCCGGGCGAGGCGGTGCTAAGAACGAGGCCCCTTCCCCGCACCGCCGTTAGCCCCGTGGCAACCCTGACACTCCCCGTCGCCGCCCCGTCCGCCCGCCCGGCCCTGCCGGCCCTGCTCGGCGACCAGCCGCTGCGCGGCATCGTGCTGGTGGTGGTCTCCACCGTCTTCCTGTCGAGCTCCGACGCCACCGCCAAGTACCTCACCGGGCAGCTCTCCGGGATCGAGGTGGCGTGGCTGCGCTATTCCGGCTTCCTCGCCGTGATGCTGGTCGCCGCCCTGGTGCGGGCGCAGCTGAAGCGCGGCGCCTCGCCGTTCCGCAGCGCCCGGCCGGGCCTGCAGGTGGTGCGCGGCGTCGCCCTCGTCGGCTCCGCCCTGCTGTTCCTCGCGGGTCTGCGCTCCCTGCCGGTGGCCGAGATCACGGCGATCGCCTTCGTGTCGCCGATCTTCGTCACCGCCCTGTCGATCCCGGTGCTCGGCGAGAAGGTCGGCGCCCGGCGCTGGATCGCGTCGCTGGTCGGGCTCGTCGGCGTCCTCATCATCGTGCGGCCGGGCACCAGCGCCTTCCAGGCCGCGGCGATCCTGCCGATCGTCTCGGCCCTGTTCTGGGCGGCCGCCCTGGTGGTGACCCGCAAGATCAACGGCTACGACGCGCCGCAGACCACCATGACCTGGTCGGCCATCGTCGGCTTCCTGATCCTGTCGGCCATCGTGCCCTTCGTCTGGGAGACCCCGAACCTGACTCAGGTCGCGATCGGCGCCGCGATCGGCTTCATCTCCACCGCCGGGCACTGGATCGTCACCATCGCCTACCGCCATGCCCCGGCCTCGACCCTGGTGCCGTTCTCCTACAGCCAGATCATCTGGGCCGGCCTCCTCGGCTTCCTGTTCTTCGGCACCGTCCCGGACGCCGTGATGGGTCTCGGCGTGCTGGTCATCTGCGGCAGCGGCCTCTACACCGCCCATCGCGAGCGGCTGCGCCGCATCCCGGCCCCGACCGGCGTGCTGCCGGCGGGTGGAGTGCGCTGAGGGGCTGCCCGATCGCGCGCTCGATCTCTGTCCATGATGGCGGGCGGCCGACGCGGATCGGCCGCCCGTTTTCGTTCCAGAGCATGTCTCGGCAGGTATGGCATGGCGCTGTCTTGACCCTGGGGCAGGACGGCGGGATGATATCGCTCTGCGCCTGTTTTTGATTCTCTCGACAGTATCGACACCCGCCTCGTCATTCCGGGGCCGCGAGAGCGGAGCCCGGAATAACGAAGAGAGTTTCGAGATCGTCGAGCAAGTCGAAGAGCCTCAGAGAAGATCGATCGCATCCTGGACGGGCGGACGCCACGCCCCGGTTTCTCATGCTGCCCGCGGCAGGGCTCAGCGCCGCCACCCTCTACAACATCATCCGGTCCGTGCTCGAAGGCACCCTGGATGCTGCAATCGTACCTCTCGCCGCCGGATCGGTGGCATGGTCGTCCATCGTCCTGGCGGTCACGCTGCCGCCTGTCGAGCGAAACTTTTCCGCCGGCACGCGCCTGGACTGGCTGGTGAGTGCTCAGGTCAGCTTCGCTCTGGCCCTCCTCGACGGCGCACCGCTCTGGCGCCTGGCGGGCGGATACCACCCGCTCATCCTCGCCGGCCTGCTGGCCATTCCCATGATGGCGCTGACCCATGTCACCGCCAGCGCCCTGTTCACCCGTGCGGAGCGCGAGGCCTGGACGAAGCGCGCCCGCAGGACGATCGCGCCGGCAACGAGCCCCCCATCCGCCTGACGCGTCCCACGCCATCCCACCCTTCCAAGACGCCCCCAACCCTTCTAAGGACACGCCTCCCCGTCGCCCCGGAATCGCGGAGTCGCCATGTCCAGCATCACCCAGCGCATCGCCACCGAACTCGGCGCGCAGGAATGGCAGGTCAAGGCGGCCGTGGAGCTGCTGGATGGTGGCTCGACGGTGCCGTTCATCGCCCGCTACCGCAAGGAGGTGACCGGCACCCTCGACGACGCGCAGCTGCGCACCCTCGAGGAGCGCCTGCGCTACCTGCGCGAGCTGGAGGCGCGCCGCGCCGCGATCCTCGAGAGCGTGGGGGCCCAAGGCAAGCTCGACGACGCCCTGAAGGGCCAGATCCTCGCCGCCGACACCAAGGCGCGGCTCGAGGACCTCTACCTGCCGTTCAAGCCGAAGCGCCGCACCAAGGCGCAGATCGCCCGCGAGGCCGGCCTCGGGCCGCTCGCCGAGGCGCTGCTCACCCGGCCGGATCAGGTGCCGCTGAATGCCGCGGCGCCCTTCGTCGACGAGACCAAGGGCGTGGCGACGCCGGAGGCGGCCCTGGAGGGCGCCCGCGCCATCCTGGTCGAGCGCTTCGCCGAGAATGCCGAGCTGGTCGGCCAGCTGCGCGAGGCGTTCTGGACCCGCGGCAAGCTGGTCTCGCGGGTGCGCGAGGGCAAGGAGCAGGCCGGCGCCAAGTTCTCCGACTATTTCGACTTCTCCGAGCCCCTGACCCGCCTCCCCTCGCACCGGGTGCTGGCCCTGTTCCGGGGCGAGAAGGAGGAGGTGCTGGACCTGCGCCTCGACGAGGCCCCCGAGGGCGTGGATGCGCAGAGCCTCTATGACGGGCGCATCGCCCTCTCGGTCGGAATCCAGGATCGTGGCCGGCCCGGCGACCGCTGGCTGATGGAGGCGGTGCGCTGGGCCTGGCGCACGAAGCTGAAGCTCTCGATCGAGCTCGACCTGCGCGCGCGCCTCTGGGAGGCGGCGGAGACCGAGGGCGTGCGGGTCTTCGCCGGCAACCTGCGCGACCTGCTGCTGGCCGCGCCGGCCGGCGCACGGCCGACCTTGGGCCTCGATCCGGGCTACCGCACCGGCGTCAAGGTCGCGGTGGTGGACGCCACCGGCAAGGTGGTGGCGACGGACACGATCTACCCGCACGAGCCCCGGCGGGACTGGAACGGGTCGCTGATGACGCTGGCGAAGCTCTGCCGGGCGCACAAGGTGGAGCTGGTGGCCATCGGCAACGGCACCGCCTCCCGCGAGACTGACCGCCTCGCCGCCGAGCTGATCGCCAAGCAGCCGGAATTGAAGCTCACCAAGGTCATGGTGTCGGAGGCCGGCGCCTCGGTCTATTCGGCCTCGGCCTATGCCAGCCAGGAACTGCCGGGGCTCGACGTGTCGTTGCGCGGCGCGGTCTCGATCGCCCGGCGCCTCCAGGACCCGCTGGCGGAACTGGTGAAGATCGAGCCGAAGGCGATCGGCGTCGGCCAGTACCAGCACGACCTGGCGGAGGGAAAGCTGTCGCGCTCCCTCGACGCGGTGGTGGAGGATTGCGTGAACGGCGTCGGGGTCGACGTCAACACCGCCTCCGGTCCGCTGCTCGCCCGGGTCTCCGGCTTGAGCGAGCGGGTGGCGCAGAACATCGTCAGCCACCGCGACACCAACGGGCCGTTCCGCAGCCGCTCCGCCCTGAAGAAGGTCGCGGGGCTCGGGCCGAAGGCGTTCGAATTGTCGGCGGGCTTCCTGCGGATCCAGAACGGCGACGACCCGCTCGACGCCTCCGGCGTGCACCCGGAGGCCTATCCGGTGGTGCGCCGCATCCTTGCCGCGACGAAGAGCGACATCAAGGCGGTGATCGGCAACGGCACGGTGCTCAAAGGTCTCAATCCCAAGACCTTCACCGACGAGACCTTCGGGTTGCCGACCGTCACCGACATCATCGCCGAGCTGGAAAAGCCCGGCCGCGACCCGCGCCCGACCTTCAAGACCGCGACCTTCCAGGAGGGCGTCGAGAGCGTCAGTGACCTCAAGCCCGGCATGGTGCTGGAGGGCGTGGTGACCAACGTCGCGGCCTTCGGGGCCTTCGTCGATATCGGCGTCCACCAGGACGGGCTCGTCCACATCTCGGCCCTGTCCAAGACCTTCGTGAAGGACCCGCGGGCGGTGGTGAAGCCCGGCGACGTGGTGCGGGCGAAGGTGCTGGAGGTCGACGTGCCGCGCAAGCGCATCTCGCTCACCCTGCGCCTCGACGACGAGGTCGGCGCCCGGGCGCCGCGGGAGCAGGGCGGCTCCCACCGCGACGCGCCCCGCCGCGATGCCCCGCGCCCGCAAACCCGCCGCGAGGAGCCGGCGGGGGGTGGAGCGCTGGCGGATGCCCTGCGCAGGGCCGGGCTCGACCGCGGGTCGCGGCGGTGACGCCAGGGCGGCGGCGCGGCGAATCGGGCATGATGGCGCCGCGCCCGGCGCCCCCCTGACGTAAAGGAGCTCCCGCTACCGGAACGAAACGGCCGAGGTTGGAGTTGAGGATCGCTGATGCGGTCACCCTCCGTGAAACCACCCTTCCCCGCCGTCGTCCCGGGCCGCCTCTCGCGGCCCGCCCGCCCTCGATCCGGATACAAGGCGTCCGGGAGGCGCCTGCGGCGTCCATCGCGGGAACGGTGCCCGCCGCATGCGTGCTCGTGTCCGAACTCGGCGGGCGATCGGCGGCCCACCGGCGTCCGGCGGCTCGCTGAACCGTCCCGGTGACGCCATCATGGGCTCGCCTGCCACCCGCCCGCCCCTCGCGACGGGCCATTCCATCCTTCCGGCTTCCGCCTCGCGCGCAACTCCCCCAAATCCGGGCCAGGCCGAGCCGACGGCCCCTTCGCCGTCTCCGGCGCCACGGGCATGGCGATGGATCCCCTACGCGATCCTAGCCATGGGCCTGGTCGCGACCGGGCTCGGCACGGCCCTGATCTGGCGCGCGGCCGAGATGCGCGACCGCCTGACCTTCCTCCACGCCACCGACATCGAGCTGCGCTCGGTCGAGGACCAGTTCCGCACCTACACCGCCCTCCTGCGCGGCGGCGCCGGCCTGTTCGCCGCCAACGACGACACCGTCACGCTGGCCCAGTTCCGGGCCTACGTTCAGCGGATCGAGTTCCAGACCCTGTATCCCGGCATTCTCGGCATCGGCTTCACGCCGGCCATCCAAGCCTCCGAACGCGAGCGTTTCGCCGCGAAGGCGGAGACCCTGGGCGTGCCGGGCTTCCGGGTGCGCCCGTCGAGCGACCACCCGGTGCTCAGCCCGGTCCTGTTCGCCGAGCCGCCGAATGCGCGCAACCAGGCGGCCATCGGCTACGACGTGATGTCCGATCCCGTCCGGCGCGACATGGTCGAGCGCGCGCGCGACACCGGCCTGCCGGCCGCCTCGGCGCGGATCCAGCTCGTGCAGGAGATCGACGCGAACAAGCAGGCCGGCTTCCTCGTCGCCATGCCGGTCTATGCCGGCGGGGTCGTGCCCGCCGAACTCGACGAGCGGCGGCGGCGTTACCTGGGCTTCGTCTTCGGGGCCTTCCGGGCGGACGACCTGTTCAACAGCATCGTGGCCGCCGAGGCCGAGCAGGACGCCGCCTTCGCCATCTACGACGGCACGCCGAGCGCGGCGACGCTGCTGCACCGGTCGGCGCGGAATCCGGATGCGGTGGCCGGCCGGCTCACCCGCGAGGCGACGATCGAGCTGGGCGGCCGCGTCTGGACCGTGCGGTTCGAGCAACGCCTCTCGCCACGGCGGGCCTCGGCCCTGCCGGAGATCGGGCTCGTCTGCGGCGGCGGCCTCTTCGCCACGGCCCTGCTGGGCTTCGCGGCATTCCGGCAACGCCGCATCCAGGACGAGATCCGCCGGCTCAACGCCTCGCTCGAAGCCAGGGTCGAGGACCGGACGCGCGACCTCAGGCAAGCCGCCGAGAGCCTGCGGCAGGCCGGCGAGGAGCGCGCCCGCATGGAGGAGGTCCTGCGCCAGTCGCAGAAGATGGAGGCGGTGGGCCAGCTCACCGGCGGCCTCGCCCACGACTTCAACAACCTGCTCGCCGGCATCTCGGGCTCGCTGGAGCTGATCGAGACCCGCATCGGCCAGGGCCGGTCCAAGGACGTCGCGAAGTACATCGCCGCCGCGCAAGGCGCCTCGAAGCGGGCGGCGGCGCTGACCCACCGCCTCCTCGCCTTCTCGCGCCGCCAGACGCTGGCGCCCAAGGCCGTCGACGCGAACCGGCTGGTCGACGGGATGCTCGACCTGATCCAGCGCACCGTCGGCCCGGGCATCGATCTGCGGCATCGGGGGGCGGACGACCTCTGGCCCGCCCTGGTCGATCCCTCGCAGCTCGAGAACTCGCTCCTGAATCTCTGTATCAACGCACGGGATGCGATGCCGGAGGGAGGCAGGATCGTCATCGAGACGGAGAACCGCTGGGTCGACCGCCGGCAGGCCGAGGCGCTGGACGTGCCGGAGGGGCAGTACCTGTCGCTGTGCGTCTCCGATACCGGCACCGGCATGCCCCCGGAGGTCGTCGCCCGGGCGTTCGACCCGTTCTTCACGACGAAGCCGATGGGCGAGGGCACAGGCCTCGGCCTGTCGATGATCTACGGATTCGCCAAGCAGTCGGGCGGGCAGGTGCGGATCGTCTCCGAGGTCGGCGCCGGCACGACGGTCTGCCTGTACCTGCCGCGGCATCGGGGCGAGGCGGATGCGGAGGGGCCCGACCCCGGGAAGCGTCCGATGGCCCATGCCGAGGCGGGCGAGACCGTGCTGATCGTGGATGACGAGCCGACCGTGCGCATGCTCGTCGCCGACGTGCTGAACGACCTCGGCTATACCGCGGTCGAGGCCGCGGACGGGGCGGGCGGCCTGCGGGTGCTCCAGTCGGATGCGCGCGTCGACCTGCTGGTGACCGATGTCGGCTTGCCCGGCGGCATGAACGGGCGCCAGATGGCGGACGCCGCGCGGGTCGGCCGGCCGGACCTGAAGGTTCTCTTCATCACGGGCTTCGCCGAGACCACCCTGCTCGGCAACGGCCAGCTCGAACCCGGCATGGCCGTGCTGACCAAGCCCTTCGCGGTCGAGGCCCTGGCCGCGCGCATCCGCGAGATGATCGCGCCCTGAAAAACTCCGGTCGCGCGGCGAGGCGCCGTTCCGCCTCGCCGCGCCGGAGCGGCAGGCCGACCCGCTACTTCCCCGCCGAAGCGTCGCTCGCCGTCGTGAACGTGCCCTCGAAGCGGCCGCGCTGGGTGTCGGCGGCGCAGGCGATGGTCGAGCGGCCGGGCGCGGCGGCGGGGAAGCGGCAGGAGCCGACGGTCATCAGGGTATCGCGCGTGATGCCGCCATCGGCCGCCTTCACGGAGAGGATCACGGCGCTGACCGGCTGGAGCGCGTCGACGCCGACCTCCTCCTGGCGGTCCTGCGGCATGCCGGTGCCGCTGAAGCTGACCGTGGTGCCGTCGCTCGAGGTGAAGTCGAACGACGTGCGCCGGCCCTGGACCGTGTTGACGATGCTCTCGCCGCAGGTCGGGCTGACGTCCTTGCCGGCGATGACGAGCTTCTCGCAGGTGCCCTTGAGCACGTTGCGGGTGAGCGGCTGGGCGTGGGATTCGACCGTGCAGGACAGGCCGAGGAGCAGAAGGAGGGTGAGGACGCGTGTGAGCATGCGGGGAATGTAGGGATCGCTCGCGTTAAGCCAAATGTGGATTCAGCGGAGCTGGGACGCGATCGCCTCCGCCGCCCGCTCGCCCTCCGCGAAGGCGCCGCCCGCGGTGCCCCATTGCTCGCGCGACAGGGCCTCGCCGGCAAACCAGATCCGCTCGGCGATCACCTCCTTCAGGAGGTCGCGGGCCTTGGTATGGCCCGGCGGCACCACCGCCCAGGAGCCGCGCGACCAGGGGTCGTGGCGCCACTCGGTCACCGCCGGCACGGCGAGGTCACGCAGGGAACCGCGCCCGACCTGCTCGGCCAGGGTCTCGCGCACCAGCCGCCTCGCGCCATCGGCCCCGGCGCGGGCCGCGTCGAGACGGGCGGCCAGGGGCACGTCGAGCTCGAAATAGTGGAACGGCGTGCCGTCGACCCGCGTCAGCAGGCCCGGCGGCTGGAGCCGGCCGCCGATCAGGCTCGCCAGCCGGTCGCGGCCGCGGAACGGCGAGGACGGCCAATGCAGCACCACGTGCTCGTAGATGCCGGTGCGGAAGCCGTCGATCGCCGCGCGGAACGGGACCGGCAGGTCCGGGGCGAAGCGGAGGGCGGGAGCCGGCTCCTGCATCACCATCATCGGGGCGGTGACGAGGGCGGCCCGTGCCCGCAAGGTGCCGCGGCTCCCGAGATCGAGCCGCACCCCCTCCCCCGCCCAGTCGAGGGCGGCCACGGGGGTGTCGAGCGCCACCGGCAGCCCGGCGGCGAGGCGGGCGAGGTAGGCGCCGTAGCCGCCGGCGATGAAGAAGTTGTCGCCGTATTCCATGCTCGGGAAGTCGTGCAGGCTGACCTCGGTGAGCGGCCGGCCCGAGACGAGGCCGTGCACCAGGGCGACCCGACGCCCCCAGGGCCCGAGGCCCGGCGGCAGGGCGGTGGCGGCGGGCCGGTCCTCGCCGTTCAGGCGCGCGCCGTCGGTCATCGCCCGGTCGGCGACGGACCAGGCGCGGCCGAAGGCCAGTTCCTCCGCCGGCCTCCCTGGGCGGCGCCCGATCCAGAGGTGGCTCTCCTGCGCCGCCCGCCGCAGGGGCTCGCCGCGGGCGAACCCCAGCGACACCAGAGGGTTGATCGGCCCGGCATGCAGCCAGTGGGCGCCGAGGTCGACCGGGTGGCCGCGCAAGGCGGTGGTGACGGTGCGGCCGCCGAGCCGCGGGCGGGCCTCCAGCACCGCCACCGACAGGCCGCGGGCGAGGAGCCGGCGCGCCGCGCCGATCCCGGCGGCCCCGGCACCGATCACCGCGACATCGGGCTCGGCGGGCAAGGCCGCGAGAGGCGGGATGCTGGTCGGGCTCAAGTGCTCGTGTGCGGCGCGCGGCATCCCATCACCCCTTGTTCGCTTCGATTCCGGCCGCCGCCGCGATCCCGTCGAGCCAGCGGGTCAGCCGCGCGTGGCTCGTCGCCGGGACGGGGCAGCCGACTTGGCTGCGGATGTAGAGCGCGAGGCTGGAGCGGCCCTCGCCGCGGCCGACGATCTCGACCGTGACGGTGTCGGGGCAGCGCAGCCACGCGGTGCGGGCGACGTAGCGGTCCTGCTCGCCCCAGCGGTCGGTGAAGACCAGATCCGTGTGCGGCTGACGCCCGGCCACCGCCCGGACGATCTCGCGCAGGCGGGCGCCCGCCGCGGCGAAGTCCGGCGGCACCGCGTCGGCCTGGGCCAGGGGGCAGATATCGGCCGCGCAGGCCAGCGCGTCGCTCCGGGACGGCGCGCGCCGCAGGGCGGCGAAATCGACCGGGCCGAGATCCGGCGGGCCGAACAGGGCGATCCAGACCTCCTCGATGCCCCCGGGCTCCTCGCCGCGGGCGACCGCCAGTGCTCCCGCAGCCAGACCCGCGAGGAGGAGGGCGAGAAGCGAGAATGCCGCGAGCCGCCCGATCACGCGAACCCCCTCACAGCGCCGGCCGGAGGCGCCAGACCCGCAAGGGGGTGTCCCGCACCGGGACCGGCTCCAGCCCGGGCAGGGTGGTCGCGCCGCGCGCGAGACGCTCGGCGAGGCTCGTCGCCTCGCCCGGCTCCGCGGGGGATGCGCAAGCCACGATGTAGTCCGCCCCGACCCGGGCAGCCACCTTCGGCAGGGCCTCCGCGTCCTTGAACGCCTCGATCGAGGCGGCGAGGCCGGGCAGCGCCCGGTGATAAGGCGCCGCGACGACGGCGTGGTGACTGTGCAGGAGCAGGCTGGGCCCGAGATCGATCGCCGCGAGGATCAGCCCCTGCGGCAGGACGTCGAGGGCGGCGACGGCCCGGCGGGCGCTGCAATCCTGCCAGGCGGCGTGTCCCGCCTCGAACGTCTTGTCCCGGCCGGCGAGGGCCTGCGGCACCGATGCGGCGAAGAGCCAGACCTTGCCGCACAAGGCGAGGCTCAGGGCGAGGGCGGCGACGCGGCGGCCCGATCCCGCCTCGGGCACGCGCAGGAGCGCGGCCGCCCGATCGAGGACCGGACCGGCCACCAGGGGCACGAAGGCGCCGGCGACGTAGAGACCGCGGAACTGCGCCGTGCCCAGGAAGACGCCGAGCCAGAGCGCCCCGGCGGCGGCGGCCATCAGGCGCCTTTGCCCGGCCTCGCGCCCGCGCCACGCCCACAGGCTCGCCGCGACGGCGCCGATCAGCACCGGCACTTCGCTGGCGAGGACGACGCCGGGGGCGATCCGGGCGAGCCGCCAGGCCGGGAACATCTCCCGCACCTCCAGCAGCCAGTCCCGCCGCACGAGGTCGGGCATGCCGGTGAACGGCCCGGCGGCGCAGGCCGGGAACAGGACGAGGAAGCCGCCGGCCGCGAGGCCGCCGCCGGCCGCGAGAAGCACGAACCGCGTGCGCCGCTCCCCGGCGACGAGCGCCGCCGCCGCGGCGGTGACGGCGGCCGATGCGGCCAGCCACAACCAGGGCGGCGACAGGGCGTCGCAGGCGGTCGCGCCCCGGAGCGCCGGGGCGGTCTGAACGAGGAAGAGCGCGGGGGCGACGAGCCCGAGGGCGAGACCGAAGCCGAGGAAGGGCGGCAGGGCGGAGCGCCCGTCGCGCAGCCAGGACCCGGCGAGGACGAGGCCGGCGGCGGCGATGAACGGCAGCGCCTCGAGCCCGATCGCCAGCGAGAATGCGGCCAGCGCTCCGGCCAGCGCGCCGTCCCGCCCCGTCGGCGCCGGCCGGGCGAGACTGAGGACGAGGGCGAAGATCGCGCAGATCTGGACGTTGTGGTGGTCGATCCGTCCGGGCGCGAACAGGCCGGTGACGACGATCGACTGGGTCGTGGCGAACAGCGCGAAGGCGGCGGCGCGCCAGCCGAAGGCGCGGCGTATCCCGCGATAGAGGATCGCGGCGTAGAGGCCGAGCAGCAGCAGCGGCCACAGGATCGCGGCGATCCCCTCCGCCAGGACGGGCCCGGCGAAGGGCCGCGCCAGGAGGATCAGGCCGGCGATCGGCGCGTCGACGAAGCGCGACCAGTGCATCGGCGGCGCGCCGGCGTGGCGGTGCTGGGCGAGGTCGAACCAGGGCTGGCCGGCCAGAAGGTCGCGCACCTGCACCAACCGCATGGCGTCGTCGCTGTCCGGCAGCCGCAGGTCGCGCAGGACGGCCTGGAGGTCGGGCCAGGACAAGACCCCCACCGCGCCCGCCGCGACGATGAGCCAGACCAGGGCCGGCCGCGCGAGGAGGGAGCGCTGCGTCGCCTCGGGTCCGGATCGGGCCTGGGGCAGCGGGGCGGCGAGCATGGCGGGATCCTGGGCCTGGAGGACAGCCGGGTGGTCCCGGTTCGCATGGGCGCCCTTACCCTCCGGTTAGCGGGGCCGGTTGAGCGGTTCTTTACCATCCGGCGGTAAGGCTTCGGGGAGAGTCCCGTCTCCAGCGGAAGCGGCCGTGACGGCCCCGGAGTTGCCCGAGCGATGAGCCTTCACACCGAGACGCTGGTGATCGGCGCGGGACCGGCAGGCCTGACCACCGGGTACATGCTGGCCAAGGCCGGCCGCGACGTCGTGGTGCTGGAGCGCGACCCGGTCCAGGTCGGCGGCATCAGCCGCACGGTCGCCTACAAGGGCTTCCTGTTCGACATCGGCGGCCACCGCTTCTTCTCGAAGTCCAAGGACGTGGTCGATCTCTGGAACGAGATCCTGCCGGACGACTTCATCGAGCGGCCGCGCCTGTCACGGATCTATTACAAGGGCAAGACCTACGCCTATCCGCTCAGGGCCTTCGAGGCCCTGCGCAACCTCGGCCTCCTCGAGAGCGCGGCCTGCGTCGCCTCCTATCTCTGGGCCCGGGCCCGGCCGATCCCGGAGCCGAAGAGCTTCCACGAGTGGGTCCGCAACCAGTTCGGCGAGCGGCTGTTCTCGATCTTCTTCAAGACCTACACCGAGAAGGTGTGGGGCATGTCCTGCGACGAGATCTCGGCCGATTGGGCCGCGCAGCGCATCAAGGGGCTCGACCTCGGCGCCGCGATCCGCGACGGGCTCAGGCGCTCGCTCAGGCTCAACCGGCCGGCGGCGTCCGACGGCACGGCCATCAAGACGCTGATCGAGTCGTTCCGCTATCCCCGCCGCGGCCCCGGCATGATGTGGGACGCCGCCGCGAGCGCGATCCGGCGCAAGGGCGGCCGGATCCTCCTCGACCGGCGGGTCGACGCCCTGTCGTACGATCCCGGCACCCAGCTGTGGACGGTGAGCGCGCGGCGCGAGGGCGGCGGCCGGGAGACCTTCACGGCCCGCAACGTCGTCTCCTCGGCGCCGATCCGCGAGCTCGTCGGCGCCATCCGCCCGGCGCCGTTGAGCACCTTCCAGGCCCGCAGCCTGCGCTACCGCGACTTCCTCACCGTGGCGCTGATCGCGCGTGCCAAGGACAGCTTTCCGGACAACTGGATCTACGTCCATGATCCTGCGGTGAAGGTCGGGCGGGTGCAGAACTTCCGCTCCTGGTCGCCCGAGATGGTGCCGGACGAGGCCTATACCTGCCTCGGCCTCGAATATTTCTGCTTCGAGGGTGATGGGCTGTGGAACGCGCCGGATTCGGAGCTGATCGCGCTGGCCCGCCGTGAGATCGGCCTGATCGGCCTCGTCGATCCCGCCAGCGTGGTCGATGCCTGCGTGGTGCGCCAGCCCAAGGCCTACCCGGTCTACGACGACGCCTACCGCACCCACGTGGCGACGATCCGCCGGGACCTGGAGCGCAGCTATCCGAGCCTCCACCTCGTCGGCCGCAACGGCATGCACAAGTACAACAACCAGGACCACGCCATGATGACCGCGATGCTGACGGCGCGGAACATCCTGCTCGGCGAGCGGCGCTACGACGTGTGGAACGTCAACGAGGATGCCGAATACGCCGAGGACGGCATCTCCGGAGCCCGGGACGCCCTGGGCAGCGAGCGGATGGTGCCGCGCAGGGTGGCGTGAGCCGTCACGAGGCCGTCCGACCCGGGCCGCAGCGCAGACTCAGGAGTTCGTCCAGGGTCGGGTCGAACCCGGTGGCGAAGCGGCCCCAGGCCGGCGCCGTCGCGGCCGCGAGCGCCAGCGCGAGGAGAACCCACGGCAGCGCCGCGCGCCTCATCGCCGCCCCCGCAGGAGCAGACCGCCCGCCGCCGCCATGGCGGCGCCCCAGGCCAGGAAGCCGGCATCCCACCACGGCCAGTCCTGCCGCGGCACCGTCTCGTTGACGTGGTGGACGCCGAGGAGCTGGTGGTCGATCACGCCCTCGACCAGGTTGAACGACGCCCAGCCGAGGAGCGCTGCGCCCGCCAGGCGGCGGCCGTCGAAGGGACCGCCCCGGCGCCAGAGCAGGAACACGCCGAGCACCACGAGCACGTAGGTGGCGCTGTGGAAGTAGCCGTCCCAGCGGGTGTTGAGCGCGAGGGCTTCGAGCGAGGTGATCGGGTACCAGCTGCTCAGCATGTGGTGCCATTGCAGCAGCTGATGCAGCACGATCCCGTCGAAGAACCCGCCCAGGCCGAGGCCGATCAGCAGGCCGGGCAGAAGGCTGGGGCCAGTTCGCGTGAGCGCCGTCATATCGGGCGAACGAGATCGAACTATCTCCGTTCCGCGGCTGGCGGCCGCTCCGGAGCCTCGAGGCCGACGTCTCGTCGTCGCGGCGCCTACCGGGCCGCCATCGGCTGCTTGGCCGGAGGAGGCGGGATCAGCCGCTCGATCTGCGCCGGGGAGAGCCGGCCGGTGGGCTCCGCGCCGATCCCGCGCTGGTACTTCGCGATCGCCGCCCGGGTCTCCTCACCCGGCCGCCCGTCGGTCTTGCCGGCGTAATGCCCCGACCGAGCCAGGGCCTGCTGGATCCTCCGCCACTCCTCCGGCTGCAACGCCGCCTCGGTCCGCAGCGGCGGGGCCGGCACGGTGGCCGCGGGAGCGGCCGGCTCCGTGCTGCCCGGCCCGGCGAGCGCCACCTTGAGCGCGGCGATCCGGGTCTTGATCTCGGACAGGGTTCGGCCTGCCTCGCTGGCGTCGCTGGCGAGATCGGTGAGATGCGTCCGCTCCCGGGACAGCTGGTCGCGGGCGGCCTCGATACCGCGCGACGTCTCCTCGAACCCGACGAGCGTGACCCCGATCCGGCCGATCGCCTCGTGGTTGTCCTGCGCCGTCCGGCCGAGCTCGGAGAGGCGGTCGCCGACCTGCCGGATCTCCGCCTCGCCCTCGGCCCGGACGGCGTCCAGCCGGCCGGCCTGCTCGGTGATCGCGGCGCGCAAGGCCGTCAGGTCGCTCCGTGCGGCATCGACCTCCGTTTGGGCGGCGTCCAGCGTCTCGCGCTGCCCGGCGACCTGCGCCCGCAGAGCCGCCGCCTCCCGGCTCGCCGCCTCGATTCCCGCCCGGGCCTCGGCCGCGGCGGCATCGGCCGAGGCCTTGGCCGCCTCGGCTTCCCGACGGCGCTCCTGACCGGCTTCCGCCGCGAGGCGCAGGCGCGCGACGGAGGCACCGACGAGGTGGAGTTCGTCCCGGCGCTGGAGGACGGCCCGGTCGAGCGCCTCCATCTCGGCGCCGAGCCGGCGCGACCGCGCCGCGAGATCGCGCCCTTCCGCCTCGCCCTCTCCCGAGGCGGCGGGGCGGACGCTCCCCTGGCCGGGAGCCTCGACTCCGATGCCGGGGCCGCGCAGGGTCCGGCCGGCCTGCGCGAGCAGCGTCTCGACGGAGACAGCAGCCTCGTCGCCCGAGAGAAGGACGGTCGCTCCCGCGAGGACGACGAGGGCCGCGGCGGCCATGGCGGCGCGCAGGCCGCGATTGCGGACTGGCCGCGCCGCCGGGACGGCCAGCAGGGGCACATCACCGGGCCGATCCCCATCCGCCCCCGGCACGGTCCCCGGAATGCAGCCCGCATCGCGCAGGTTGATCAGGATCTGCACGCAGCCCTGCAGCTCACGCAAGGTGACGAGCAGGCATTCCTTGTCCTCCTGACGCAGCATGCTGAGCGGCAGGGCATGCCCGCCCTCGATCGTTGCCCCGAGATTGGAGTCGATGTAGCGGGAATACACCGGGTGCTGCAGCAGACACCGCGCGATGACTGTGTACTTGCTGCGGATCGCGTAGAAATTGTCGTCCTGGAAACCGTTATTGATGAAGCGCGCGACGTCCACCAGCTCCGCCAGCTCGCCGGCCAGGACTTCGAGATCGTCGCGGGGGCGGTCGGAGAGGCCGGATCGCTTCCTGGCGGGACGCCGCAGGAGCCAGTACATCATTGCGAACAAAACCAGGCCGGCGAAAGCCGCGGCAATCGCCAGATTCACGCCCGATATCATGACCCATTCCCCCATCCAGTCGTCTTTTTATCATATTCATGGTAGATAACTATAGGTCATTTTCAAGGATATTTTCATAAAAATCGCACATCCCGGCGCTTCCGGCCACGCTTCGCGGCGATCGGGAGTTCCAGGAAAGACGCCGCGCGAGAAAGTGCCCTGCGATCGTGGCACCCCGGGGGGAGAGCCTGGGGAGGCATGCCGGGGCGGTCTCCCGGTCGCAACCCGGGCGGGTACGGCGCAAAGCGCTTCACAGGGCCCGTCCCCTCGACTAAGGAGCCGGCAAGAACCTTCGGCCAAGAGAGCCCAAGCCAAGACCGGCCAAGCCAAGACCGCCCAAGCCGAGACCGGCCAAGCCAAGCCGTTCCAGCCGAGACTCGCGGAAGGACCCCACCACCATGACCGGCTTCGACCATGTCGGCCTGACCCGACCCGCCTCGCAGCTCGTGACCGTGTTCGGGGGGTCGGGCTTCCTCGGCCGCCACGTGGTGCGGGCCCTGGCCAAGCGCGGCTACAGGATCCGGGTGGCGGTGCGCCGGCCCGACCTCGCCCAGTTCCTCCAGCCCCTCGGCCGCGTCGGCCAGATCGTCGGCGTGCAGGCCAACCTGCGCAACCCGACCTCGATCGCCCGGGCGGCGGAGCATGCCGACATCGTGGTCAACCTCGTCGGCATCCTGCAGGAGAGCGGCAGCCAGAGCTTCCAGCGCCTCCAGGCGGACGGCGCCGCCGAGGTCGCCCGGGCCGCCGCCGCGGTCGGCGCCCCGCTGGTGCACGTCTCGGCGCTCGGCGCCGACGCGAACTCGGCCTCGGCCTATGCCCGCTCGAAGGCGGTCGGCGAGGCCGGCGTGTTCGAGGCGCGACCCGACGCGATCGTGTTCCGCCCCTCGATCGTCTTCGGGCCGGGCGACAGCTTCTTCAACCGCTTCGCGTCGCTCGCCCGGATGCTGCCGGTGCTGCCGCTGGCCGGGGCCGAGGCGCGGATGCAGCCGGTCTTCGCCGGCGACGTCGCCGAGGCGATCGCCCGGGCGGTCGAGGGTCAGCTCCAGGGCGGCCGGATCTACGAGCTCGGCGGGCCGGAGATCCTGACCCTTCAGCAGCTCGTCGAGTACACCTTGAAGGTGACGATGCGCAGCCGCGTGGTGGTGCCGCTGCCGGCCCCGGCCGCCCGGCTCCAGGCCCGCGTGATGGAACTCGCCGACACCCTGACGCTCGGCCTCCTGCCCGACACCCTGAAGCTCACCCGCGACCAGGTCACCCTGCTCCAGAGCGACAACGTCGTGTCGGAGGCGGCGAAGGCCGAAGGCCGCACGATCGAGGGCATCGGCATCGCCCCGACGGCGATCGAGGCGGTGGTGCCCGGCTATCTCTGGCGCTTCCGCAAGGCCGGCCAGTTCGCCACCGGCCGCGGCACCCCCGACATGGCCGCGACCCCCGACCTGATGGCTCCCGAGCCGATGGGCCAGGGCTCGCAGCACCATCCGGGCGATGCCAGCGGCCCGGCGGTGGGGCAGCTCGCCGCGGGTGCGGGCCCGGCGCCGGGGGTGCGGTGGGGCAAGCGGCAATAGGCGATCAGACTCGGACAAGGTCGAACACGAGAAAGGGCGGTCCCGCGGGGCCGCCCTTTCTCGTCTCGCTCCACCCCGTTACGGAACCGTCGGGGAGAGAAGGCCGGACGAAGACCGTCCAGCCCCCGAAGGCTCAGATCGACCGCACGGCTCCACCATCCACCCGGATCATGCTGCCGGTGACGTAGGAGGCGCGCTCGGAGGCCAGGAAGCACGCCACGTCGGCGAATTCCTGCACGCGGCCGTAGCGCTTGGCGGGGATCGCCGCGCGGGCGGCCTCGGCGATCTCCTCGCGCGACTTGCCTTGTGCCTTGGCGTTGGCGGTGTCGAGCTCGCCGGTGCGGTCGGTCTCGATCCGGCCGGGCAGGATCATGTTGACGGTGACGCCCTCGGCCGCGACCTCGGAAGCCAGCGTCTTGGCCCAGCCGGCGATCGAGGCGCGCAGCGCGTTCGACATCACGAGGTTCGGGATCGGCTGCTCGACGCCGCTCGACGCGACGACCAGGATGCGGCCGAACCCGGCCTGGCGCATGCCCGGCAGGACGAGCCCGGCGAGGCGGAAGACCGGGGTCACCATCGCCTCGAACTGGGGCGTCCAGGCCTCGGGCTGCACGGTCAGCGCGGTGCCGGCCGGCGGACCGCCGGTATTGGCGACCAGGATGTCGACCCCGCCGAGATGCTCCTGCGCCGCGGCGTAGATCGCCTCGACATTCTCCTTCAGGCTCCCGACGAAGGCGTAGGCGCGGCCCTGGCCGCGGGCGTTGATCGCCGCCACCGCCTCGTCCAGGCGCTCGGCGGTGCGGGCGGTGAGCAGCACGTCCGCGCCCTCGGCCGCCAGGGCCTCGGCGATGCCGCGGCCGAGGCCGCGGCTGGACGACAGGACGAGGGCGCGCTTGCCCTTGAGACCGAGATCCATGGTGGGTCCTCCCGTGATGGTCGAGCTTGTTCGGAACGGTCAGGCACTAACACGAGCGCTCGTTCCCTCCCACCCACACCCTCATCCTGAAGCGCTGGCGATCATAGATCGCACGCGATCGAAGATCGCCGAGCCTCGAAGGAGGGGGTGAGGGAGCACTGAGGGTTCTGGAGCCCTCCCGCGAGGTGTCGGTCGATCCTGGATCGACCGACACCTCGGGATGAGGTTGCGGATGGGACGAGCGAGGCCAAAAAGCCGCTCAGGCCGTCTCGCCGGCCAGGCGCTCCAGCCAGGCCTCGGCCTGCGCCCGCACGTTGTCGGGCGCCGTGCCGCCGTAGCTGGTGCGGCTCTTCACCGAGTTCTCGACGCCGAGAACCGCGAAGACCGCATCGGTGATGCGCGGCTCCTCCGCCTGCATCACCGCCAGCGGCAGCGCCTCCAGCCCGATGCCGCGGGACGAGGCTTCGCCGACGAGGCGGCCCGTGACGTGATGGGCATCGCGGAACGGCAGGCCGAGCTCGCGCACCAGCCAGTCGGCGAGGTCGGTGGCGGTGGCGTAGCCGGAGCCGGCCGCGACCGTCAGGACGTCCGGCACGGGCTCGAGATCCCGCACCATGCCGGCCATCGCGGCGAGGCACAGAGAGAGGGTCTGGAGCGCGTCGAACGTGCCCTCCTTGTCCTCCTGCATGTCCTTCGAATAGGCGAGCGGCAGGCCCTTCATGACGATGAGCAGGCCCGACAGGGCGCCGATGATCCGGCCGGACTTCGCCCGCACCAGCTCGGCGGCATCGGGATTGCGCTTCTGCGGCATGATCGAGGAGCCGGTGGTGAACCGGTCCGACAGCTTGACGAAGCCGAACTGGGCCGAGGTCCAGACCACGATCTCTTCCGCGAACCGCGACAGGTGCACCGCCGCGATCGCCGCGGCCGAGAGCGCCTCCAGGGCGAAGTCGCGGTCGGCCACCGAATCGAGGGAGTTCGCCGTCGGCCGGTCGAAGCCGAGGCTCGCCGCCGTGGCGTGGCGGTCGATCGGGAACGAGGTGCCGGCGAGCGCGGCCGCGCCGAGCGGGCATTCGTTGAGGCGGGCGCGGGCGTCGCGGAACCGGCCGCGGTCGCGGTTCAGCATCTCGACATAGGCCAGGAGATGATGGCCGAAGGTGACGGGCTGGGCCGATTGCAGGTGGGTGAAGCCCGGCATCACCGTGCCGGCATGCGTCAAGGCCAGCTCGGCCATGGCCTGCTGCAGGTCGGCGGCCTGGCCGTCGAGGGCGTCGAGGGTATCGCGCACCCACAACTTCATGTCGGTGGCGACCTGGTCGTTGCGCGAGCGCGCGGTGTGCAAGCGGCCGGCCGAGGGGCCGACGATCTCGCGCAGGCGGCTCTCCACGCTCATGTGGATGTCTTCCAGCTCGCGGCGGAACGCGAAGGTCCCGGCCTCGATCTCGCCCTGCACGGTCTTGAGCCCGGCCTCGATCTTCGCCACATCCTCGGCCGGCAGGATCCCCGCCTTGCCCAGCATCGCGACATGGGCGAGCGAGCCCCGGATGTCCTGGGGGGCGAGGCGCTTGTCGAAGCCGATGGAGGCGTTGATCTCCTCCATGATCTCGGCGGGGCCGCTCGCGAAGCGCCCGCCCCACATCCGGTTGCTCATGTCCTCACCTCGCCTCGCATCCTCGCGGACC
>NZ_LABZ01000179.1 GCF_001043955.1 Methylobacterium tarhaniae | reverse complement strand
CCCTCTGCGGGGGAGGGTTCACCTGCGGAGGCGGCGCGATCGTCTTGAGATCGCCGCCTCAATACTCGTCGTCGTCCTCGTCCTGCTCGCCCTTGCGCATCGGCTTGAGGCGGGCGAAGACCGAATCGGCGTCCAGGCGCTCGTCGCCGCGGCCGGGACGGTGATCCGCGTCGCGGTGCTCGTCCGGCTCGGGCAGGACCGAGAGCTCGGGCGGCATCAGGGTGGCGCCGCCCTCGGCGGATTCCACCAGCGGCCGGTCCTTGGCGGCGCGCTGGACCTCGAAGTCGAGGTCGATCTGCGAGCACAGGCCGAGGGTCACCGGGTCCATCGGCTGCAGCGAGCCGGAATTCCAGTGGGTGCGCTCGCGGATCTGCTGGATCGTCGACTTGGTGGTGCCGACGAGGCGCATCACCTGCGCGTCCTTCAGCTCCGGATGGTTGCGCAGCAGCCACAGGATGGCATTGGGCCGGTCCTGGCGGCGGGAGAGGGGGGTGTAGCGCGGACCCTTGCTGCGCTTGACCTCGGGCAGCTTCACCTTCGAGACCGCCACCTTCATGCGGTGGTTCGGGTTGTTCTGCGCCCGCTCGATCTCCTCGCGGGTGAGCTGGCCGGTCGAGACCGGATCGAGGCCCTTGATGCCGGCCGCCACCTCGCCGTCGGCGATGCCCTTCACCTCGAGGGGGTGGAGCTTGCAGAAATCGGCGATCTGATCGAAGGACAGCGACGTGTTCTCGACGAGCCAGACGGCCGTCGCCTTCGGCATCAACGGTCCCTGGGACATACCACACCTCCTCGGGGCGCTCCCGCGGGAGCGCGACGGCCGCCCGTCCGGGAAGCGGCCTACAAATACGGGCCCCTCGGCGGCGACAGGGCGCCCGTGGCGGAGCCGAGGGCCCCGCCGGCGTCCCGGGATGATCAGGACGGCCTGTCTCACGCTGTGAGGGAATCGCCCGATATATAGGCGCGTCTCAGGTCCGGCGCAAACCGCTTTCGCAAGGGATGCGGTATCGCGACGGCGACGTCTCGTCCTCGAAAGGCCCGCCGCCGGCCCAGGCGGCGGACGGGAGGCGCTCAGGCGAACAGGCTCGAGACGCTCGACTCGTCGGCGGTGCGCCCGATGGCCTCGCCGAGGAGCGGCGCGATGGTGACGACCCGGATGTTGCGGGCGAGCTTGACCGCCTCGGTGGGCTGGATCGAGTCGGTGATCACCAGCTCCTTGAGCTTCGAGGAGGCGATGCGCGACACCGCGCCGCCCGAGAGCACGCCGTGGGTGATGTAGGCCGAGACGTCCTTGGCGCCCTTGGCGAGCAGGGCCTCGGCGGCGTTGACCAGGGTACCGCCGGAATCGACGATGTCGTCGACGAGGATGCAGGAGCGGCCCTCGACCTCGCCGATGATGTTCATCACCTCCGACTCGCCGGGCCGCTCGCGGCGCTTGTCGACGATGGCGAGCGGCGCGTCGATGCGCTTGGCGAGCGCGCGGGCCCGCACCACGCCGCCGACGTCGGGCGACACCACCATCATGTCGGCCGGGTCGCGCCGCTCCTTGATGTCGCGCACCATCACGGGGGCGGCGAACAGGTTGTCGGTCGGGATGTCGAAGAAGCCCTGGATCTGGCCGGCATGCAGGTCGAGGGTCATCACCCGGTCGGCGCCGGCCTCGGTGATGAGGTTGGCCACGAGCTTGGCCGAGATCGGGGTGCGGCCCGAGGTGCGCCGGTCCTGGCGGGCATAGCCGAAATAGGGCAGCACGGCCGTGATCCGCCGCGCCGAGGAGCGCCGCGCGGCATCGATCATGATGAGCAGTTCCATCAGGTGATCGTTGGCCGGGAAGGAAGTCGACTGGACGATGAACACGTCCTCGCCGCGCACGTTCTCCTGGAGCTCGACGAAGATCTCCATGTCGGCGAAGCGACGGACCGAGCAGACCGCCAGCGGCTGCTCGAGATAGGCCGCGATCGCCTCGGCCAGGGGGCGGCTCGCATTGCCGGCGACGATCTTGATCGAGGATTTCATCGTGGTTCCATCGTGGCCCGCGCCAAGACCCCCGGCGCTGTCGCGCGGTGCTCGAACGGAGCCCGCGCGCGCCGGGGTGAGGAGGGAGGATCGCATCGAGCTTCGCGCGAATGCGGGCCCCCCGCGCGACGATGCTCTCGTGTAACGGGCGAGGCTCTTACCAGCGCCGGGATACCGTCACAATGGTTTCATGCGCGCGCGGTCGCACGGCACCCCTGCGCTCCCGCGCGCGACGGAATTCAGGGCTGCAGGAGCCGATGCAGATGCACGATGAAGTAGCGCGTCTGGGCGCTGTCGACCGTCTGCTGCGCCTTCGCCTTCCAGGCCATGGCGGCACTGGCATAGTCGGGGAAGATGCCGACCACGTCGAGCTTCGAGAGGTCGCGGAAGGTGACGCTGTCGAGGTCGGTCAGCTCGCCCCCGAACACCAGGTGGAGGAGCTGCTTCGGCTCCTGCGAGGTCGCCGGCGTGGTGTTGCCCGGATTGCTCATGCGCGTCGTCTCCGCGTGCCGCCATGATGCCGCTCCGTCCGGTCCGACGGACGGCGCCTGCCCGACGGGCAGGCGCCGAGCGGCGTCGCAAACGCGGGGCGCCGCGTCAAGCCGGATCGTGCCGCACTGCACGCGCGGAACCGATCCGGCCGGAAGGCCGACCGTCAGGCGGCGTCGAGGGCCGGATAGTCGACGTAGCCCTCCGGGCCCTGGCTGTACCAGGTCTTGTAATTGTCCTTGGCGAGGGGCGCGCCCTTGGCGATCCGCTCAGGCAGGTCGGGATTGGCGATGAAGGTGCGGCCGAACGCGATCGCGTCGGCGCGGCCCTCGTCGAGGGCGGCTTGCGCCCGCGGCCCGTCGTAGTCGGAATTCAGCACCAGCGGGCCCCGGAAGGCCGCCTTGATGGCGGGCGCCACGGCCGGGCGGGCCGCCTTGCCGAAGGTGCCGTCCGGGCCGGGCTCGCGCAGCTCGAGGAAGGCGATGCCGATCTCCGACAGGGCGGCGGCGGCGGCCGGGAACAGGGTCTCGGGATGGGGATCGTCGACGCCCTGGATCGGCTCGTTCGGCGACAGGCGCACGCCGGTGCGGTCGGCCCCGACGGTGTCGGCGACGGTGCGGGCGACCTCGGCGAGCAGGCGGATGCGGTTCTCGACCGAACCGCCGTAGCGGTCCTGGCGCAGGTTGGTGCCCGAGCGCAGGAACTGGTCGATCAGGTAGCCGTTCGCGGCATGGATCTGCACCCCGTCGAAGCCGGCCTCGATCGCGTTGCGGGCGGCCTTGGCGTAGTCCGCGAGGAGCCGCGGGATCTCGTCCTCGCGCAAGGCCCGCGCCTCGGCATAGGGCTTCTTGCCCTCGTAGGTGTGGGCCTGGTCGGGCGCCGTGGTGGCGGAGGCCGAGACGGGCTTCTCACCGCCGAGGAAGTCGGGATGGACCACCCGGCCCATGTGCCAGAGCTGCGCGACGATGCGCCCGCCGGCCCCGTGCACCGCCGCGACCACCGGCTTCCAGGCCTCGACCTGCTCGGGCGTCCACAGGCCCGGGGCGAAGGGCCAGCCGGTACCTTCCTGCGAGATGCCGGTGGCCTCGCTGATGATCAGGCCGGCCCCGGCGCGCTGGCGGTAATACTCGGCCATGATCGGGGTCGGCACGTGGGTGCGCGAGGCGCGGCCGCGGGTCAGCGGCGCCATCAGGATGCGGTTCGGCGCCGCGATGGCGCCGAGCTGGATCGGGTCGAACAGGGAAGGCACGGACGGAACACTCCGGATCGAGCCCGGCTTCAAGGGCCGGGCGATGCGGAGGTGATGTGGGCGCTGCAGCGCAGCAGACCAGCCCCGGCCCGCGCGGGGCCGGACCGTCATGTGCGCTGCCTCACCTCGGGAGCGGGATTAAGCCCCGCGGCCGTCGATCAGGACTTGTCCATCTGCTCCTTGGCGTCCGAGAGCGCCTTCATGCACCCGGCCTCGTCGCCCTTCTTGTCGAGCTCGCGGGCGCGGTTGAGGCTGGCGCGGGCCTCCATCACGCCGGTCCCGCCGCCGCTGGCCTTGGCGACGTCGGCGGTGGCCTGCGTCTCGGCGGAGCCGGGGGCCGGGCCCTTGGGCAGGGAGGACGGGCTGGTGCCCTTCTCGGTCGCCGCCTCGGCCTGCGCCTCCCGCCGGGAGGCCACCTCCTTGCCGCCGCTCGACGCCGCGATGGTCTCGCGGCCCTTCTCGTTGAGGCGCGGCTCCAGCGCCGAGATCTCGGTGCCGCAGGCTCCGGCGAGGGCTTGTCCCGTGAGGCCGGCGAGGAGGCCGGCGGCGAGGATGAGCTTCATGGCGTGTCTCTCCCTGTCGTTGAATCGTGCCCGTTCCTGAACCTTGGCGCGAAGGGCTCCGGTCCGCGAACACCGGCCCGGGGGGAGGGGTTCCGGCGAGAGGGGAGACGGACCAGAAAAAAGGGCCGCCCCCCGGCGGGAGGCGGCCCCTCGTCTCTCGAAGCTCCGCGGGGCGCGAGGCCCCGCGGGATCTCGCTCACGCGCTCAGCTTGTCGCGCATCGGCAGCTGGCGGATGCGCCGGCCGGTGGCCGCGAAGATCGCGTTGGCGATGGCGGGCGCCACCGGCGGCACGCCGGGCTCGCCGACGCCGCCGAGCGGCTTGTCCCAGGATCCGCCCTGCACGAGGTGCACGTTGATGATCTTGGGCGCCTCGTTGATGCGGGTCAGCTCGTAGGTGTCGTAGTTGTCCTGGACCGCGCGGCCGTTCTTGAAGGTGATCTGGGCGGTGAGCGCGAGACCCATGCCCATCACCACCGCGCCCTCCAGCTGCGAGCGCACCCGCTCCGGGTTGACCTGCTGGCCGCTGTCGATGGCGATGTCGACCCGCTGGACGGTGACCTCGCCCTTCGGCCCGACCTCGACCTCGGCGACCGCGGCCGTGTAGGTCACGAAGCTGTAATGCGCCGCGATGCCGAGGCCGCGGCCTGATCCGACCTTGCGGCCCCAACCGGCCCCTTGCGCCACCGTCTCGATCACGTTGCGCAGGCGCCCCGTATCGTAGGGATAGCGCGAGGGATCCTCGCCGTAGTTCCAGGCATCGCCCAGCTTGACCGGATCGAGGATCCGGGCCGGGCCGATCACGTCGAGGAGGTAGTCCTTCGGGTCGCGGCCGGCCAGGTGGGCGAGCTCGGCCAGGAACGACTGCACCGCGAAGGCCCGCGGGATGTTCGAGACCGAGCGGAACCAGCCGATGCGCACATGGGCGTCGGCGGGCGGGTTCTCCATCCGCATGTTGGGGATGTTGAACGGCACGTTGACGAGGCCCATCCCGAGCTCGATCGGGATCTGCTCGTTGGCGCCGGCCACGAAGGTCGAGCCGATGGTCGGGGCCGCGCTGCGGTGCAGCCAGGCGATCGGCATGCCCTTCTCGTCGAGGCCGGCCTCCAGGCGCTCCACCGAGACGGTGTGGTAGTAGCCGTTATGGAGGTCGTCCTCGCGGGTCCAGGTCATCTTGACCGGAGCGCCGTCGACGGCCTTCGAGCAGAGCGCCGCCTCGACGAAGTAGTCCGGCTTCGACTTGCGGCCGAAGCCGCCCCCGAGCAGCGTCACGTTGACCGTGACGCTCTTCGGATCGACGCCGAGGCGCTTGGCGATGCGGTCGCGGGCGGCTTGCGGCGACTGCACGCAGCCCCAGGCCTCGATCGTCCCGTCCTTGGCGATCCTGACGGTGGCGGCCGGCGGCTCCATCGGGGCCTGGACGAGGTGGGGGATGTAGTACTCGGCCTCGAGGCGCTTCGCCGCCTTCTTCATCGCCGCGTCGACGTCGCCCTCCTGGCGCACCACCTTGCCGGGCTTGCGCACGGCCTGTTCCAGGGTGGCGCGGTAGGCGTCGGAGTCGTAAGCGGCGTTCGGGCCGTCGTCGAAGGTGGGTTTCAGGGCCTCGCGGCCCTTGATCGCCGCCCAGGTGTTGCGGGCGATCACCGCGACGCCGCCGGTCGGCATGAACTCGTAGGGCGGGGCCGGCGGATCGATGGTCACGACCTTGACGACGCCCGGCACCTTCATGGCCGCCGCCTCGTCGAAGCTCTTCACCTTGCCGCCGAAGACCGGCGGGCGGGCGACCACGGCGTAGAGCATCCCCTCAACGCGGGTGTCGAGGCCGTATTGCGCCTTGCCGGTGGTGATGCCGACATTGTCGATGAGGCCGACCCGGCCCTTGCCGATGTAGCGGAAGGCCGACGGATCCTTGAGCATCACCTTCGACCGGTCGGGCACGGGCATGCCGGAAGCGGCCTGCGCCACATCGCCATAAGCCATCCGCCGGCCGGTCTTGGCGTGGACGAGGGCGTGGTTCTCGGCGGTGACCTCACCGGCGGGCACACCCCATTGCTTGGCGGCGGCCTCGACCAGCATCGTGCGGGCGGCGGCACCGGCGCGGCGCAGCGGCATGAAGAAGTGCCGCAAGGAGCGCGAGCCGTCGGTATCCTGGTTGCCGAAGCGCTCCTCGTCGCCATGGGCCTGGACGACCTTGACCTTGGCCCATTCGGCGTCCAGCTCGTCGGCGATGACGAAGGCCACCGAGGTGCGCACGCCCTGGCCCATCTCGGCGCGGGTGCAGGTCACCGTCACGGTGCCGTCGGGGGCGATCGCCACGAACAGGGTCGGGTCGTCGCGCCAGCCATGCGGCATGCCGTCGGCGCCGAACTTCGCCGGCTCGGCGGCCTGCGCACCCTGCGGCTTGAGCGACAGGGCGAGCACCAGGGCGCCGGCCCCGGCGAGCAGGCCGCGGCGGCTGAGCTGTCCGGGAGAAACCTTGGCGACGGTGGAATCCGGCTCGTCGGCCGGGGCGGCTTTGAGGAGGGAGGAGAGGTCGTGAATCACAGGCGATCTCCCTGGCCGGCCTTCGGGGTCAGCCCCGCCGCCTGCTTGATGGCGGCGCGGATGCGCGGATAGGTGCCGCAGCGGCACAGGTTGCCGCTCATCGTCGCGTCGATGTCGGCATCGGTCGGCTTCGGGGTGTCCTTGAGCAGGGCGGCCGCCTGCATGATCTGCCCGGTCTGGCAATAGCCGCACTGCGCCACGTTGAGGTCGCGCCAGGCGGCCTGGACCGGGTGGTTGCCGTCCGGCGACAGGCCCTCGATCGTCACGACCGGCTGGCCGTCGGCGGCCGAGACCGGGGTCTGGCAGGCCCGCATCGCGGTGCCGCCGACATGGATGGTGCAGGCGCCGCAGGCCGCGACGCCGCAGCCGAACTTCGTCCCCGTCAGGCCGAGCTCGTCCCGCAGGTACCACAGCAGCGGCATGTCGGGATCGCCGTCGAAGCGGCGCTCCTCACCGTTCACGTTGAGCTTGATCATCGTCGCCCTCCGGCTTCGGGAGGTTCTCGGGCGCCCCGCGGACACGGCTCCGGTCGCGACGCCCGGCCTCCCCCTTACACTCAAGTCTCGCGTCAAGTCTGGCGGCGCGCCGGCCCTGGCGGGCCCGCACCTCGCTCCTCCCCACGCCGCGCACGGCGTGCCTTCTTGCTTGCTTGGGCGACCCGGCCCGGCGGGGCCGCACCCCGCCTGCCGTCCCGCCTCGCCCGAAGATCAGAATGGTTTCAGGCTACGGATGGGTAACCCGGACTCGCGCGTGTGGGCAAGCCGGCGCTCATCGTCAGGTTGCCGCGCCGCCACCGCTCGCAACGCCTTGCCGGGGGAAAGGTTTTCGTGTATCGGCCCAACCTCCGGTGGTCCGATGCCGGGATGCTGCGTGCAGGGTGACGAACCCTCCGCACCGCATTCCAGCCGTGGCCATCCGGAAAGCACGTTTCTGCCCGTCGATCATGCGCCGGCCCGCGCCCCTTCACATTTCGGGGAGCGGCGGTTCCGAAGGCCTTCCGGGGCCTTTTTCGGGACTCCGGCGGGCGGAAGCGGCCCGTTCATACGAGCCGCCGGCGCCGTCTCCCCGGATAGGGCGAGACGAAAAGGAGCATAGATGTCCGCAGGTTTGCAAGGCGCCGCGTCGAGCCGCGAGGATTTCGCCGCCCTCCTGGAAGAGTCGTTCCGGGAGCACGAGATCACGGAAGGCTCCGTGGTCAAGGGCCGTGTGGTGGCGATCGAGAAGGACGTCGCCGTCATCGACATCGGGGCCAAGACCGAGGGCCGCGTCGCCCTCAAGGAGTTCACGGGCCCCGGCCGTGACCAGCCGATCACCGTCGGCGACGAGGTCGAGGTCTACGTCGACCGCATCGAGAACGCGCTCGGCGAAGCCGTCATCTCGCGCGACAAGGCGCGCCGCGAGGAGAGCTGGGTCAAGCTCGAGAAGGCGTTCGAGAACAACGAGCGCGTCAGCGGCACGATCTTCAACCAGGTCAAGGGCGGCTACACCGTCGACCTCGACGGCGCCGTGGCGTTCCTGCCGCGCTCGCAGGTCGATATCCGCCCGGTCCGCGACGTCACCCCGCTGATGGGCACGCCGCAGCCGTTCCAGATCCTCAAGATGGACCGCCGCCGCGGCAACATCGTGGTGTCGCGCCGCACCGTGCTCGAGGAGAGCCGGGCCGAGCAGCGCTCCGAGCTGGTGGCCAACCTCGAAGAGGGTCAGGTCATCGACGGCGTGGTCAAGAACATCACCGAGTACGGTGCGTTCGTCGACCTCGGCGGCATCGACGGCCTGCTGCACGTCACCGACATGGCGTGGCGCCGCGTCAACCACCCGTCCGAGGTGGTCAACATCGGCCAGACCGTCAAGGTCAAGATCATCAAGATCAACCACGAGACGCACCGCATCTCGCTCGGCATCAAGCAGCTGCTCGCCGATCCGTGGGAGGGCATCGCCGCCCGCTACCCGGTCGACGCCAAGCTCAAGGGCCGCGTGACCAACATCACCGATTACGGCGCCTTCGTGGAGCTGGAGCCGGGGATCGAGGGCCTGATCCACGTCTCGGAGATGAGCTGGACCAAGAAGAACGTCCATCCGGGCAAGATCGTCTCCACCTCCCAGGAGGTCGAGGTTCAGATCCTGGAGGTCGATCCGGTCAAGCGCCGCATCTCGCTCGGCCTGAAGCAGACCCTGCAGAACCCGTGGGAGGCCTTCTCCGAGAAGCACCCGCCGGGCACCGAGGTAGAGGGCGAGGTCAAGAACAAGACCGAGTTCGGTCTGTTCATCGGCCTCGAGGGCGACGTCGACGGCATGGTCCACCTCTCGGACCTCGACTGGAACCGTCCGGGCGAGCAGGTCATCGACGAGTTCAAGAAGGGCGACGTGGTGCGCGCCCAGGTTCTCGACGTCGACGTCGAGAAGGAGCGCATCTCGCTCGGCATCAAGCAGCTCGCCGGCGATCCCTTCGCCGATGCGGGTGAGGGCATCCGCAAGGGCCAGGTGGTCACCTGCGAGGTGCTCGAGGTCAAGGACTCGGGCATCGAGGTCAAGATCGTCGATTCCGACCTCCAGACCTTCATCCGCCGGGCGGACCTCGCCCGCGAGCGCAACGACCAGCGCCCCGAGCGCTTCGCCGCCGGCGAGAAGGTCGATGCCCGCGTGACGCAGTTCGACCGCAAGGCCCGCCGCGTCCAGCTCTCCATCAAGGCCCTCGAGATGGCCGAGGAGAAGGAGGCGATCGCCCAGTACGGCTCCGCCGATTCGGGCGCCTCGCTCGGCGACATCCTCGGCGCGGCCCTCAAGGCCCGCCAAGGCGACAAGAAGTAAGGGATCCGTCCGGGCCGCGAGGCCCGGACACCCCGATGAGACCGAACGCCCGCGCGGGGATCCCTCCGCGCGGGCGTTCTCGCATCCGAATTCCGCCGATCGGGGAGGGGGATGCCCGTAAAACCGGTCTTGCCGCTGCGCGACGGCCGGGGGTAGAACAGCCCGGGAGCGAGATGCGCCAAGGACTTGCAGGCAAAGACCTGCGGGTGGGGCGCCTCCGGAGTTCAGACCAGGATACGGGCGCCGCATGGCCATCGATGCCGAACTTCTCCTCGACCGGCGCTCCTTGCGCCGGAAGCTGTCGGTCTGGCGGGCGATCGGAATCGGCGCGCTGATCGTCGCCGCCGGCGCCGTCGGCTGGCGGGCGGCCGGGGGCAGGGGGCTCTCGGCCGTCACGCCGCAGATCGCCCGCATCAGCATCGACGGCTTCATCGCCGGCAGCGAGAAGACCCGCGAGCTGATGAAGCGCGTCGGCGAGTCGAGCGCGGTCTCGGGCGTCGTCGTCTCGATCAACTCGCCGGGCGGCACCACCACCGGCTCGGAGGAGCTCTTCCGCAACCTGCGCGCGCTCGCCGAGAAGAAGCCGATCGTCGCCTTCGTCGACGGCACCGCGGCCTCGGGCGCCTACATCACGGCGATCGCCGCCGACCACATCGTCGCCCGCGAGACCTCGCTGGTCGGCTCGATCGGCGTGCTGTTCCAGTATCCGGAGGTGTCGGGCCTCCTCGACAAGGTCGGGGTGAAGGTCGACGAGGTGAAGTCGTCGCCGCTCAAGGCCGAGCCGAGCGGTTTCCACCCGACCCCGCCCGAGGCCCGCGCCGCCCTGCAGGCGATCGTCGGCGACACCTACGGCTGGTTCAAGGACCTGGTGGCCGAGCGCCGCAAGCTGAATCCCGACCAGATCAAGGTCGTGGCGGACGGCCGGGTGTTCAGCGGCCGCCAGAGCGTGCCGCTCGGCCTGATCGACGAGACCGGCAGCGAGCGCCAGGCGATCGCCTGGCTCGAGCGCGAGAAGGGCGTCGCCAAGGACCTGCCGGTGCGGGACTGGAAGCCGCGGTCCGACAACCGCTTCGGCCTGTTCTCGGCCGCGGCCTTCGGCGCCGGCCTCCTGGGCTACGACGACCTCGCCGCCCGGCTGCGGCAGGCCGGCGCGGAAACGGCCAGCCTGACCCAGGGCGGCCTGCTCGCGGTCTGGCGCCCGTAAAGACCCTTCCCGCGCATCGTCCCCGGCCGGCCCCGCCTCAGTCGAGACCATACCTCCCATGATCAAGTCCGAGCTGGTGCTCAAGATCGCCGAGCAGAACCCGCACCTGTATCAGCGCGACGTCGAGAACATCGTCAACGCCATCCTGGACACGATCGCCGACGCCCTCGCGCGGGGCGACCGGGTCGAGCTGCGCGGCTTCGGCGCCTTCTCGGTCAAGCGCCGGGAGGCGCGGCGCGGCCGCAACCCGCGCACCGGCGCGGCCGTGGCGGTGGCCGAGAAGGCGATCCCGGTCTTCAAGACCGGCAAGGAGATGCGCCTGCGCCTGAACGCCGCCGGGATCGGCGCCGACGAGCCGAGCCGGGCCGAGGCCGCCGCGAGCTGACGCCGAGGCGGCTCTGCCAAGACGTCTCTTGCCAAGACGTCTCGGCGAGGCCGCCCTCTGGCTTCCGGTCCGCCGCGCGTTACACTTCGTTCCCGGGGCTCCGTCCGGCGGTCCCGCTCCCTTCCCGCATCACCGACGAAAGACCGGGTTTCCCGATGATCCGCTTCCTCAAGGGCCTGATCCTGCTGCCCATCGCGATCGTGGTCGTGCTGCTGGCGGTGGCCAACCGCCAGCCGGTGATGCTGTCCTTCGATCCGTTCTCGAACGGGACGCCGGCCTTCAGCATGCCGATGCCGCTCTACGCACTGATCTTCGCCGCGGTCGCCGTCGGCATCGTGGTCGGCGGCATCGGCTCCTGGCTCGGACAGGGCGACACCCGCCGCGACCGTCGCGCCAAGGGCCGCGAGCTCGCCCGCCTGCGCAATGAAGCCGAGCGCCTGCGCCAATCCGCTCCGAGCGGCACCCATGTCGGCCGCACCGCCCTGCCGGCCCCGGTCAGCCGAGCCTGAGATGCGCCTGATCAGCGAGGCCGAGATCGACGCGGCCCTGACACCGTCCCGCATGGCCGACGCCTTGGCGACGGCCTTCCGGGCCGGAGCGACGGCGCCGACGCGCCACCACCACGCGATCGAGACCGCCCCCGACGGGGCTTCTCTGCTGCTGATGCCGGCCTGGACGGCCGACTATGTCGGGGTCAAGATCCTAACCCTGTTCCCGGGCAATCCGGCCAAGGGCCTCGATACGATCCAGGGCGGGGTGCTGCTCTGCGACGGGCGCGACGGCCGGCCGCTGGCGCTCCTCGACGGCGCCCGCCTGACCCTGTGGCGCACGGCCGGCGCCTCGGCGCTCGCCGCCCGCCACCTCGCCCGGGAGGACGCCACCCGGATGGTGATGGTGGGATCCGGCGCCCTCGCTCCCGCGCTCGTGCGCGCCCATGCCGCCGTCCGGCCGATCCGCGACGTCGCGATCTGGAATCGCCGGCCGGAAGGCGCCGAGCGCCTGGCCGCGACCCTCGCGGCCGAGGGCATCCCTGCCTACCCGGTCACCGATCTCGCGGCGGCGGTCGGGGAGGCGGATCTCGTCTCCTGCGCCACCCTCGCGACCGAGCCCCTGGTGCAGGGCGCCTGGCTGCGGCCTGGCACCCATCTCGACCTCGTCGGCGCCTTCACGCCGACGATGCGCGAAGCGGACGACGAGGCCCTGCGCCGCGGGCCCGTCTACATCGATACCCCCGACGCCCTGAAGAAGGGCGGCGACGTGGCGGTGGCGATCCAGTCCGGCGCGCTCGCGCCCGAGGCGGTCGTGGGCGACCTCGCGGCCCTGTGCCGGGGCGAGGCGCCCGGGCGGCAGAGCCGCGAGGCGATCACGGTGTTCAAGTCGGTCGGCGCCGCGATCGAGGATCTCGCCGCCGCCGCGGCCGTCTGGGAAAACCTGACGCAGCATCGCGGGTGAGGCGCGCCGCCGCGGCACGTGCGGGCGCGGGCGGATCGGCGTATAGGGGGCGGATGTCGCCCGCTCCCACTCTCGTCAAGATCTGCGGCCTCAGCACGGCTGAGACCTTGGAGGCGTCGCTCGCCGTCGGCGTCGACCTGATCGGCCTCGTCCACTTCCCGAAGAGCCCCCGCCACGTCGATCTCGCCCATGGCGCCGCCCTGTCGCGGCAGGCCAGAGGCCGGGCCGAGCGCGTCGCCCTGCTGGTCGATCCCGACGACGCCCTCGTCGAGGCGGTGATCGCGGCCCTCGACCCCGACTGGCTGCAGCTCCACGGCGCCGAGAGCCCGGAGCGCGTGGCGGCCCTGCGGCTGCGCACCGGCCGCCCGGTGATGAAGGCGCTCGGGATCGCGACGGTCGACGACCTCGTCCGCGCGGCCCGCTACGCCGGCGTCGCCGACCGGCTGCTCTTCGACGCCAAGCCCGCCCCCGGCGCGGTCCTGCCCGGCGGCAACGGCCACGCCTTCGACTGGTCGCTGCTCGAAGGCCGTGGCCGCGACGACCCGTTCATGCTCTCGGGCGGCCTGACCCCCGAGACCGTCGCCGAGGCCCTGGCGGTGACCGCCGCGCAGGCGGTCGACGTCTCGTCGGGCGTCGAATCCAGCCCCGGCCGCAAGGACCCGGACCGCATCGCCGCCTTCGTGGCGGTCGCCCGGGCGACCGCGGGCTCCATCAAGGCGGCCAAGGCTGCGTCCGAACCGCAAATTGCCCCAGAGGCGCGAAGGGCGTAAGGCCCGCAGCCGAGGGCGACATCCAGCCTAACCCTCTCACACGCAAGAGTTCCTGCCGTGACCGCTCTCCAGACCCCGAACTCGTTCCGCACCGGCCCCGACGAGCGCGGCCGCTTCGGCATCTTCGGCGGCCGCTTCGTGGCCGAGACCCTGATGCCGAACATCCTCGCCCTGGAGGAGGCCTATGCGGCGGCAAAGGCCGACCCGGCCTTCCAGGCCGAGATGACCAGCTACCTCACCCACTATGTCGGCCGGCCGAGCCCGCTCTACTACGCCGAGCGCCTGTCCGAGCACCTCGGCGGCGCGAAGATCTATTTCAAGCGCGAAGAGCTGAACCACACCGGCTCGCACAAGGTGAACAACGTGCTGGGCCAGATCCTGCTCGCCCGGCGCATGGGCAAGCCGCGGATCATCGCCGAGACGGGCGCGGGCCAGCACGGCGTCGCCACCGCGACGCTCTGCGCCCGCTTCGGCCTCAAATGCGTCGTCTACATGGGCGCGGTCGATGTCGAGCGGCAGAAGCCGAACGTCTTTCGGATGAAGATGCTGGGCGCCGAGGTGGTGCCGGTCGAATCCGGCACCCGCACCCTCAAGGACGCGATGAACGAGGCCCTGCGCGACTGGGTCACCAACGTCTCCGACACCTTCTACTGCATCGGCACGGTGGCGGGGCCTCACCCCTACCCGGCCATGGTGCGCGACTTCCAGTCGATCATCGGCATCGAGACCAAGGCGCAGATGCTCGAGCAGGAGGGCCGGCTGCCCGATTCGCTCGTCGCCTGCATCGGCGGCGGCTCGAACGCGATGGGCCTGTTCCACCCCTTCCTCGACGACCGCGAGGTGGCGATCTACGGCGTCGAGGCGGCGGGCCACGGCGTGTCGAGCGGCCTTCACGCCGCCTCCCTCACCGGCGGCAAGCCGGGCGTGCTCCACGGCAATCGCACCTACCTGCTGATCGACGGCGACGGCCAAATCGCCGACGCGCACTCGATCTCCGCCGGCCTCGACTATCCGGGCATCGGCCCCGAGCATGCCTGGCTGCACGAGATGGGCCGCGTCACCTACCTCTCGGCGACCGATACGGAGACCCTGGAGGCCTTCCGGCTCTGCTCGCTGATGGAAGGCATCATCCCGGCCCTCGAGCCCGCCCACGCGCTCGCCAAGGTCATGGAGCTCGCCCCCCGCCTGCCCCGCGATCACCTGATGGTGGTCAACCTCTCCGGCCGCGGCGACAAGGACATCCCTCAGGTCGCCGAGATCCTGGGCGACGCCCTCTGAGCCCGCCCGCGCCGCGCCCCGGACGGCGCGGCGCAAAAAGGCCTGCGACGGTTCCTTGACAGCCACGGCGGCCTCCCCCTATACCGCCGCCATCGCAGCGGCGCACACGGACCGGCCGCAGCGGGGCGGAGTAGCTCAGTTGGTCAGAGCAGAGGAATCATAATCCTTGTGTCGGGGGTTCAAATCCCTCCTCCGCTACCAAGTTTTTTCAACCCCGCTAAGCACTTAGCGGGGTTTTTCATCGCCTTGCCCTTGCGCCAAAACGGCAATATTTCCTAGCGCAGTGCTAGCGCAGCCCTAGAAATTGCCCTGCGCGCGTAACGGTTTGCTGGGGGTCAGAAAGCACTTTAGCGCACTCGTAGTACATTGACTCAAACGGATGGTGCAGCGTTGCCATTGACCGCATCGAGGATGGCGGCGGCCGGCTTGGTCCAGACGAAGGGCTTCGGCCTGTCGTTGTGCTCGGCAATGTCGCGCTTGATCGCCGCTTGCAGGTCGACGATCCCGCTGAAGCTGCCCCGCTTCAGCCTGCGCCGGGTCAGGGCGGAGAGGAAGCCCTCGACCGCGTTCATCCATGAGGCCGAAGTCGGGGTGAAGTGGAAGATCCAGCGCGGATGCCGGGCCAGCCAGGCGCACACCTTCGGGTGAAGCGCAGGAACTCGTCGTGGCGGTGACGCTGCATGCAGCGGCCGATCACGGTGCCTTCCAGCACGTCGAGGGCGGCAAACAGCGTCGTGGTGCCGTGACGGATGTAGTCGTGGGTCCGGGTCTCGGGACGACCTGGCGTGATAGGTCGGCTCGGGCGAATGTCAGGGGCTCGTCGAAAGCGCTGTCCTCTTCGGCTTGCACGTAGTCGGCGACGGCCTGCGACACGGCGAGGTTCGCGCTGCGATGGGCTTCGATCGCCCGCCGGTTCACCCCGGCGAGGTCCTGCGTGAGGACGTGCTTCCCGGGCTCGGCCTCCTGGTCTCGACGGCGGCCAAGCACCTCGGCGTGACGCGCCAGGCGCTCCACCGCGTTACGGTGGGCGCCACACTGCTGTCCCTCGCCCGCATTTTGCTGCCTTCGTGGCTAATTATTCAATTAAAAAGTATATAATTTGGCGGGATATTTCTGAATTTTTCTTGTGGACGGGTCGATGGATCAACAGCATTGATACGTCCGCTTTCCCGATCATAGTCAATTCGCAATATTTTTTTAAAATACTGCCGCAATTCTTTATAAGATTCCTCATAAAATTCCGGCATTATTTCGATCTGTAGTATTCTAGGCAAGCGCTCTGCAAGTAGACGGCGGGCTCCTTTGATAAAATCTAACTCGCTCCCTTCTATATCGACTTTAATGTAGTCAAATTTTTTGGCTGGAAACAACGTATCAATTGTCGTAACGTTGACTTCTATTTCTTGAATGACTTCACCAAATACCGGTCTGTGGATGTGTATGACCTCTGACTTGAGCGTATGTCCTTGATTATGGGTTTGGGAAAGCGCCAGCCGTGCTCGCCCCGGCGCAGCTCCGATCGCGACAGGGTGGACGGTAAATCGATTGCTCTCGAACAAACGAAGACGGGCATTAAGATCAGGATGTAGCTCGACAGCGTCGACGTGAACGGCTCCCAAGCTCAAATAGTGAATAGCGTTATATCCAATATTAGCACCCAGATCGAGGGCAGTATCCCCCTCACGCATAAATTGCTTAGCTATTGCAACATCGACGTCGTCAATGCCATCGTTAAAATTTGTATAATAAATCCGACCGTGCTTAGTGCTTATATCTAGCTGGATCTGATGATCACCAATATTAACAATCTTAATTTTATTGCATGTCATTGCATATATCTCGCACACTCTACCAATTGGCCGTTTATCCCCCGGGGGAATAACAATTTTCAATCACAACTATACGAGAGGTTGTCTGACGGGAGGAGGCAGATTAACGATCATAGACGCTTTTTAGCCACCTGTCGACAAAACATATGTCGATCGCCTACAACCCCGCATCTAAACCACACGTTGAACCGATTGCCAAAAGATCGTTCAAGAGCCGGTGAGCCGGACGAAGTGCTCGGACCCGGATCCGCTGTATCAGGAAGGCTTGTTACCATGGATTTCAGTTGGAAGTGGGTGAGTAAGCCGAAAGAGCCGTTCGGGTCCCGCATGACCGTCCTGACGGCGTGCGACAAGCATTATCTGCCCTATGCGAAAGCCCTTCTACGAAGCATCGATCATTTCTCGCCGGGGCAGACATTCGTCATCCTGCTGATCGATCACGACCACGACGATCTGACCGAGCTAGAGGCCGTTGCAAGGCAGGTCAGGCACACGACCGTGTTCATAGCCTCTGACACGAGCGTGACGCGATTTCCCATGAACCGGGAACAACGGCTAGCCTATTACGCCTCGGCCCGCTTCCTGTTCGCACAATCCTTGCTGGATCAGGCCGCAGGGCCGGTGATGTGCATCGACGCGGACTCGCTCGTGGTAGGGTCCCTGGAGGCCTACCCCGCCATTGAGGCCGATGCCGATGTCGCTCTCTGGCGACGGGAGAAGAGTCACGCCCCGGATCACCAGAAGGTCGCCGCAGGGGTGGTCGTACTGTTCCCGACGAGAGGTGCGAAGCTCTTTGCCGCGCGTGTCTCCGCGATCCTGACGGCCCGCTTCGCCTCGGGCGATGCACTCTGGTACGTCGATCAGGCGGCGCTGTTTCAGGCCATAACCGAGTTGGCCGGGGAGGCCCGCGTCTCGGACCTGCACCGCCGCTTCCGGGACTTCGAGACATTCAGTGCTGGCTCCGCGCTGTGGTCGGCCAAGGGCGAGCGGAAGGCGTTCAGCGAGCCGTTCGCCTCGCTGCTCAAGATCTTCGGCGACTCCGAATTCGTACGGGCGCAGGCCAAGCACGTCATCAATCGGGCTCGCCGCCTCACTCACAGCAAGGTCAACGCCTTCTACGCGGCCAATCCTGGGTTGCAGGAACGACTGCCGCGGTCGGGCACCATCTACCTGCCGCGGATCGACCTGCCCTGGAAGCCCTACAAAGGCTCCATTCCGGCCGCCGTCAGCGACGACGCCATGACCATCCGCCTGACCTGGAAAAAATTCGCCAGCCAGCTGGCCAGGCATCTGGAGTTGAAGGGGGTTCGCATGGAAGTCCAGGAACTTCCCGCCTGGGAGGTCACGACCGAACGGATCAACACGTCGAGCGGAGACTTCGCGATTATCGCCCATAAATGCGACTTCCAAATGCGGGGGCTGGATCTGCCGGTGCTGTTCTACATGCAGGAATACATGCCGTGGCTGTTCACGCTCGATCCGGCCGGCTGGGGCGCAGGATCGTCAGCCTATCCGCTTCCACCGGTCGATCCGGCCGAGATCCCCGGTCCGGACGAAACGGCGGCGTTCGACCATTATCGCTCACAACTCGACCGGGGGACCCTCGGAACCAAGTTCCCTCAACCCACAGGGAGGGATTTGTCAGGATCCAGGTCGCCCGATTACGACCTGTTCGTCCCGATCCAAATCCCTCACGATCAGGTCATCGCGTTCTTCTCTGACGTCGGGGTGGCGGAGACGTTGGAGGCTGCGGCAGCATTTGCTCGGCGCAGGAACCTGCGCCTCGTGCTGAAGCCGCATCCCGCCAATCTCAAAGCGACCCTGCCGTTCCGCTCCCTGGCGGATGATCGGAACGTCTTCTGGTCCGAAGACAGCATCCACGACCTGATCGCCCGCTCGAAGGCGATGCTTACGATCAACAGCAGTGTGGGCTTCGAAGCGATGCTGCACGGCAAGCCCATCGTCACCCTCGGGCGGACACTGTACGACGCCGCGACGATCCGAGGCCGTGTCGACGACCTTGACGAGGCCTGGGCGCAGTGCCGGGACTGGGATGCAGAGAGCGGCGTTAACCGCTATCGCGCCTTCTACGCATGGTTCTGCGACCGATACGCCGTCGATACCAGCCGCCCGGCGCAGCGCGACCGCAGCCTCGACCACCACGTCGGACGTTTGCTCTCGCGCGTCTACGGCTGACGACCGGTGCTCTCGGCGGATGATGAGAGCCGAGTCCAGGCTCGGCAGCCATCGCCCGATGTCGCCTGATGCCCGATCGGAGCGCAAATCTGCGGCTGTCCCGGGCTCGACGCTGACGACGCTTGCCGATGTTCCTGCTCCCATGCGGGGGAGCTGTCCCGCGGTTCGCGCGAAACCCTGTGGGGGAGCTGTGAAGCGGTGCTCGCCCTATCCCCTTGTACGTCAGGAAGTTAGCCGTTGCATTCCGGTCGAGTGTTTCTTGAAAGTTACAGACGGGCACGGTCGCAGAATCGGTGATGAAATAAAGCCCAGGCTATCATCTGGGATTGCCGCCGACCTCCATCACGCTTCCGGATCGTTCTCCAGCAGGATCGGCTGCCCGTGCGGCGTCGCCGCCGCCGCGCGGGCGAAGGCCGCCCGGCGCGCCTCGAGGGCCGTGGGGCTGGTCAGGCCGCGCTCGGCGATCAGCGCCTCGATCGTCTCCAGCCACAGGGCGTAATCCGCCATGCGGTCGCCGTGCCGGCCGAGGGCCTGCGCCCACTCGCCCCATGTGAACAGGCCGGCATCGTGCAGCGACACCACGAGGGCGAAGGTCTGCGCCTCCCAGGGAGCGGCGAAGACCGGGGGTTCGGGCGGGCGGCTCATGCTGCATCGGCCCGGGCGGGTTCGAGGTAGCTCTCGAACGCGTTGACCGAGACGGTCAGCCCCGGCTCGGCATCCTCGCCCCACAGCTCGACCCCCGGGAAGCGCACGGTATAGAGCCATTGCGGCGCCTCGCCGGCGAAGGCGGCGTTGGAATCCGGGAAGACGAAGCCGCCGTGGATCCGCTCGACCGTGCCGGTGCGGCCGCGGACGTAGCGCGGCAGGCGGGTATGGCCGGTCGGGTTGACGACCTTGGCCCGCACCTCGTCGCCGACCGCGAAGCGGGCGGGAATCGCCACCGGGCGGTCGCTCGGGAAGCCGCGGGCGAAGAGCGGCGCCACCTCCTCGGCCTTGAGCACCCGGGCGACCGGCGCCGGGGGCGCCAGGGCCGCGCCGGCCGCGAGTTCGCCGGCCTCGACCAGGCCGTGCTGCTGCACTTGGCTTTCCAGGGCACGGAACCAGATCCGGTAGTAGCTGGAGGTGAGATACTCGCCGGGCGGCAGCGATTCGCGGGCGGCGCGGCTGGCATCGAGGTTCCAGGTGCCGGTGAGCCCCATCGCCATCGCCATGGCGAAGACCCGCCGCTCCCAGGGAGCGTGGAACCAGGGCTCGTCCGCCTCGAGGCCGAGCGGGCCGAAGCCTTGCATGCCGCCGAGATCCTGTCCGCCGTTCATGCGCGGTCCCCCTGGTCGGGGCTCGAGGGGAGCCCGGTGCCGATCATCGAATCGCGGGTGACGAGGCCGGCGAGCGCCGCCTCGTCGAGATGGTCGGTGCCGGGGGGCCGCATCGGCAGCACCATGTAGCGCAGCTCCGCGGTCGAATCCCAGACCCGGATCCGCGTCTGCGCCGGCAGCGCCGTGCCGAACTCGGCCAGCACCCCGCGCGGGTCGATGACGGCGCGCGAGCGGTAGGGCGGCGACTTGTACCAGACCGGCGGCAGGCCGAGCACCGGCCAGGGGTAGCAGGAGCACAGGGTGCAGACGACGAGGTTGTGCTCGTCGGGCGTGTTCTCGACCACCACCATATGCTCGCCGCCGCGCCCGCCGACATCGAGCTCGCGCATCGCCGCGCTGCCATCCTGGAGCAGGCGGGCCTTGAAGGCGGGATCGACCCAGGCCCGCGCCACCACGCGGGCGCCGTTATGCGGCCCGACCTTGGTCTCGTAGGTCTCGATCAGCACGTCGAGGGCCGCCGGGTCGACGTAGCCCTTCTCGACCAGGATCGATTCGAGGGCGCGCACCCGCAGATCCATCGGCGACAAGTCGCTGCCATGCGGGTGATCGTGATGATGGTGATCGTGCGGATGATCGTGGTCTTGGGGATGATCGTGGTCTTGGGGATGATCGTGGTCTTGCGCCATGCGGGGCCTCCCGAGGCCGGCAGGATACGCGGGAGGGACTCACACCGCCACCGTCACGGACGCACGGCAGGGCTCTCCACCGCCAGGGGCGCGGCGCGCTGCATCAGATAGAGGGTGAGCGCCACCGCCTCCGCCGAGCCGGGGCCGAACGGCTCGGCGCGCATGCCGGCGAGGCAGTTGCGCAGGCGCCGCTCCAGCGAGCCGAGACCCTGCCATTCGAGCCGGTAGAGCGGGTAGCCGTTCGGGTGCCCCTGCGGGATCGTCGCCGCGCCGAGGCGGCGGCCCCAATGGGCGTCGTGGCAGCCGGCGCAGGAGAAGCCGAGCTGGCCGATCGGCGTCTCGAAGAGAGTCTTGCCCTCGGCCCGGGCCGGCGCGAGGCGGGAATCCTCCGGCGGCGCCAAGGGCAGCCCGCGGGAGAGGTGGCCCAGATAGGCGGTGAGCCCCAGGAGGTCGCGCCCCTCCCGCGGCAGCGGCGTCGCGGCCTGGTGACGGGTGCGGCAGAGATTGATCCGGCCCTCGAGGTCGACCGGCCGCGCCGTCGCCTCGTCCCAGGCCGGGTAGCGGGCGGCGACGCCGCGCATCGTCGCTTCCGTGTGGCAGCCCGCGCAGGCCGGGGCACCGGGGGAGGGGAGCCGGGTGAACAGCTCGGCCCCGTCCTCGACCCAGAGCATGCCCGGATTGGCGGTCTCGTCGGCCTGCATCGCCCGGGTCTCGGGCGCCATCTGGTCGAAGCCGGAGCGGCGCTCGGCGGGCGGGATCCCCTGGCCTGAGGCCGCGCCGACGAGCAAGGCCGCGAGGGCGAGGCCGGCGAGCGTTCGTCCTCCCGATCCGCGCATCATGCTGGGGCGATCCTCGTGGCCCGGTCCGGCGGGTCGCACGAGACTACACGCCAACCTGCGCGCCCGCACCCCGGGCGCCCGCCGGGGACAGGCCCGAGGGGATCCAGGGCCGCTCTCCCGTCCGCGATTGCTCGGGACGCGGCCGCGGACGCTGTCGGATGGACCGTCTCGGAGGGACGGGACGTCCGCCGGGCTGGCGTCAGATCGGCCGGACCTCTCCCGGGCGCAGCTTCATCCGCGCGGCGAGGCGGTCCGACAGCGTGCCGCTCAGCTCGACCGTCGCCTCCGGCGCCACGGCCTGCACGGCCGCCACGGCGGCCAGAGGGTCGGTCGCCATGGCGACGTAGACCCGGAGGCCCGGAGGACTGGCGCCGTCGTCGACCGCCGACACGGCGACGGTGAAGGCGGTGTGTTTCGGCTTCTTCGCAGGCATCCCCGTCGTATCGCACGAGGCCGCGTTCCTGTCTCCGCTCGCGCTGCGCTCGCATGAAGGCGGTCCTCGCTGAACCGTGACTTGCACCGCCGCTCGTTCGCACCGATCTCCGCTGCAGCAGCCCAACCGACAGATGCCGTCCGGGGAACGAGCCATGCACATCAAGGTCAAGCGCGGCTGGGAGATGCCCGAGCGCCTCGCGACGCCCGAAGCGATCTTCCTCAACCGCCGGGCGCTTCTGGGCGGCAGCCTCGGGATGGCCGCAGCCTCGCTCGCCGGCGGGCCGGCCCTGGCCGCCCTGCCGGGGGAAGGGACCGGCGCGGTGAAGACCGCCGACCTCTACCCGGCCCGGCAGAACCCGGCCTATGCCCTCGACCGCGCGGTGACGCCCGAGCGCTACAGCGCCGACTACAACAATTTCTACGAGTACGGCACCAACAAGACCGTCACGCCGGGCTCCAATGCCCTGAAGGTCCAGCCCTGGACGATCAAGATCGACGGGTTGGTGGAGAAGCCGTTCGAGATCGGCTTCGAGGATCTGGCGCGCAAGATGGCGCTGGAGGAGCGGCTCTACCGCCACCGCTGCGTCGAGGCGTGGTCGATGGCGGTGCCATGGACGGGCTTCCCGCTCTCCGCCCTGGTGGCGCTCGCCAAGCCGACCGGCGACGCCAAGTACATCCAGATGCAGACCTTCATGGACAAGGCGATGGCGCCGGGCCAGCGGGCCTTCTTCTATCCCTGGCCCTACACGGAAGGGCTGACGCTGGCCGAGGCCAACAACGAGCTCGCCTTCATGGTGACCGGCGTCTACGGCAAGCCGCTGCTCAACCAGTTCGGCGCGCCGCTGCGGCTGGCCGTGCCGTGGAAGTACGGCTTCAAGTCGGTGAAGTCGATCAACCGCATCACCTTCACGGCGGAGCGGCCCAAGACCTTCTGGGAAGGGCTTCAAGCCTCGGAATACGGCTTCTGGGCCAACGTGAACCCGGCGGTGCCGCATCCGCGCTGGAGCCAGGCGAGCGAGCGGGTCCTGGGCACCGACGAGCGGGTGCCGACGCTGATCTACAACGGCTACGGCGCGCAGGTCGCCGACCTGTACAAGGGGCTCGAGAAGGAGCGCCTGTTCGTCTGACGAAGGGGCGGGCCCGCGCCGCCCCCCCGCCCCCGCCCCCCCCCGGCCCCCCCCCGCCGCCCCCCCCCCCGGAGGCGGGGGGGGGGGGGGCGGGGGCCGTGCGGCGGGACCGGGACAGCGGGGGGGCGCACCCCCGCCCCGCGCCACAGAAAGAGGGTACTCCGACCCCACCCCTTAACCTATCAGCCCCCAACAACCCACAGCCGCC
>NZ_LABZ01000178.1 GCF_001043955.1 Methylobacterium tarhaniae | reverse complement strand
ATAGCGGATCGAGGGCCGCAGGTGCCACCACAGGAAGCTCGCATCCTCGATCGCCCCGGCCGCCTGCATCACCGCGACGTAGCGCTCGAACTCGGCGGCCGATGAGAACGGGTCGGGCAGGCCGGTGCGCGGCATCTCGCCGAACACGCTGAGGCGGTAGCCGCACAGGCCGGTGTCGCGCCCCTGCCAGAACGGCGAGGAGACCGAGAGCGCGAGCAGCGCCGGCACCCATCCGGGCGCCGCCTGGGACGCGCAGCGCCCGACCGACGGGGCGCGCTACCACGGCATCCTCGACGAGGTGCGGATGGTCGGGCAGCGCACGCTGGTCAGCGGCATGCACGTCCATGTCGAGGTGGCGCGGCCCGACGACCGGGTCGACCTGATGAACCGGCTGCTGCCCTTCCTGCCGGCGCTGCTCGCGCTCTCGGTCTCCTCGCCGTTCTGGCAGGGGCGCGACACCGGCCTGTGCGGCTACCGCCTCAGCGTGTTCGGCGAGATGCCGCGCACCGGCCTGCCCGACCCGTTCTCATCGGCCGCCGAGTTCGAGCGCTACGTCGCGGTGATGCAGGCGGCCGGGGCGATCGAGGATGCGAGCTTCCTGTGGTGGCACCTGCGGCCCTCGATCCGCTATCCGACGCTGGAATTGCGCATCGCCGACAGCTGCACCCGGGTCGACGACGCGGTGGCGATCGCGGGCCTCTATCGCTGCCTCGTGCGCGCCGCCGAGCGCCGGCCCGACCTGAATGCCGGCCTCGACGGGGTCGCCCGGGCGGTGATCCGCGAGAACCTGTGGCGGGCCCAGCGCGACGGCGTGCGCGCCGCCCTGATCGACGCGGGAGAGGCGCGCGCGTTGCCCTATGGCGAGGCCCTGGAGACGGTGCTGGCGCTCGTGGCCGAGGACGCCGAGGCCCTGGGCTGTTCCGAGGCCCTCGACGAGGCCCGCCGCATCGCCCGGGACGGCACCAGCGCCGACCGCCAGCGCGCCGCCTACGCCGCGGCGCGGGGCGACGACGGCGAGGATGCGGCCGGCATCGCCGCGGTGGTGGACGCGCTGGCGCGGGAGACGGAGGGCCGGGCGGCGTAGGGCAGGGTGCCACCCCGCCGCCAGGACGTCGACGAACCCGTCCTCGGCGACGATGTCGAGGTGGATCTCGGGATAGGCGGCGAGGACGGGCGGGACGATCCCGGGCAGGACCAGCCGCGCCGCGGCCTCGGTCGGTGCGGCGCTGCGGGTCGTCCGGTCGAGGAGTCGGACGCCGAAGCCCGCCTCCAGCCGGCGCATCGCCTCGCTCAAGGACCAGGATCGTTCGAGCGCTTGACGCTGCGGACCCGATGCGGCTGGAGGCGATGGGTGTCCCGGATGTGCTGGACCGACCGCAGGGAGATCCCGACGGCCTGCGCCAGGGCGCGGCCGGTCCAGTAGGTGACCTCACCGGGTGGTTCGGAGCAGGTGAGGGCCAGCACCTTGGCGACGGTGTCGGTGGGATGGGGCGGCTTGCCGGGCGAGCGGGTCTTGTCGCGCAAGAGGCCCTCGACGCCCGCTTCGGCGTAGCGCTGCTGCCAGCGCCAGACGGCTGGCCGGCTGACGCCCGCCTGCTGGTCGACTTTCAGAACGGAAAGGCGCTCGACCGGGCGCAGGACGATGCGGGCGCGCTGGATGTGCTTGAGAGACCGCGCCCGATCGGCGACAATGCCCGACAGGCGCGCCAGGTCGGCGGCGCTGGGGGATCACGCAGACAGCCTGAGCCATGCCGCAGAGTCTCACGGCTCAGGCCTCCCGTGAATCCTCCGAATGCGGCAATGCACTTGGAACCTATACAAAGCGTGTAAATCCACATAGAGGCTCTGGCAGCCGACCCAGCGAACCTACAGATGGCCGGGAGGGTGCCTCAGATAGTAACCAGCCCTAAATCATTGCTATTTGAGGACACGGCATGCCTTACAGGGAAATCGATATGCAAACTTCAAGATTCAATCTCCTGCAAACGGCAGCCTTGTTTGACTTGTCGACCGTAGAAGGTCGCGGATATTCGCACAATGTACTAAAAGATCTATTTTTTGATCTCCAATCTTTTATCAAGCCAAAAACATTTCTGGAGTTTGGGGCATTTGATGCATGGTTCTCGAAAACAGCTCGCCATTTGCATCCCGCATCGAAGGTCATCGCTTTCGAGGCAAACCCCTATAATTTCAAACATTTTACTTCAGAATATGATTTCGCGGCAAACAATATCGAATATCATCACCTTGCCGTTTCCGATGTTGATAACGGATCATTGAATTTTCAAATCCAACGAAAGCGTGGCGGATCAGAAGCGTCACCCATCAAGGGCGACGATAGTATTCTAAAAAGAAATGTCAGCGATGCCCATGAAGTTTACAAAAACATAGAATACGAAACTGTGTCGGTCGATACGGTAACGCTCGATTCATTTCTCAATAAATCGCAATTTGCCCTGGATGATTTCTCTGCGTGGGTTGATGTCGAAGGAGCATTGAAACAGGCACTGGGCGGCGCAACCGAAACGCTGAAAAAAACGCATAGTATCATTGTCGAAGTCGAGGAGAAGCCGAACTGGTCTGGTCAGTGGCTGGCGCAGGATGTGGAGGAATTTTTGCACACATTCGGTTTTGTACCCGTCGCTCGCGACTTTGAATTCGAACATCAATATAATATAATATTTGTCAAAAATCACGTCATGAATCATTACGGCTTCAATCAAATGATGGTAAAATATTTTGAGAGAGTAGGAAATAAGCGATAATATAAGCTTTAGCCGAGCATATACTTGTATGTGCTCGGCCTTTCCGAAATAAAAATCGCTCAAGACTAACCCTCGAAAATGCCACGGCGGTCGCCGCGGGCGTTTAAGCAACAGAGGTTCCAAGCCACGAGGGCGAGACCGAGCTGCAGCGGCGTGCGGCCGGCGATCTCCACGCCTCCACGCGGTAGGGCGGAAAAAAGGACCGCCAGTCCACCACCTCATCCTACAATGCCCGCGATTGGGCGAGCCATCCTCGACAACCTGAACAGGTCACTCCTGCGGCGCTGTCCGTACTGTAACGCCGCGCTCCATCAGCCAACCTAACTGCTTGGTGGCGGAACGTAGTGCCTGCCGCCGGCTGATCCCCAGGGTCCGGGCCGCGGCGGTGACGGTCTGGCGACCCGCCCGCACCGCCTGCAGCACCCCGACCCGGTGCAACTCGCGCTCGCTCATCAGGACCCACCCCATGGCGGCCTCCCGCGTCCCGCAAAACGGGGGAGTGTGCCATTCCACCTTGGCTCAGGTGGGACATCTCAATCCGGCGCCTGTACCTGTGATTCGCATAATTAGCATTATGGAACGAGAAGCCGGATCGGGGACCTCCGGGGTGGGTGCCAGCGGGTCCAAGGCGCTACGGGTTTCCCTTCGTGCCGACGCGGATCGCGTGCATGATGGTGTCATGACCGAACTCCTCGAACAAGCAATCGAGCGCGTCCGCAGCCTCTCGCCTGAAACGCAGGACGAGGTTGCCCGCACCATGCTGGCTGTCCTGGGCGACGAGCGGGGCCTCGTCGTTCCCAGCGCTGAGGAGAAGGCGTCGTTCGCCAAGTCCCTCGCGCAAGCGGCCCGGGGCGAATTCGCGAGCGACGATGCGCCATGACGAGCGATCCCGGGCAAAGAGCGGCTCCGCCGACCGCCAACCTCCTCGCCGGCCTGCCCGCGACGCCCCAGGCCGACGAGATGATCGACCTCCTGGCCCAAGCCCCGCAGGCCCGCATCGAGCGGATCGTCTCCACCGGCCAGGCCAGCCCGCCGGGCTTCTGGTACGACCAGCCCTGGGACGAGTGGGTGGTGCTGCTCTCGGGCAGCGCCGGCCTGCAGATCGCCGGCGAGCCGGAGCCGCGGCGCCTCGCCCCCGGCGACCAACTGTTCATCCCGGCGCATCTGCGCCACCGGGTCGCGTGGACGAGCCCCGACGCGCCGTCGGTCTGGCTCGCGGTCCATCTCCAGCCCCCCGATCATGCTGTTTCCGATTGATCGCTCGGCGATGGCTGCGCGATCGCTTTCGCGATGCGGAAGTCGGCTTCGCTCAGGCGCCGTGCGGGGTTGCCGATCCGGTTTCCGGACGGATCGTCCGGAAACCGGATCAGGCGTCGACCGCGACCGTCAGCCCGTCATAGGCCGGCACCACCCCGGGCGGCAGGCGCCGGCTCAAGTCGCCGTAATCGAGGTCGGTGTGGAGGTTGGTCAGGATGGCGCGGCGGGGCGCCACCTCCTCGATCAGCGCCAGGGCGTCCTGCACCGAGAAATGGGTCGGGTGCGGCGTGTCGCGCAGCGCATCGATGATCAGGAGGTCGAGGTTGCGCAAGCGGGCCTTGGCGGCCTCCGGCATGGTGCTGACATCCGGCGCGTAGGCCGCATCGGCGAAGCGGAAGCCCAAGGCCTTCTCGGGCCCGTGCTCCATCGCGAAGGCCGTGGCGGTAACGGGACCGCCCGCGCCCTCGACGGTCACCGGCGCGCCGGTCTCCAGCGCATGCAGGTCGAGGATCGGCGGGTAGAGGCTGCCCGGCCGCGAGGTGAAGCAATAGGCGAAGCGGGCCCGCAGCAGCTCCGAGGTCTCGGCATCGGCATGGACCGGGATGCGCCGGCGCATGTGGATCACCAGCGGGCGCACGTCGTCGATGCCGTGGGTGTGGTCGGCATGCGAATGGGTGAACAGGATCCCGTCGAGGCGCGTCACGTTCGCGTCGAGGAGCTGCTCGCGCAGGTCCGGCGAGGTGTCGACGAGCACGGTGGTGGCGTCGCTCTCGGCATCCCGGCGCTCGACCAGGAGCGAGCAGCGCCGGCGCCGGTTGCGGGACTCGGCCGGGTCGCAGGCGCCCCAGCCGTAGCCGACCCGCGGCACGCCGCCCGAGGAGCCGCAGCCCAGGATGCGAAGGGTCAGGGTCGGCATGGATGAGGAGCCCTCAGCGGTGCGCGGCGGCCTTGTCGAACAGGCGGTAGAAGTTGTCGGTGGTGAGCCGGGCGAGGTCGTCGGCGCTCAGGCCCACGGTCTCGGCCAGCACCCGGGCGGTGTCGGCGACGAAGGCCGGCTCGTTCGGCCGGCCCCGGTGCGGCACCGGCGCCAGGTAGGGCGCGTCGGTCTCGACGAGCAGGCGCTCGCGCGGCACGGCCTTGGCGATGGCCCGGATCTCGTCCGAGTTGCGGAAGGTGACGATGCCGGAGAACGACACGAACAGGCCGAGTTCCACCCCTACCTCGGCGAGGCGCCGGCCCGACGAGAAGCAGTGCAGCACCGCGCGAAAGGGCCCGCTGGCCATCTCCTCGGTGAGGATGGCCGCCATGTCCTCGTCGGCCTCGCGGGCGTGGATGACGAGCGGCAGCCCGCTCTCCCGCGCCGCCGCGATATGGGTGCGGAAGACGTTCCGCTGCACGTCCCGCGGGGCGTAGTCGTAATGGTAGTCGAGCCCGGCCTCGCCGATGCCGACGCAGCGCGGGTGGCGCGACAGCGCGACGATCTCGCCGGCCGTCACGTCCGGCTCCTCGCCCGCCTGGTGCGGGTGGGTGCCGACCGTGAACAGGATTTCCGGATGCGCCTCGCTCAAGTGCCGGTAGGTCTCGAACCGGCGCACCCGGGTCGAGATCGTCACCATCCGGCCGATCCCGGCCGCCTTGGCGCGGGCCAGCACCTCGGGCAGCCGCTCGGCGAGGCCGGGGGAATCGAGGTGGCAATGGCTATCGACCAGGCTCACGCCTTGGGGGCTGTCGACCAGGCTCACGCCTCGGGCTCCACGTAGCGCGGGAAGATCGGGCTCGGCGCCGGCAACGCCGTCCCGGGCACGAGCCGCTTGTCCGCTCCGACATCGGCGAGACGGCGCGCGTCCGGCGCCACCGCCAGCAGGTCGAGGAGCCGGGCGGCCGCGTTCGGGATGAAGGGCTGGACCAGGATGCCGACCGCCCGCAGCACCTCGGCGGTGGTGTACAGAACCGCCTCCATCCGGGCCGGGTCGGTCTTGCGCAGGGTCCAGGGCTCCTGGCCGGCGAAGTACCGGTTGGCCTCCGCCACCACGGCCCAGATCTCGGCGAGCACCGTGTGCAGGGCGAGGTCCTGCATGGCCGCCCTCGCCTTCTCCGGCAGCGCGTCGGCGAGCGCGAGCAGCGCCCGGTCGGCCGTCGAGGGCTCGCCCGACGTCGTCGAGGAAGACTTGGGCACCTGGCCGCCGCAATTGCGGGCGATCATGGTCAGCGAGCGCTGGGCGAGGTTGCCGAGGTCGTTGGCGAGGTCGGCGTTGAGCCGGTTGACGATCGCCTCGTGCGAGTAGCTGCCGTCCTGGCCGAACGGCACCTCGCGCAGCACGAAGTAGCGCAAGGGGTCCACGCCGTAGATGTCGGCGAGGCCCACCGGGTCGACGACGTTGCCGACCGACTTCGACATCTTCTCGCCCTTGTTGAGCAGGAAGCCGTGGCCGAAGACGCGCTTGGGAACCGGCAGCCCGGCCGACATCAGGAAGGCCGGCCAGTAGACCGCGTGGAAGCGGATGATGTCCTTGCCGATGACGTGGAGGTCGGCCGGCCAGTGGCGCCAGCGCGGGTCGCCCTCGTCCGGGAAGCCGCAGGACGTGATGTAGTTCGTGAGCGCGTCGACCCAGACATACATCACGTGACCGGGCTTGCCCGGCACCGGCACGCCCCAGTCGAAGGTGGTGCGGCTGACCGACAGGTCCTGCAGGCCGGAGCGGACGAAGCTCACGACCTCGTTGCGGCGGCTGTCGGGGCCGATGAAGTCCGGGTTCGCCTCGTAATGGGCGAGCAGCCGCTCGCCATAGGCCGAGAGCCGGAAGAAGTAGCTCTCCTCCTCGACCCACTCGACCGGGGTCCCGGTCTTCTCGGACCGGCGGCTGCCGTCCGGCGCCGTGACCAGCTCGGATTCGTCGTAATAGGCCTCGTCGCGGACCGAGTACCAGCCGGCATACTTGGCGAGGTAGATGTCGCCGTTCTCCTCCATCCGGCGCCACAGGGCCTGGGCGGAGGCGATGTGGTCGGCGTCGGTGGTGCGGATGAAGCGGTCGAAGGAGCAGTCGAGCCGCTCGGCCATGGCGCGGAAGCGCGGCGCCATGTCGTCCACGAAGGCGCGCGGGCTGATCCCGGCCTTGGTGGCGGTCTGCTGGATCTTGAGGCCGTGCTCGTCGGTGCCGGTGGTGAAGAACACGTCGTAGCCGTCGAGGCGCTTGAAGCGCGCGATGGCGTCCGCAGCGATCACCTCGTAGGCGTGCCCGATATGCGGCACCCCGTTGGGGTACGAGATGGCGGTGGTGATGAAGTACGGCTCGCCCGCCACGACTTGGGTTCCCGGATAGTTGGCTTCGGAATCGGCGAGGAGCGCCGCGAGGAGCGCCCCCTTCCCGAGCCTTAGAGCAAATTCGGGCGGCGGTGCCCACCCCTCCGGCGGCGTTTCCGCGCCGCTCTCAAGCGCCCACCGCCCATTGGCAGGGCTCGTCGGTGCGGGCTTGCGCGTGCCGCGCCGCCCGGTCGAGGCGCACCGCGTGGTTGATGATCGCCATGTGGGTGAAGCCCTGCGGGACGTTGCCGCGCTGCTCGCCCGTCCTCGCGTCGATCTCCTCGGCGAAGAGCCCGAGGTCGTTGCCGCGTTGAAGCAGCCGGGCGAAGAGCGGCTCGGCCTCGTGGGTGCGCCCGGCCAGGGCCAGGCAGCCGACGCGCCAGAAGGCGCAGGCCGCGAAGGTCGCCTCCGGATGGTCGAAGCCGTCGGCGTTGCGGTAGCGGTAGACCAGGTCGCCGTCGCCCAGCCCGGCGCTCACCGCCGCGAGGGTCGCGGCGACCCGGGGCGACTGGGCGTCGAAGGCCCCGAACAGGACCGTGCGCAGGACCGCGGCGTCGAGGTCGTCCGAGCCGTAGGCCTGGGTGTAGGCGCCGACCTGGCTGTTCCAGCCCTTCTCGTGGTACTCGGCCCGGATCTCGGCGGCGACCCGGCGCCATTCCGCGATCCGCTCCGGGCTCGCCACGTCGATGGCTTGCGCGATCTGCACCGCCCGGTCGAGGGCGACCCAGAGCATGCCCTTGGTGTGCAGGATCTGGCGCGTCTCGTCGCGCATCTCCCAGATGCCGTGGTCGGGGGCGTGGCGGCAGCGGATCACGTGGTCGGTCAGGTGCCCCAGCGCCTCGGGCAAATGGTCGTTGACCTTCACCGGCGGGTCGTAATCCACGGCGTCGAGGAAGGCGTGGAGCGCCACCAGGAACTCGCCGTAGATGTCGTACTGGTGCTGGCTAGAGGCCGCGTTGCCGATCCGCACCGGCCCGACCCCGCGCCAGCCGCGCAGGTGATCGAGGATTTCCTCCTCCGGCACGCGCCCGTTGATGCCGTACATCAGCTTCAGGTCGCGGCCGCGGGTCCGGTCGGCGTCGCGCAGGAAGCGCAGGAACTCCGCCGCCTCGCGCACGTAGCCGAGATTGACGAAGGCCGTGACGGTGAAGCTCGCATCCCGCATCCAGACGTAGCGGTAATCGAAGTTGCGGGTGCCGGGCACCGCCTCCGGCAGGCTGGTGGTGGCGGCCGCGATGATTCCGCCCGAAGGGGCGTGGGTCAGGAGCTTGAGCACGAGCGCGCTGCGCAGCACGTCGTCGCGGTGGGGTCCGTCATAGGTGCAGCGCCCGGACCATTCCTCCCAGTAGGCCTGCGTCGCCGCGAGGCTCGCCGCGGCGCTCCCGGCATCGCCGTCGTCGTCCTCGCGGTGGGAGAGGACCAGGGACGCGCCCTCCCCGGCCCTCAGGCGGAAGGCCGCCTCGACCCGGTCGCCGGCGACCGTCAGCGGCACCGTCGCGGCGACGCGCACGCCCTCCGGCGTCGAGAGGCGCCGGCACAGCACCGTCCCGCCCGCCTCGGGCTCGAGGGCGGCGCCGTCGCGAGCATAGTCGAAGGTCGGGCGCACCCGGAAGCGGCCCGCCACCGTGCCGGCCTCGCAGGTGGCGAGGCGCACGATCCGGCCGTGGGGGGCGCCGTCCGGGCCCTCGTCGGGCACCGCGTCGAGCGGGTGCAGCGGCATGAAGTCGGTGAGCGTCAGGCGGCCGGTCGCGGTGACGAAGGTAGTCTCCAGGATGGTGGTGCCGGGCCGGTAGCGCCGGTGCGTCTCGCGCACATCCTCGAGCAGGATCTCGCAGGCCCCGCCCTTGTCCTCGTCGAGGAGGCGCAGGAACACGGCCGGGCTGTCGTGGCAGGGCCAGCACAGCCAGTCGATCGATCCGTCGCGGGCGACGAGCGCCGTCGTGCAGGTATCGCCGATGATGGCGTAGTCCTCGATCGGCCGGTCCGTCACGTCGCCTCGCTGCCAACACAGGTTAAAGCGCGGGGGTAACGGTTCGTCGGGAGGGCGGTTTCGGGGCGCGACGGTATGCGCCGCATCCTCGGCCCCGATCGATCGGGCGGGACGCGGCCGGAGCCCGGCCGCGGAGTCCGGTCCGGCCGGCGGGGCTAAGCCAGCCAGCTAATCTAGCCAAGTGCAGGCGACGGCCAGGGACGCGATGGCGAGGACGGTCCGGTGTTGGTCGCGGATGGTCACGAACAGGTGAAGCCGGTCCTGGCGGCGGGCCTCGTCGCGGGCGATGTCGGCCAGGATCCGCATGGCATGCGCCCGGGCGGCGTCGCGGTTCGGCCACTCGCTGCCTTCCTCGTCGCGGTGCGACAGGTCGTGGTCGTTGATGTCGAAGAAGTAGTGCGGCACGGGTTGCCCCAATGGTGTGAGAAGGCCACCGGACCGGATGCCCCGGAACCCACCGATCAGCCCTGCCGATCGGGGCCGCCGTGATGGTTCACTAGGATGCAATGGCCATTGCCGCTCTCGCAAATGTTTATCGATTGCGAATTTCCCTATCGGCACAAACAAGTATAAGATTTACCAGATTGCGGCGGCGTCTATTGGCGCTCGCGGCGTCGCTGCGCCACCAGGCCCGGCGATTCGCCCCGGTCGCGTCCGTTCGGCGGCGATGCAACCGTGCGCATGTCTTTCTCGCACGACCCACCATGCTGTAGGCTGGTGCGCCGGGAGCGCCGCGGCTCGGCCCGGGAGCGTGCCGTGACGGCGCGTCGCGGAGAGAAGGACAGCGCCCTGCGGCTCTCGCTCCACACCGACCTGTCGCTGCGCCTGCTGCTCTATCTCGGGGCGGTGGAGCCCGGCGCCTGGACGACGACGCCGGCGGTCGCCCGCGCCTTCGGGGTGTCGCTGCACCATCTCCAGAAGGTGGCGCGCGGGCTCACGGGCGCCGGCTACATCGAGGCGCGGCAGGGCCGCGCCGGCGGCGTGCGCCTGGCCCGCCCGCCGGCGGAGGTGCGGCTCGGCGCCGTGGTGGCGGAACTTGAGGGGCTCGGCTGCCTCGTCGAATGCGCCCGCGGCCCCTGCCCGCTCGCCGGCCGGTGCCTGCTGAAGCACGCCCTCGACGCGGCCGAGCGGAGCTTCGTGCGCGAGCTCGACCGCTTCACCCTCGCCGACGTGCTCGCCGGCCCGACCGGGGCCGCCCTGCGGGAGCTGATCGGGCGCGAGACGGATCCGGGCGCGCAGGAACCGTCGGGGTCGGCCTCTTGAGTCAGGCAGCGTCCCGGGCGGCCCGGCGTTCGGCGGCGGCGGCCTGCCAGATGTCGCGCGCCGCGTCGGCGTTCATCGCCGCGATGCCGAGCCCGACCACCAGGTCGGGCCAGGGCGACACGGTCGCGGCTGTGACGAGCCCGGCCGCCACGATGGCGACGTTGGCGACCGCGTCGTTGCGGGCCGACAGGAAGGCCGCCCGGGTCAGGCTGCCGCGCCCCTCGCGGTGGCGGGCCAGCATCATGGCGCAGGCGAGGTTGACGGCGAGCGCGCCGAGGCCCGTCAGGGTCAGCGGCACCGGCGCCGGGGCCGCGAAGGCGCCGATCTTCTGCCAGGCGGTCCAGAGCGCCGCGAGCCCCGGCAGCAGCAGGATGCCGGCCATCACCGTGCCGAGCCGCGCCCGGGCGGCGGGCCGCCAGCCGAGGCCGGCGACGATCAGGAGGTTGAGGGCCGCATCCTCCAGGAAATCGACGCTGTCGGCCACCAGGGCGACGGAGCCGATCGCCACCGCCACCGCCGCCTCGACCCCGAAATAGCCGAGATTGAGCAGGGCGACGCAGCCCACGGTGTCGCGCAGGGCAGGATCGGTGTCGGAGACGGTCACGGGCGGACCTCGCGGCAGGACGAGCCCGGCGTCTATGCCCCGATCGGAAGCGTCGGGCCAGAGGGCCGGCGCGGGTGGGGTACCGCCCTCGGATCAGCAGATTTCGCGAGAGTGGTTGCCGGTTTTGCGACAACCATCCGCGACACACCGATACCCTCAGCGGGCGACGCGTTGGCCTGCCATCGCAAGCCGGCTGAGAGCGGGGCACCACGGCTTCGGGGCGAGAACGAGTTCGGCGCGAGAATGAGCGACCGTCCCTTCATCGCCGACAGTCAGGCCTTCGCGCGGTGGCGCGCGACGCCCGATCTCTGGCGTCCTGTCGTCCGCGATATCGCGCGGGCGGCGAACGTTCCGGCGGGCGAGCCGATTCCCTTCCGCACCGGGACGAATCTCGTCGTCGACCTGGACGGCCGCGCCGTCCTGAAGCTGTTCCCGCACCTCGATGCCGGCCAGTTCGTCTCCGAGCGCGCGACGCTGCGCCGGTTGCACGATCAGCGCAGCGGGAATTTTGTGAGGTGCACCAAGTCTCATCCGCCGGAGCGTGGCCGCTTCGGCGGATGACGCTCACGCCGCCCGCACCGTATCGAGGAAGCGCGCCACCTCCGCCGAGAGGTGCTCGGACTGGCGCGACAGCTCGCTCGCGGCGCCCAGCACCTGGCTCGCCGCCGCACCGGTCTCGTCCGCCGCCCGGGCGACGCCGGCGATGGTCGTCGTCACCTCGCCGGTGCCGTGAGCCGCCTGCGAGACGTTGCGGACGATCTCCTGGGTCGCCGCACCCTGCTCCTCCACCGCCGCCGCGATCGAGGTGGCGACGCCGGAGATCTCCTCGATCCGGGCCGTGATCGCGCCGATCGCGCCGACCGCCTGGCCGGTCGAGGCCTGGATCGCCGCGATCTGGCCGGTGATCTCCTCGGTAGCCTTGGCGGTCTGGCCGGCCAGTTCCTTGACCTCGGCGGCGACGACCGCGAAGCCGCGACCCGCCGCCCCGGCCCGGGCCGCCTCGATCGTGGCGTTGAGCGCCAAGAGGTTGGTCTGGGCGGCGATCGACGAGATCAGCCCGACCACGTCGCCGATCCGCGCCGTCGCCTCGGTCAGCGCCCGGACCTGGGTCGCGCTCTCGCCGGCCTCGCGGACGGCGGCGCCGGCGAGCCGCGCCGAGCCGTCGACCTGGCGGCCGATCTCCTGGACCGAGGCGCCGAGCTCCTCGGTGGCCGCCGCCACGGTGCCGACATTCGCGGCGGCTTGCGCCGCCGCCGCGGCGACGCCACTCGACTGGCCGGCGGTCTCCTGCGCGGTGGCGGTCATGGTCTGGGCGGTGGCCTGCAGCTCGGTGGCGGCGGCGGTGACGGCGCCGACGATGCCGCCGACCGCCCGCTCGAAGGCGTCCGCCATCTCGCGCGTCGCCTGCCGGCGCTGGGCCTCGGCCCCGGCCCGCGCGAGCGCGGTCTCCTCCTCCAGGCGGCGGGTGCGGATCATGTTGTCGCGGAACACCGCGAGCGCCCCCGCCATGGCGCCGAGCTCGTCCCGGCGCCCGGCGCCGGGGATCGCGGTCTCGGCGTCGCCCTCGGCGAGGCGGCGCATGGCGTCGGTCATGCGGCCGAGCGGCCGGACGATGCGCAGCAGGCAGAACATCACCGCCGCGAGGGTGACGAGGACCGAGACGGAAAACATCGCCACGGTGGTGCGGGTCGCCTCCACCCGCTCGGCCCGGGCGGCCTCGCCCGCGGCCGTGCCGGCGGCGGCGTTGAGGCCGACGAGCTTGGCCGCGATGTCGATCGTCGCCCGGTAGGTCTTGTTCATCGGCCCGCGGAAGAAGGCATCGACCTCGGCCTGGCTCGGGAGCCCCTTGAGGCGGGCCCAATCGGCCCGGAACGCGGCGAGCTTCGCCGTCAGCTCGTCGAAGGTCTCCCGCTCGGCGGCGGAGCTGACCAGCGTCCGGTAATGCGCCATCCGCCCGTCGAGCGCGCCGTCCATCTCGGCGAAGTTCTTCGCCGAGAGCGACTTCTCGGCCTCGTCCTCGGCCGTGATGAAGCGGAACTGCCATAGCCGGGCGCGCATCACCAGGGCGTTGATGGCGTGCGCCTCGTTGATCGAGGGCACCGCGTCGTCGGCGAGCTTGGCGATGCGGGTCTCGATCGCGTCGAGCTTCCACAGGGAAACGCCGCCCTGGGCCAGGGTCAGCAGGAGGAGGATCCCGAACAGGCCGGTCAGGCCGCTCTTCAGGGATAGGCGCATGGCAAGGACCGCCGGTCTCGATCGGTGAGAAGGCGGCCCTTGTCGCCTATTATCGCTAAGATTCGATTAATCGCCTTCCGCTTCGCAATCGGGGGGCGACCTCCGGCGCATCAAGTCGCGGCGATGCTTGATCGACCGGGACGACGGAATGTCTTTTCATTGACGCAATGAAGCACGACGCAGCCGAGATTCCGAAGTTCAGGGAACGACCTTGTTTCGTTAGGGCAAGTGCCGGGAGAAGCGGGATGCGAAAGACCGATGGGGCCCCCGCCCCCGCGGCGGCCCGCTGCCGGTCCGCCGCCTCCGACCTTTCGCCACTGGATTTCCGCCCCCGTCCCGTGCGACCCCGATGATCCCGGCCGGGGCGCCGAGCCGCGAGCGCCCGGCCGTCCCCTGCGGCCGCGGCACCCAATGGAGCGGGAGCGACGCCGATGATGCCCGAACTGCGCGTGCTGTACTTCGAGGACCTGAGCGTCGGCCTGTCCGAGACGCTGTCGAAGACCATCGCGGCCTCCGACGTGGTCGGCTTCGCGGAGATCACCGGCGACCGCAACCCGATCCACCTCTCGGAGCACTTCGCCGCCCGCACGCCGTTCGGCACCCGCATCGCCCACGGCCTCTACACCGCCGGGCTGATCTCGGCGGTGCTCGGCACCCGCCTGCCCGGCCCGGGCGCGGTCTATATCAGCCAGAGCCTCAACTTCCGCGCCCCCGTCCGCATCGGCGACACGGTGGACGTCACCGTCGAGGTGGCGGAGCTGGTGCCGGAGCGCCGCCGCGCCCGCCTCACCTGCACCTGCTCCGTCAACGGCGAGACGGTGCTCGACGGCGAGGCCCTGGTGAAGGTGCCGACGAAGGCCGAATCCGATCCCCTCGCCGCCCGCAAGGGCTGAGGGAATCCTGGGGTGAGGGAATTCCGGGTTGAGGGGATCTCGGGTCGAGGGTATCCCGGGCCCGAGATGACCCCCATCCCGATCGACGATCCCGGCGACCCGCGCCTCGATGCCTATACGCGGATGCGCGAGCGCGACCTCGTCGGCCGCGAGGGGCGCTTCATCGCCGAGGGCGAGGTGGTGCTGCGGGTGCTGCTCTCGGGCCGCGCCCGGTTCCGGGTCGAGTCGGTGCTGCTCTCGCCCGAGCGCCTGCCCGGGCTGGCGCCGGCTCTGGCCGGCCTCGACGCGCCGGTCTACCTCGCCTCCAGGGCGGTGATGGGGGCGGTGGCGGGCTTTCCCATCCATCGCGGCGTGCTGGCTTTGGGCCTGCGCGGCGCGGAGCCGTCGCCGGACGCCCTGGTGCCTCCGGGCCCGGCCCTGCTCGTCGGCCTCGTGGGGCTGGCCAACCACGACAATGTCGGCGGGATCTTTCGCAACGCCGCCGCCTTCGGGGCCGACGCGGTGCTCCTCGATGCGGAGACCTGCGATCCGCTCTACCGCAAGGCGATCCGGGTCTCGGCCGGCACGAGCCTGACCGTGCCCTTCGCCCGTCTCCCCACCGGCGACGCGCTCCTCGACCTCTGCACGCGCCAGGCCCTCACGCCCCTCGCCCTCTCGCCCCGGGGCGAGGCCATCACGACCCTGCCGCCCCTGCCCCGGGCGCTGCTGCTGCTCGGCACCGAGGGCCCCGGCCTGCCCGAGGCGCTGATGGCCCGCGCCCGCCGGGTGGCGATCCCGATGGCGCCGGGGGTCGATTCGCTCAACGTCGCGGTGGCGGGAGCGGTGGCCCTGCACCGGCTCGGCGGGGGACGGCTGGCGGAGGCCTGATCTCGCTTCCCTTAGGGAGCGAAGGGCCCTCCCCGCGCGGCCGGTACTGCATCGTCCGGCACGATCATCCGGCAAGAGGCTCCTCTCGAGGCCGCCCGCCGTCACGGCGAACCGGCCCGCCACACCACAGGGAAAATATCCAATCCCGGCCCACCGCGACAATGCGCAGCCATTGCCGGCTCACCGCCGCGCACCACAACTAGGCCGTACGCACGGGACACCGTCGGGTCTGGCAGGAGGTGGGGCGTTGTTGCAGCCGCGGGATGGGTACCGCACCCTGTCGGGGCGGCGGGCGGTGGTGGTCGGTGCGGGGCCGGGCGGCCTCGCGGTGGCGCTGATGCTCGCCCGCGACGGCGTGCAGGTGACGGTGATCGAGAAGGAGGAGAGCGTCGGCGGGCGCACCCGCACGGTGACCGCGCCGGGCGGCTACAAGTTCGACATCGGGCCGACCTTCTTCCTCTATCCCCGCATCCTGGCCGACATCTTCGAATCCTGCGGCGAGCGGCTGGAGGACCATCTCACCCTCGAGCGGCTCGATCCCCAGTACCACCTCGTCTTCGAGGGCGGCGGCGAGGTCCGGGCGACGCCGGACGTGGCGCGGCTCGAGGCCGAGATCGCCCGCATCGCGCCCGACGACGCGAAAAACGTCCGCCGCTTCCTCGACGACAACCGCCGCAAGCTCGCGGCCTTCATTCCGGTGCTGCAGCAGGCCTGCGACTCGATCCGCAGCTTCGTCTCCCCGGCGATGCTGGCGGCCCTGCCGCTCCTGCGTCCGCACGCCACCGTCGACCGCGATCTGAAGCGCTACTTCAAGGATCCGCGGGTCCGCCTCGCCTTCTCGTTCCAGACGAAATACCTCGGGATGTCGCCGTTCCGGTGCCCGAGCCTGTTCACCATCCTGAGCTTCCTCGAATACGAGCACGGGGTCTATCACCCGGTGGGCGGCTGCGGCGCGGTGTCGGAGGCGATGGCCGGGCTCGCCCGCCGCCTCGGCGTCGAGATCAAGCTCGGCACCTCCGTCGACCGGGTGCTGTTCGAGGGCCAACGCGCCGTCGGGGTCGAGGCCGGGGGCGAGCGGATCGCCGCCGATGCGGTCGTCATCAACGGCGACTTCGCCAAGGTGGTGCCCGAGATCGTGCCCGAGGCGCGCCGGCCGCGCTGGCGGAACGCCAAGGTCGCGAAGGCCCGCCTCTCCTGCTCGACCTACATGCTCTATCTCGGCATCGAGGGACGGATGCCGGAGAGCCTCGGCCACCACACGATCCTCCTGTCGGAGGATTACGCCCGCAACATCCGCGAGGTCTCCGACGGGGTGCTGCCGATGCAGCCCTCGATCTACGTCCAGCATGCCGGCTACACCGACGGCGGCATGGCGCCTCCGGGCCATACCAGCCTCTACGTGCTGGTGCCGGTGCCGAACCTGCGCGCCGGGATCGACTGGGCGAGCGTCGGCCCGTCCTACCGGGCGCTGGTGCTCAAGCGCCTGGAGAAGCTCGGTCTCACCGACATCGAATCGCGCATCCGCTACGAGCGCGTGGTCGACCCGACCCAATGGCGCGACGAGTTCGCGGTGCACGAGGGCGCGACCTTCAACCTCTCCCACGATCTCGGGCAGATGCTCTACTTCCGGCCGCACAACCGGTTCGGGCCCGGGCTCTACCTCGTCGGCGGCGGCACCCATCCGGGCTCCGGCCTGCCGGTGATCTACGAGGGCGCCCGCATCACCGCGCGGCTGATGGCCGAGGATCTGGCGCTGCAGCCGGCTCCCGCCCGGGGGATGCCGCTCGCCGCGGCGCCGAGCCTCGGGGAAGCCTCGTGAGGCGCGTCCTTCTCGCCGCCGCCCTCGCGATCCTGGCGGCTCCGGCCGAAGCGGCGGACCTCTCGGTCGAGGTCGACGGGGTCGAGCCGGGGGCCGGCCGGGTCTTCGTCGCGCTCTGCACCGGATCGCTCGCCGAGGAAGCCTGCCGCATCGGCCAGAGCGGGCCTGCCGCGGGCCCGAGCCTGCGCTTCGGCTTCTCCGACGTCCCGCCGGGCACCTATGCGGTGGCGGCGTTCCAGGATCTCGACGGCGACGGGCGCCTCGGCCGCACCTCCTTGGGCCTGCCGACCGAGCCCTACGGCTTCTCGAACGGCGCCGGCCGCCGCGGCCGGCCGGATTTTTCCGCCGCCGCCTTCCGCCTGCTTGAGCCGGGCGCGAACTTGCGGGTGCGGCTCACCCGCGCCCTGCCGGCCCGGTAGCGCATCCCGGCGGTGGCCATCCCTCGGAATGCCGCAAACCTCTGCTGTGGTGACGGAATGATGCCCGATCCCGCAGCGGAAGTCCGCGATCTCGCCTTCTCGTACCGGAACCAGCGGGTCCTCGACGGGATCGACCTGGCTCTGGCGCGGGGCGAGACCGCGGCTCTGCTCGGCCCCAACGGCGCGGGCAAGACCTCGCTGATGCGGCTCCTGGCCGGCCGCCTCGTCCCGAGCCGCGGCCGCGTGCGCGTGGCGGGGGGCGATCCGGGGCGCGAGCCGGGCGTGCGGCGCGCCATCGCCTGGGTGCCGCAGGAGATCGCCCTCTACCCGCGCCTGACCGTGCGGGAGAACCTCGAAGTGTTCGCGCGCCTGGCCGGCCTGCCCCGGGCGGCGCGGGAGCCGGCGGTGGTCCGGGCCCTGGCGCGGGGGGGCCTCGACGACGTCGCGTCCCGCCTCGTCGGCGTGCTCTCCGGCGGCTACCAGCGCCGGGCCAACATCGCGGTGGCCCTCCTCTGCGAGCCCGCCCTCGTCCTCCTCGACGAGCCGACGCAGGGCGTCGACCAGGCCGCCCGGGCGGCGATCCACGCCGTGCTCGAACGGCTGCCCGAATCCGGGGCGGCGGTCCTGATCGCCACCCACGATTTCGCCGAGGCCGAGCGCCTGGCCGATCGGGTCCTGGTGCTGCAGGGCGGGTCGCTGCGCCTCGACGGGCGCCTCGCCGCCCTGCTCGCCGGCCTGCGCGCCGGCCCCCCCGAGCACGAGGTGGCGCTCGCCGAGGCCGCCGGCCCGCCCGCCGCGGCCGCCTTGCGCCAGGCGGGCTTCCACCCGGCCTCGCCCCTGACCTGGCAGGCGAGCTGGCGGGCCGGCGACGCGGTGGCAGGCGGGCGCGACGGCGCGGCGCTCCTCGCGCATCTGCGCCGCCATGGCGTGCCGGTGCGGGAGATCCGGGTGCGCGAGCCGGGCCTCGACGTCCTCTACCGCGACGTGACGGCGGAGAACCCTCCCGAACGTCCCGTCCGCGCCGCCGCGGAGGTCCCCGCATGATCGTCGCTTCGTTCCGGGTGATGCTGCTCACCCTGTGGCGTGACCGCGCCGCCCTGGTGATGGCCTTCGTGCTGCCGACGGTGATCTTCTGCGTCTTCGCGGCGATCTTCTCCGGCGCCGTCGGCGAGCGGATCCGCATCCAGGTCGGGCTCCTCGACCAGGCCCGCACCGCCACGACCGCGCGCCTCGTGACCGCTCTCGAGGCCGATCCGGCCCTGCGCACGGTGCTCCTGCACGGCGATCCCGCGGCTGCGGTGCGCCGGGGCGAGGTCGATGTCGCCCTGGTGCTGCGCGGCGACCTCGCGGCCGGGAGCGGCGCCGGCGACGCGCCGATCCTCGTCGTCGAGAGCCCGGCCCGGGCGCTGGCCACCCCGATCGCGCTCGGCCAGGTGCAACGGGTGCTCAACGAGGCCCTGCCCGACGTGGTCCTGTCGCGGGTCGTCGCCGATGTCGAGCGCACCGGCAAGATCGGGCCGGACGAGCGCGCCTTCCTCGATCGTGCCTTCGCGGAGAGCCGCGAGAAGCGCGAGGCCTTCTCCTTCGCCGCCCTGATCGCCCGGACCTCGACGCCGGAAGGCAGGGATGGTCAGACTGGCGGCAACGCCCGGGTCGCCTATTATGCCGGGGCGATCGCCGCGGTGTTCCTGCTCTTCGCCGCCATGCAGGGCGCCCTCTCCCTGGTCGAGGAGCGCCAGTCCGGCATCGCCGACCGCCTCGCCGCCGCCCCCGGCGGCCTGCCGGTGGTGGTGCTCGGCAAGTTCCTGTTCCTGGTGCTCCAGGGCACCGCGCAGGGCGCGCTGATCTTCGGCGCGGCGGCGCTCCTCTACGGCGTCTCGGTCGGGCCGCATGCCGCGGCCTGGCTCGTGACCGGGGTGCTGGTCGCCGCCATGGCGGCGGGATTGGGCCTCGCCGCCTGCGCGGCGGCGCGGACGCGCCAGCAGGCCCACCTCGTCTCGACCTTCGGGGTGCTGCTGCTCTCGGCGGTCGGCGGCAGCATGGTGCCGCGCTTCCTGATGCCGCCCTGGCTCCAGAGCCTCGGCTGGCTCACCCCCAATGCCTGGGCGATCGAGGCCTACCAGGCGGCGCTCGCCGAGGGGGCGGGGGCCGCCTGGCCGGCCTGGCTGGTGCTGGGGCTGCTGGCCGCGGCCGGCCTGGGCACGGCGCTCGCCCTGACGGCGCGGCCGGCCCTCGGCCCGGCGCGGGCGTGAGGGGGAGGCTGACGCCTCCCCGCGGGAAATCGGCTCCGCTCGAGCATGTGGAGCCTCCGGCTCCACCGCGCGGTCTCAGCCCTTCAGCCGCTTGTTGCACTCCGAATAGTAGCCGCCGCCCTTCTCGATCCAGTTCAGGCCGCCATTGCCGGCGCCGCCGGCCGCCTTGTTGGCGTTGTACTGGTCGAGGCAGGTATGCTGGCGGGCGCTGCCGGCCGGCTCCTTGGCGTATTTCGGCGCGATGGCGGTGGGATAGATCGCGCCGGCGGCCGGCGCGCGCGGGGCGGGCGCCTGGGTGGTCGGCGCCGGGGCCGCGGGCTTGGCCGGGATGGCGGGCGGGTTCGGCGGCGGCGCCTGGGTCGGCTTCGCCGCGCCGGGGCCGAACGGGTTCGGGGCCGGGGCGGTCGTCTGGGCGAGGGCCGGGGCGGCGAGCGCGCCGAGGAGCAGCAGGGAAGCGAGGGGGAGACGCATCGTCGGGTGTCCGGATTCGGATGAGCGCAGCCTAAGCGGACTTGCGTCGGCAAGCCAACGCTTCGTCCGCTCAGGTTCTTGTTCGGTCGCAGATTTTTGTCGCAAAACCGGCGACCATTGTTGCGAAATCTGCTTAGTACGACCCGCCCGCCACCCCCGCGGTCACCAGTGCCACGCCCGAACTCGTCCCGAGCCGGTTCGCACCCGCAGCGATCAGGGCGCGGGCGGCCTCCAGGCTGCGCACGCCGCCCGACGCCTTGACCCCGACCGCGTCGCCCACGGTCGCCCGCATCAGGGCGACGTCCGCCACCGTGGCGCCGCCGGTCGAGAAGCCCGTCGAGGTCTTGACGAAATCGGCTCCCGCCTCGACCGCCAGGGTGCAGGCGAGCCGCTTCTGCGCCTCGTCGAGCAGGCAGGTCTCGATGATGACCTTCAGGATCCGCCCCCGGCAGGCCGCCCGGACCGCCGCGATGTCGGCCCGGACAGCGGCGCGATCCCCGTCCTTCAGGGCGCCCAGCGCGATCACCATGTCGATCTCGGCGGCGCCGCGGCGCACCGCGCCGGCGGCCTCCACGGCCTTGTCCTCCGGCGGGACGGCCCCGAGCGGGAAACCGACGACCGAGCAGGGGGCGACGTCGCCACCCGCCAGGATCTCCGCCACCAGCCCGATATGGACCGGGTTGACGCAGACCGCCTTGAAGCGGTGCGCCGACGCCTCCTCGCACAGGCGCCGCACCTCGGCCGCGGTCGCGTCGGCGCGCAGGAGCGTGTGGTCGATCAGGCCGGCGAGGCCGGGCGCGTCCAAGGCGAGAATCCTCCGAGGCGGCCCTGCAGCCGCCCGGCAGGGCTTCCCATCGCGGCGCGTGGGCCGTCAAGCGGGCCGCGGGCCTTCAACGCCCGCTCGCCTGACGGATCGCCGCCACCACCGCCTCGACGAAGGCGATGCCGGGCGCGGTGAAGGTGATCTCGTCGTCGCTCAAGGTGGCGAGGCCGCGCGCCTCCACCTCCGCCACCCCGTCCGGATCGGCGCGATGGCCGCTGCCGTCCCGCCGCACCACGGAGCTGATCGGTTGTCCGCTGATCAGGTGGTGATAGGCCGCGAAGGCGAAGATCGACAGGGCGCGGTCGGAGAGGGCGTGGGTCTCGGCAGCCATCGGGTCGGGTCTCGGGCCAGGGCGGGCCCCGCGGGATGCGAGGACGCGTGCCCGGCCCAACGCCCGGGCTCCCGGGATCGTGCACGCCTCCCGGTGACGCAGGGCGCCGCACGTCGTCAGCGCAGCCGGGCCGGGAGCGGCATCGCCGAGGTCTTCTCGTCGTAGAGCACGGCGTAGCTGCCCGCTTCCAGCTCGAACAGGGCGTAGTCGAGACCCTTGATGGTCTCGATCCGGAACGGCACCCGCTGGCCGCCGCGGGTGATCGCCGCGAGGCGGTGGGACAGGGCCGAGACCGGCAGCATCCCGGTCACCCGCTCCGGCCCGTCCTCCAGGCGGGCCCGAAAGGTCAGGTCGTGCCCGTTCCAGGCCAGGGCCTCGAACCGGGTCGCCTCCCGGCGGTCGAGCCAGCGCAGCATCTGGGCCGAGGAGATCATCGCGACGCCCCGCTCGCGGGCGGCGGTGACCAGGCGGTCGAAATAGCCGTCGGTGTAATCGTAATGGGTGCCGAAGGCGCCGAAGAACTGCTCGGGGCCGAGGGCCCGGTCGAGCATGGCGGCGATGCCGCGCGCCTGATCGACGCCGTTCTCGTTCACGAGGTGGCTGGCGGCCTGGTAGATGTCGAGGATGCGGCCGTCGAGGTCGGCGAAGCGCATCGGAAAGCCGGAGCCGTTCATGAAGCCCGGCCGCCGGCGGATCCACGAGCCGGGCCAGTAATAGTAGCCGAGGTCGAGGCGAATCCCCACGGCGCGCTCGATCTTGGCGGTGTCGGCCCAGCCGTTCCAGGCGACGCAGTGCAGGCGGTGCGTCGTCTGGGCCGGCAGGCCGAGCTGCCGCCCGATGCCGCCGGCCTGACGGCTCAGCGCCAGGCCCAGGGCGGCGGCATCGACGTCGCGACAGCCGGTATCGACGTGGATCGCCGTCTCGAAGCCGAGGGCCGCGTAGGCCTGCGCCTGCTCGACCGCGAGGCGCGTATCCGGCGTGACGTAGGAGGTCGCCCGGGCGCAGTCCCAGGCCTCGGGCCGGCAATCGAGCGGGCTCTCGGCGACGAGGCGCTTGTAGGCGTCGAGGGTGCCGTGGCGGGTGGCGTGGTCGTCACCCGCCATGATGAGCGCGGCGCGGCGCTCGTCCGGCAGGTACCAGACCCGCGGCAGCGGCAGGCGCTCGGCGCTCATCGTCACGATCAGGTTGGCGAGGAGCCGCTGCTGTTCGTCGGCCTGCGGGATCGCAACCCGCGAGAGATCGAGATAGTCGGGGAAGAAGAGGTCGTTCGGCCGCCGGGGCGGCAGGCCGTCCCGCTCCTGCCCGGCGAAGGCCGGGTTGCCCTGGCGCAGACGCACCACCGAGGTGGCGAGGTCGAAGGCGAAGGCCGCCGCCTGGCCCTGGCCGGCCCGGCGCACCGACACCGCCGGCCAGGGCAGGGTTTCGGTCCCGGTCGAGAGACGGGCGAGGATTGTCGCGTCCTCCAGGGCGTAGCGGCTGGCGGCCCCGTGGAACTGCATCGCCTGACGGACGATGCCGCGGGCGGCCGGCGCCTCCGCGTCGACCTGCAGGTAACGGTCGGCGACGGGCTCGGCCGCGGCCTTCCCCGCCGGGGCGAGGCCGAACAGCGGCAGCCAGGCACCCTCCGGCCGGAACGCGATCAGGTTGCCGCCCTCCTGCACCCAGGCGGAGAGCCGCTCGGCCAGGGCCTGGCCCGGCGATTCGGTCACCAGCACCAGGGCGGCGCGGGCGAGGCGCTCGGGCGTGAGGTCCTCCAGGGCGACCACCGAGAAGAGGTTCAGCCCCTCCGCCCGCAGGATCTCGGCGTAGTAGGGCCCGAGGGGATTCCTGTCGCCGACCGCGACCAGGACCGGCGCGCCGGACGACGCCGGCAGCTTCGGCGCCGTCGCCACGGTGAAGCGTCCCTCCGCGGGCGCCCGCAGGGGAAGGCCGAGGGCGCCGGCCGGACGGATCCCGGTCCCGACCGCGATCCGGTAGGATGCACCCGGCTTGAGCGGCCCCTGCGGCGTCAGCCGGGCGACCCGATGGCCGGCATCGAGCGCGACCGCGACCGGCACGGCCGCACCTCCGTCCTCGTGCAAGGACAGGGCGGCAGGGCCGATCGTCTCCGGTGCCATCGGGCGTGAGAATTCGATCGCAATCGGCAACCCGGGATAGACTTCGGCAGCGCCGTCGATCGGCATCAATGCCAGGACACGTGGTGATAGATGATCAAACAAGAGACCGGCCGTCGCCGCACACATCAGGCACACTACCGCCGCTCCCAGCAGGCGCATGATCGTCCGCCGCATCACGTCTCTCGTCTTCATCGGTTATTGGTATGGCCGATGCTTAGCAGGCCGATAGACATGAGAACAGCAGGGACGATGCTGGAGCACGCATCCCTTGGGTGGGGATGGGCGAGGCCCGCTACCGCTTTCGTGGAGGGTCGCCGGATCGCGGCAGACGCGCGCACATACGCCATGCAGCGCGCGGCGCGATCATGACAATCAGCGATGTCGGGATGATCCGGCCGGTGGCGCTCCCAAGGGGACTCGAACCCCTGTTTTCGCCGTGAGAGGGCGACGTCCTAGACCGCTAGACGATGGGAGCTGGCCCGGCGGGATGGCGGCGGTATAGCGACGGTCCGGCCCGGGCGCAAGCCTCTTCGTCGGCTATCTCGGCCCGGATCCGGGAGATGCGCCGCCGAGGGCATCGGTCTCCCCCGGCGGTTGGTGGAACCTTCGGAGCGATGCGGCCGGCACGCGGGGGTGCGATCGCTCCTTCATCTGCCAAGAACGGCCCGGGATCTGCTCCCGACATGAAAAAGGCCCGGGACGGGCACCGCGCGAGAGCGGCACCTGTCCCGGGCCTCGTCATGACCCGATGCGGGGATGAGCCTACTCGGCCGCCTCGATCCGGGGATGCTCGTGCTGCCGGCGCTCGCGCTTGACGAGATCGGCGGTCAGGAAGGCCACTTCCAGCGCCTGCTCGGCGTTGAGGCGCGGGTCGCAATAGGTGTGGTAGCGGTCGCGCAGATCGTCCGCCGTCAGCGCCCGGGCGCCGCCGGTGCACTCGGTGACGTTCTTGCCGGTCATCTCGAGGTGGATGCCGCCGGCATGCGTCCCTTCCGCCTGGTGGATGTCGAAGAAGCCCTGGATCTCCTTCATCACCCGCTCGAACGGCCGGGTCTTGTAGCCGCTCGCCGTCACGGTGTTGCCGTGCATCGGGTCGCAGGACCACACGACCTTGCGGCCCTCGCGTTCCACCGCCCGGACCAGGGCGGGGAGGTGGTCGCCGACCTTGTCGGCGCCGAAGCGGCAGATCAGGGTCAGGCGGCCGGCCTCATTGCCCGGGTTGAGCAGGTCGACGAGCCGGATCAGGTCGTCGGCCTTCAGCGACGGGCCGCATTTGAGGCCGATCGGGTTCTTGATGCCCCGGGCGAACTCGATATGGGCGTGGTCGGCCTGGCGGGTGCGGTCGCCGATCCACAGCATGTGGCCCGAGGTGGCGTACCAGTCGCCGCTGGTCGAATCGACCCGGGTCAGCGCCTCTTCGTAGCCGAGCAGCAGGGCCTCGTGGCTGGTGTAGAAATCGGTCTGGCGCACCTCCTGGTGCGTCTCCGGGTTGATGCCGATCGCCCGCATGAAGTCGAGGGTCTCGGTCATCCGCTGGGCCAGGTCGGCATAGGCCGAGGACTGGGGCGAGTCCTTGACGAAGCCGAGCATCCAGCGATGCGCGTTCTCGAGATTGGCGTAGCCGCCGGTCGCGAAGGCGCGCAGGAGGTTCAGCGTCGCGGCCGATTGCCGGTACGCCTCGACCTGCCGGCGCGGATCGGGAACCCGCTCGGCTTCCGTGAAGCCGATGCCGTTGACGATGTCACCCCGGTAGCTCGGCAGCGAGACGCCGTCGACGGTCTCGGTCGGCGAGGAGCGCGGCTTGGCGAACTGCCCGGCGATGCGGCCGATCTTCACCACCGGCGAGCCGCCCGCGAAGGTCAGCACCAGCGCCATCTGCAGGAAGACGCGGAAGAAATCGCGAATGTTGTCGGCGGAATGCTCGTCGAAGCTCTCGGCACAATCGCCGCCCTGAAGCAGGAACGCCTCGCCGGCCGCGACCTTGGCGAGGTTCTGCTTCAGCTTGCGCGCCTCACCGGCAAAGACCAGCGGAGGAAAGCTCGCGAGCTGCCGCTCCACCGCCGCAAGGGAAGCGGAATCCGGATAATCCGGGACCTGCTGAATCGGCAGCTGCCGCCAGCTCGTGGGGGTCCAACGCTCGCTCATCGTCCTCTCCTACCGCACCTCTTCGATAACCGGTCAGGTCGGTTGCGGAAGCCGGGCTTATAGGGGGGTTTGGGCCGCAGGGCGAGGGGGGGCGAGCGGGGCTTGCCGCCCAGGCCCGGGGCGAACGCCTGGCCGACCGCCTCTGACGGACCGATGGGCCGCTCGCGTCATCCCGTCCGGGCTTCGACCATGATCGTCACGCGACGACTTCCGGCGCCCTTGTTCTCGATCTTTCCGAGACGGATGGCGCCGATTTCGCCCGTGCGAGCGACATGGGTGCCGCCGCAGGGTTGAAGATCGATCAGGGTCTCTCCCGAACCGATCCGGACGAGGCGCACCCGGCCGGCCATCGCCGGTGGCTGGACCATCTGCGTCTTCACGAGGCCGGGATTGGCATCGACGACCTCCGCAGGGATCCATTCGGTCGCGATGATCGCATCCCGGGCCACCATCGCGTTCAGGCGCTCCTCAAGTTCCTCCCGACTGGCCGGCGGCGCGGGCATCCTGAAGTCCAGCCGCCCCTTCTCGGCCGAGACCTGGCCACCGATGACGGGGAACGGAAGAACGACCGTCAGCAGGTGAAGCGCCGTATGGACCCGCATGTGCCGATAGCGTCTCTCCCAGTCGATCCCCTGCTCGGCGAGCGTGCCGACGGAAGGTCGCGTGGCGGTACTCTCCAGACGGAGCACGACGTCTCCGCTTGGAGCCTCCTCCGTCGCGACGACAGCCGATTCTGTCTGATCGAACCGCAAGATGCCAGTGTCGCCCGGTTGTCCGCCTCCCTCCGGATATTGGATGGTCCTGTCCAGGACGATCCCATCTGGTCCGACATGTCTCACGACGCGAGCGGCTCCCTCCTTGCAGTATGGATCGGTCCAATACACCCGCTCCGAGAAAGGATTATTTGTGTCACCGATGACATTCATTTCTTGAGATTCCGATCTTTGAATTTATGGAAGGAACATCTTGAGAAGCACGAAGGTGGACATTCCCGAGAAGACGGTGAAGAACAGGCTGCGACTGAGGATGCCCACGAGCAGAGCCGCCGCTGCCGCGAGTGCGGAGATGCTCCAGCCAGCTTCCGTCATCCTCGGATCGGAGGTGAGTTCTGCCGCGACGATCGACGCCATGATGGACGATGGCACGAAGCTCAGCCACAGCATCGCCATTTTGGGAAGCCTGATCTGCGATAACAAGACGATCGGCAACGCACGCGCGCAGACGGTAATTGCGGCACCGAGGGCTACGGCGCTGATTACGGAATTCTGCATGAAACCTCCCGTTTCCGGCTGAACAGCGCAACGCCGACCGCTGCTGTCGCCCCAGCCACCGTCGCGAGAAGAACGGCAATGTTGGGAACCACTTTGCCCAACAATGCAGCGTAAATTGCGGCGGATAATATTATGCAGAATAAATCATTAACTCTATTCTTGCTGGAAAAATTTGCCAGAAGAAGGGTGCCGATGAACATTGCTGTTAGACTGAAAGACAATCCGTCCGCAATGCTGGACGGGATGCTTCCTGCCAGAGTTGCGCCGAGGACGTTGGCAACGATCCAATTCAAGTAAGCCATCGAATTCAAGCCAAAAAGCCACCAGAATGGGAGAGCGTCGTGCTTGTTGCTATATTGGGAGGCGACTCCGAAGGTCTCATCGGTGAGAAGCGCGCCGCCTAGAAGTTTCTGTAGCCATGTCTGGCCGTAGAAGAAGGGGGACAAGGCAGAGCTCATCAAAAGATATCTGACATTCACGAGGAAGATCGCCGCAGCGATCGCGAGCGGGGCGGCGCCTGCCGCCGCCATTCCGTAGAACAGGAACTGAGCGGACCCCGCATAGAGCAGTCCTGCGAGCATGGAGATCTCTATGATCGAGTATCCCGACAGAGATCCGACGCTGCCGGCTGCAAACCCGATGCTCCAATACCCGAAGACCGTCGGCAGGCAGGCGATGACGCCTTCCTTGAACTGGGTTGCTGCAATGTGCCTCATTTCGTCCTCGCAGATATGACGTAAGCTGCAATCGGAACGCTGAACGAGTCATTTTTGATAGAAATTTTTGGAGATGTTCTCTTCCGTCAACTTTCTGCTGCAGAGCCGGATCGATAATGCAGTATCGATCGCGATCATCGATGCCGAAGCAAGATGTACCTGAGGCGAGCACGGCTCATTTTCCAAAATAAACTTGGATCGATTCGCGGTCTGCTTCCGCGTCGTATGCAGATTCTGTGCAAGAAATGAGCCCTCTCGCCATTGCAGTCCTTTCTCCCACGGTTCCTTGCGTCCGGCCGCAAGGGTTATCCAGCGGTCGTGAGCGTCTATAGGAAGAAGCTGCGCTTGGGAGATTCCTGCTGTCGACTCGGCGGTGTCGCGACCTTAAGAAACTCGCAACCGCATATCCGATGGTTCACGTAGCGCTCGGGAGGATGCAGGCATGGGCGACGTCATTGAGCTCTGGCATGACAGCCACGTTCTGGGCGGGATGGACATTCTAAGGGCAGAGTGTCGGACTTACCGCTATGACGCGCACGCCCATGACTTCTTCGTCGTCGCGGCCTTCCGTGCCGGCGCTCAGAAGCATTGCATCGGCGGAACGCACGGCATCGCCTTGCCGGGCACGGTTATGATCATCCCACCCGGCGAAGTGCATGCCGGGGAAAGCGCCGCGAGGCATGAGGGCTGGAATTACTCGGCGTTCTATCCGAGTGTCGCAACCATCGAGCGAATGTCGGATGAGCTTTTCGCATGTTCCCGAGGGTCGCTCGATTTCGGGACGACGTGTCTGATTGAGGACAAGGAGCTGTCGAACAAGCTTCTGGCCGCCGCGGACACCGCGTACCGTTCGGATGACATCGCACGCCGACAGGAAGCGATCTACCAGGCATTCGCGATGCTCGTCCGCCGCTACGGGCAGCGCTCGCGCCCGACATCGCCCAGACGGATGTCAAAGGCTCCGATTCAGCGTGGCCTCGATTACATCATGAGCAATCTGGACCGCCGGCTCACGATCGACGACATCGCCGCGGAAGCCGGCTTGAGTGCGTTTCACTTCATGCGTCTGTTCAAGGCCCACACCAACATGACCGTCCATCAATACGTCGTGCACCGACGTCTCGAAGCGGCTCGGATCATGTTGGCGAGAGGGACATCACCGGCGCTGGCGGCCGCGAATGCCGGATTTTACGACCAGAGCCATTTCACCTGCCATTTCAAAAAGGCCTTCGGGACGACGCCGCGGCGCTACGCCGACGCCTGCCGTTAGGAGCGCGACCTGTCTCGACCAGAGATTTGGGCCAGATTCCGTTCCGACGCCGACCGATCCTTCATCGCGTCACCGCAGCGCCCGCCCGCCGCCTCACCCCACCGCCACCGGCTGCTTGACCACCGAGGGCGTGCGCATCGTCACCAGTTCCTCGCCGGCCGTCGGGTGGACCGCGATGGTGCGGTCGAAATCGGCCTTCTTGGCCCCCATCGTCACCGCGATGCCGACAGCCTGGATGATCTCGCCGGCATCGTGGCCCAGCACGTGGACGCCGACCACCTTGTCGGTCGCCTTCTCGACGATGATCTTCATCAGGATCCGCTCGTCGCGGCCCGACAGGGTCGCCTTCATCGGCCGGAACCGGGCTTCGTAGACGTCGATCTCGCCGCAGAGGCGCCGCGCCACCTCTTCGCCATGGCCGACGACGCCGATCTCCGGCGTCGAGAACACCGCGGTCGGGATCAGGTCGTGGTCCACCGCCCAGGGTTTCTGGCCGAACACCGTGTCGGCGAAGGCGTGACCCTCGCGGATCGCGATCGGGGTGAGGGCGGCGCGGTTGGTGACGTCGCCGACGGCGTAGATCGAGGGCGCGGCGGTCTGCGAGAAGCGGTCGACGGGAATCGCCCCGGCGGCGTCGAGGGTGATGCCCGCATTCTCCAGCCCGAGGCCGGCGACGTTGGGGCGCCGGCCGGTCGCCACCAGCACCTGATCGACCAGGATCTCGCTGCCGTCGTGCAGCGTGGCGCAAATCGCGCCGTCGCGCCGGTCGAGGCGGTGGACCGTCGTGTTCAGGCGGAGGTCCATGCGCTTGGCGTAGGCCTCGCCGAGGGCCTGGCGAATCTCGCCGTCGAAGCCCCGCAGCAGCCGGTCGCCGCGATGGAGCAGGGTGGTGCGGGTGCCGAGGGAGGCGAAGACACCTGCGAACTCGACCGCGATGTAGCCGCCGCCGACAACCAGGATCCGCTCCGGCTGGGTCTCAAGCTCGAACACCTCGTTCGACGTGATGGCGAGTTCGGCGCCGGGGATCAGCGGCTCCTTGACCGGATGGGCACCGACCGCGATCAGGATGTGGCGGGCGCGCACCCGCGTGCCGGCGCGGACCAGGCGCACCGTGTGCGGGTCCTCGATCACCGCCCGGTCGGCCACCACCTCGACGCCGGCCCGCATCAGGTTGGTGGCGTAGATGCCCTCCAGCCGCGTCACCTCGGCATCGCGCCGGGCCTTCAGGGTCGCCCAGTCGAAGCGCGGCGTGCCGACCTCCCAGCCGAAGCCGGCCGCGTCCTCGAACTCGTCGGCAAAGCGGCCGGCATAGACCATCAGCTTCTTGGGCACGCAGCCGCGGATCACGCAGGTGCCGCCGACCCGGTACTCCTCGGCGAGCTGCACCTTGGCGCCGTAGCCGGCGGCGATGCGCGCCGCCCGCACCCCGCCGGAGCCGCCGCCGATCACGAACAGGTCGACGTCGAAGGCCTCGTGCTGGGTCCCGGTCATGGCAATCACCGCTCGTCCTTTGGGGCTTCCGATTGATAATGCAGGGCGCGCAGCCAGGCGATGGCCGCGCCGAGGCCGGCGGTCCACCAGGCCTGCCAGGCGCCGTGCTCGACGAAGGCGACGATGCCGGCCGCCGCCAGGAGCGCCAGGGCCGCGCTGCGCGCCACCGCCTTCCAGGCCAGGAGCGTCCGCAGGGTCAGGACCAGGACGAGGGCCGCGAGCGTCGCGCCGACGATCCCGAGCTCGGCCCAGACCTGCAGGAAGCTGTTATGCGGGTGCCCGACCGCCAGCATGAAGCGCATCTCGGGCTCGATGCGCTCGGCCACCGGTGCGTCCTGGAACCGCCCGGAGGTGCCGTAGCCGGCCCCGCGCCAGGGATCGGCGGCGACCGCCGCGCCGAAGCTGCGGGCGATGGCGACCCGGGCCCGGGTGGAGCTGCCGGCGAGCCGCTGGTGGAGGGCGTCGGGCATGGTCCGGGCCAGGAGATCGCCCTCGACCGGCGCGAGGACCAGGGCCCCGAGGAGGGCGGCCCCCGTGAGCCCGAGCCCGGCCCGGGCCGGCAGCCAGCGCAACGCGCAGACGGTGAGGGCGCCGGTGGCGAGGCCCAGCACCGTCGCGCCGCTGACCGAGCGCCAGGCCGCCACCGCGAGGCAGGCCGCCACGAGCGCCGCCAGGCCGCGCCGGCCGCTCGCCGCGAGGAAAGCCGCCAGGGGAAAGGCCAGCAGCATCATGACGAGGAGCGGCCGGTTGAACGCGAAGGCGGCGACGCGCTGCCCCAAGGCCTCGCGGATCACGAGGCCGGAGGCGAGGTCCGCCACCACGTAGGCGCAGGTCGCGACCAGCATCCACGCCGCCGGCCCGGCGACGGAAGCCAGGTGCGGCGGCGCGAGGCGCGCCACCAGATAGGCGCCGGCGAGGGCCGGCAGGAACTCGGAGAGCGTACGGAGCGACAGGCCCGGCAGCGGGCTCCAGGCGAGGCTCAACGAGCACCAGGCCAGGAAGGCGAGGGCGGCCATCCCGACCGGGGTCGCCAGCGGCGCGACGAGGAGCGCCCGCAGCGGGCGACCGGCCGCCGCGCTTCCTGCGAGCAGCAGGAGCCCGGCGAGGCCGACCACCACCGGGCTCGACCGGTTCGCCACCGCCATGCAGGCCGGCAGGGCGGCGATGACGATCGCGCCGAGACGATCGAGCCCGGCTGCCCGCTTTCCGGCCGTGCGGGCGGTCACTGCAGCTGGTGGCCGCGCTTGCCCATCTCGGCCCGGACCCGGACCATCATGTATTCCGAGACCTCCTGGGTCCAGGTCTGCATCGCCTGCACCATGTCGTCGAGCACCTGGGGCTGGGTCTCGACGTAGCGCTTGCCCGAGGGCGAGCGGAAGAAGGTAGCGATGTCGCGCAGCTCCGCCTCGGTGAGCTTGGTGGCGTAGATGCGCGAGGCGGTGTCGATGATCCGCTGCTTCTGCAGCTCGAGCTCGGGCTGCATCTTCTCGAGAACCTCGTTGAGGTCCTTGGTCAGCTCGGGCCGGGTGACCGCCGCCTGCTTGATCTGCTCTCCGAAGGCCGGAAGGATCGAGTCGAACGAGCGGGCGATGCCGGAGGAGAGCATCACCTCCTTGGCGAGCGCGAGGTGGCTCGGGGTGATCGCGGCCTGCTGCGGCGCGGCCGGCGCCGCGGGGGCGGCGGGCTTCGGCTGGGCGAGGGCCGGGCCGCCGAGGAACGGGCCGGAGAGGGACGCGGCGAGGAGGCCCGCCAGGAGGGCACGGGGACGGCGCGGGAACATTCGGTTGGCTCCGGAAGGCGGCGCCCGCGCGGGGCGGGCGGGACGAGGACAAGCAGGCGGCGCGTCAGGCCGCCCCGAGGGTGACGATGCGGGGCTGGCCGTCCGCCGCCTCCGCCACGATCGCGCCGGTGGCGAGCCCGATGAACAGGCCGTGCTCGACCACGCCCGGCACCGCCACGAGGGCGCGGGCCAGCGCCTCCGGATCGGGGATGCGGGTCAGGCCGGCATCGAGGATCAGATGGCCGCCATCGGTCAGGTAGGGCGCGCCGTCGGCGCCCTTGCGCACGGAGAGCGGCCCGGCGCAGCCGGCGGACCGGATCGCCGCGGCGACCGCCAGGGTGGTGGCGACGAGGCCGAAGGGCACCACCTCGATCGGCAGGGGGAAGCGCCCCAGGGTATCGACCCGCTTGGCGCCGTCGACGATCACCACCATGCGCCGGCTCGCCGCCGCCACGATCTTTTCGCGAAGGAGCGCGCCGCCGCCGCCCTTGATCAGGCGCAGCTGCGGGTCGATCTCGTCGGCGCCGTCGATGGTGAGATCGAGGTCGGGCGTCTCGTCGAGGGTGGTGAGCGGGATGCCCGCCGCCTCGGCGGCCCGGCGCGTCGCCTCGGAGGTCGGCACGCCGACGACCTTGAGCCCGGCCCGGACCTTCTCACCGAGGAGATCGACGAACAGGGTGGCCGTCGAGCCGGTGCCGAGGCCGAGGCGCATGCCGTCCTCGACCAGCCCGACCGCCTGGGCGGCGGCGGCGCGCTTGAGCTCGGCGGGGCTCAACGCCGGCCTCCGCGGGACGTACGGATCTGGGACATCGGCATGGTGTCTCGTCTCTCTCGTCCACCCGCAGCCGGGCGACATGCGGACAGGCGGGGCGTCCTGGCGGCCGGCCCCGCAGATCGAGAGGCCCCGTAGCACGCGGCCGGGGGAGGCGGAAGCGGCCATCCGGCCTCGCCCGAGACGCCGCCGCGTCGCGGCAGGCCGGTGGCAGGCCCGGTGACGGAGGATCGTCCGCCCGGGGCCTCGAAGCTTGCCGGCTTTAGGGCTTGCCCGCCGGCGCCGGCCCCACGCTGCCGGCATTGCCCTGCGGCGTGCAGACCACGGCCTCGTCGAGCACGTAGCAGATGCTCATCGCGCCGGTGCGCTGGTTGACCCGGAAGACGCCGGCCTCGCGCAGGTGGCGGGAGGCCACCAGGCTGTACTCGGAGGGGGCCTGCGGCCCGGCGCCCTCGCCGGGACCGAAGCACAGGGTGGTGCCGATGGTGTTCTCCTGCAGGCCGTACTGGCAGGAGATGACCTCGCCGGTCGCCTTGTCGACCCGGTAGACCCGGTTGAGGTCGGCCTGGGGGGCCGGCACGAACTCGTAGGACGCGGCCTGCACCGCGCCGGAGACCAGCAGGCCCGCCGCGACACCGGCCGCCAGCCCGGCCCCCTTGACCCGAACACCCGCTCTCGCACGCATGGCGCGCCGCTCCTCGAAACCATCGCGACGACGGTCCGCGCGCCGTCGGCGCGGCGGCCGAATCGCCCATCGCCCGGTGTTATAGCTCAGCGCCGCTTGTCCGGGGCTTGCTGTCGGAGGCGCGGCTCCGCGCTTGGCCCGGCGCGGCCCCCCCCTGTATGGGAGGCACTTTCCCCCATGCGAGCCAGCGAGAGCCCATGCCCACCCCCACGCCCGCCGCGGATGCCCTGCCGCCCATCGTCGTGTTCGACCTCGACGGCACCCTCGCGGAGACCGCGGGCGACCTCATCGGCACGCTCAACGTCATCCTGGAGCAGGAGGGCCTGCCCCCGGTGGCGGTCTCGCAGGCCCGGGAGCTGATCGGGGCGGGCGCCCGCGCGCTGATCCAGCGCGGCTTTTCGGCCGGCGGGCGCGAGCTGACGCCGGCCCGGCTCGACGTGCTCTTCCGGGTCTTCCTCGCCCATTACGGCCAGCACCTGTGCGACGTGTCGCACCTCTTTCCCGGCGTCGCCGGCGCCCTCGACCGGCTGGAGGAGGCGGGCTACCGGCTCGCAGTCTGCACCAACAAGCCGGAGGACCACTCGGTCCGGCTCCTCGAGCTGCTCGGGGTGAAGGACCGCTTCGCGGCGATCTGCGGGCGGGACACCTTCCCGTACTTCAAGCCCGATCCGCGCCACCTCACCGAGACGATCGCGCGGGCCGGCGGCGATCCGGCCCGGGCCGTGATGGTGGGCGATTCCCGCACCGACGTCGCCACCGCCAAGGCAGCCGGCATTCCGGTGGTGGCCGTGCCGTTCGGCTATACCGACGTGCCGGTGGAGGAGTTGGAGCCCGACGTGGTGATCCAGCACTTCGATGCGCTCTACGAGGCGGTGCGCCGGCTGGATCCGGGCGCGGCCTGACCGTCGACGCGACGGCACTGACACCCTCAGGGTCATCCCGGGCTCCGCTCTTGCAGCCCCGGGATGGCCCGGAACGTGCCAGATGCGTCGTGAGCGACAGACACTCTCCGACGACAGCCGACGATCTTGGGCAGAGACGATCTGAGGTAGAAAGGAGTGGTGGGCGCGACAGGGATTGAACCTGTGACCCTTCGCGTGTGAAGCGAATGCTCTCCCGCTGAGCTACGCGCCCGATGATCGGTCCCGTGCGGGGGTGATGCGGGGCGCTTGGGCCACCGCATCGCGGACCGAACCTCTCGACGATCGAGGCTGCGTGGCGCCGGGAAGCCACGAACTCGAACCGTCCAACTCTCAAAAAGGGTGGTGGGCGCGACAGGGATTGAACCTGTGACCCTTCGCGTGTGAAGCGAATGCTCTCCCGCTGAGCTACGCGCCCTGTGAGCCGGCTTCTAGGCGGGGCGACGCAGCGCGTCAAGGCGCTTCGTCGCTCCCGCGGAGGTGGGCGGCTACTGCGCCGGCACGGTCGCGACGAGGTCCGTCGGCACGAAGCGGCCATCCTCGCGGCGGGTCATGTCGATCCGCCGGTCGTGGAAGGCGGTCAGCGTCGAGCGGTGGCCGATCGAGACGATCGTCGTGTCCGGCAGTTCCTGGCGCAGCATGCGGTAGAGCGCGGCCTCGGTCGGCTCGTCGAGGGCGGCGGTGGCCTCGTCGAGGAACAGCCAGTCGGGCTTGGCGAGCAGCGCCCGGGCGACGGCGAGGCGCTGCTGCTCGCCGAGGGACAGGGCCTGGGCCCAGGGCGCCTCCTCGTCGAGGCGGGAGGCGAGGTGGGGGAGGCGCGCCGCCTCCAGGGCCGCCCGGACCGCCGCGTCGTCGTGGCGCCCGGCAGGCTCCGGGTAGGTGGCGGCGGCGCGCAAGGTCCCCATCGGCAGGTAGGGCCGCTGCGGCAGCAGCATCAGGCGCGCGCCCTCCGGCGTCGTGACCGAGCCCTCGCCGAAGGGCCAGATGCCCGCGATGGCGCGGAACAACGTCGACTTGCCCGAGCCCGAGGGGCCGGTGAGCAGCGTCGTCTCGCCGGGGCGGAAGGAGAGGGCGGGCGCCTCGGCGATGCGCCGTCCGTCCGGCAGGTCGAGGGCGAGACCCTTGAGGTGCAGGCCGCCCCCCGCCGCCGGCACGACCGCCAGCGCGCTCGATGCCGCCATCGCGTCGGCCCGGTTCATCGCGGCGTCGAAGGTGGTGAGCCGGTCGACCTGCGCCTTGTAGTCGGCCAGCGTCACGTAGAACGTGATGAAGAACGACATCGTGCTCTCCACCCGCGAGAACGCGCCGGCAGTCTGCGTCATCACCCCGAGCGGGATCTGGCCGGTGAAGTAGTAGGGCGCGACCAGGATGTAGGGGATCACCACGTTGACCTGCTGGTAGCTGACCGTGAAGGCGGCGAGCTTCTTGCGGCGGTCGACGATGGCGTAGAAGTTCTGGATCAGCGCGCCGAAGCGGTCACCGAGCGAGACCCTCTCGGCCCGGGCGCCGCCCAGCAGCGCCACCTGCTCGCCGTACTCGCGCAGGCGAGCCAGCGAGAAGCGGAAATCCGCCTCGCGGCGCTGCTGCTCGAAATTGAGCCCGACCAGCGCCCGGCCGATGCGATGGGTGATCCAGGTGACGAGGGCCGAATAGATCAGCGCGCCCCAGACCAGGAAGCCCGGCACGTGCCAATCGGTCCCCGGCACCGTGAAGGCGGACGAGATGTTCCACAGGATGACCGAGAACGAGATCAGGTTCGAGACCGCCGACAGGAAGCTGATGGTCAGCGACTGGGTGGTCTGGGTGAACTGGTCGATGTCGTCGGCGATGCGCTGGTCGGGGTTGTCGGCCTGGGCACCGGAGAAGCCCATCCGGTAATGGGTGTCGTTGCCGAGCCAGCGGTCGACGTAGTGGCGCGTCATCCAGGCCCGCCAGCGAATGCGAAGGAACGACTGGATCACGTACTGGATGATCGCGCTCGCCACGTAGACCGCCGCCCAGAGGCAGAACACCGAGAACAGGAGCGACCAGAACGCCGCGGCGTCCTTGCCCTGGATGGCGTTGAACCAGTCGCGGTTGAAGTACGACAGGCGCACGTTGATGGCGACCTGGGCGAACTCGATGCCGATCACCAGGGCGGCCATGGTCAGGGCCACCCAGCGCTCCTGCATCTGGACCGCCGGCAGCGGCCACAGCCGCACCGTCGTGACCTCGCGGGTCGTGTAGTAGGGATAGGCCAGGCGCCAGATCTGCAGGAGGGCCTGCTTCAAGCCGTGCATCGCGGTCTCCGGGCCGCCCGGCGGGCGGGCCTCAAGCGGGCCCGCCTGTCCGTGGCGGGCCGGTGATTCGGTGGCGGTCGAGTGCGCGCCGGGCTTGGCATGCCGTCTCACGAAACGCCCGGTCGACGCTGTTGCAGCGCGGCGGGAGCCTCGCGAGATGCGGCAGGAGCCCGTGGCCTTCCCACCCGCCATGGGTCAGTCCCGTGGCAGGACCATGGCGCCGTTGCCGTTGCAAGTTAAACCCCGTTCACCTGCGGCAAGGCGCGATCCCCGCACGCTCGCCGAGACGTGAACGCGCGATCCCGTCGCGCCGCGCGGCGCCGCAGGCCGAAACGGCCGGGAGGCCGACGCCTCATGGGCCGCGGTGCCCCGCCGCCGCCGCAATCCGCCCCGATGGTCCGCCGATGTCCCGTGGACCCGTTGACGGCCGTGAGACCTGCCGCCGCCAGACTTGACGAGTGCGATCAGCCCATGTCGTCCCTCTCGATCCTCGACGTCGATGCCGTACGCGCCGCCCCGCTCGCGCACGATCCCTACCATTACTTCCTGGGTCGGCAGGTTCTGCGGCCCGATGCCATCGACGCGCTCAAGCGCGATTTCCCGGCCATCGCCAAGCCCGGCTACCTCACGGTGGACGAGGTCCAGCTCACCGGCCGGTTCAAGGACCTGATCGACGAGCTCGAGAGCGACGCCTTCTCGCAGGTCCTGAGCGAGAAGTTCGGCATCGACCTGGTCTCCTGCCCGCGGCTCACCACGATCATGCGCCGCTCGCAGCCGAAATACGGCGCGATCCACACCGACGGCCCGTCGAAGGTGATGACGCTGCTCGTCTACATGAACGACGAGTGGGACGCGCCGGAGGCCGGGCGCCTGAGGGTGCTCTACGACGGCGAGCGGTTCGAGCCCTACGCGGTCGAGGTGCCGCCGACCATGGGGACGATGTTCGCCTTCCTGCGCGCCGACAATTCCTGGCACGGCCACCGGCCGTTCGAGGGCGAGCGCCGCGTGGTGCAGGTCGCCTGGGTGAAGGACGCGGCCGAGCTGGAGCGCAAGCGCAAGCGCAACCGCACGGCGCAGTTCCTGAAGGGGATCTTCGGCCGTTAGGCCGTGCCCGCTGGGTGACACCGGCGCCGCGAAGCGCGCCCGGGCCCGGGATCGGCCGCGAACCGGTGTCCACACCGGCCCGTGCGCTCTAAGACTTGACCACCGGCATCGACCGGGGGACGCTGGGGGCATCATGAGGGCGTTTCACCGCGCGGGCCTGTTGATGGCCGGCCTGTTCGTGCTGGCCGGCGCGGCCTGCACGGTCGGGCCCGGCCGCGCCGTCGCGCAGTCGGACCTCGAGATGCCCGCCGACCCGCCGGTGCTGTCGAAGCCCTACCGCTCCTCGATCCCGATCTTCCGCCGCCGGCCGCCGCCGGACGCCGCGCCGCCGGAGGCCGGCCCGCCGGCGGGCGGCTGGCGCGAGCCGCCCGGCCGGGTCGGCGCCCGCGACGGCGCACCGCAGGACGGTGGCACCGCCTCCCTGCGCGGCGCCCCCCGCGAGGAGGCTCCGGGCGATTCCGGCTTCGGCCCGGTGAAGGCCGCCCCCGCCCACGACCTCGCGCCCGACGACGACCCGGAGGAGCGGCCGGCGGCCCCGCCCCGGCCGGCCCGGGCCGCGGCGCCGCCGACACGGCAGGAAACCCGACAAGAGACTCGCGCCGGCGCGTCCCAGGCCGGGCAGGAGGCGCCCGCGCGGGAGGCCCCGCGCCAGGCCGAGGGCGACGGCGACGAGGAGGCCGCGCCGGCCTATGCGGGCGTGTGGGGGCCGAGCGCCGCCGCCTGCGCCAAAAGCCGGTCGGCGCGCCGCGGCTTCCTGCCGGCGGTGATTCGGGCGGACGGCGCCCGGGCCGGCAAGACCCTGTGCCAGTTCCGGGACAGGCGGCGCGAGGGACGTTCCTGGACCGTGACCGCATCCTGCCACAGCGCCGGCCGCCGCTGGACCTCGCGGGTTCGCCTGACCGTGACGGGAAGCCGGCTGACCTGGGCGAGCGGGCGCGGCGCCACCACCTACATCCGCTGCTCCGACGGCTGAGGCCGCGGGCGCAGCGGCCTGCTGCAACCGGCCTTGACTTGCCGCAAACAGCGGTGGTGGAAAGGGAGCCCGCCGTGAAGAGAGCCCTGATGGCCCCGTTCCGCCCACCCGCCGCGTCGCCGCTGCGGATCCCCGCCCCGCGGCCGAGGGCCGGATCGCGACCGGGATCGCGCGCATGACCGGCAAGCTCGTCGCGGTCGCCAACATGAAGGGCGGCGTCGGCAAGACCACCAGCGTGGTGATGCTGGCCGACGCCCTCGCCGCCGGCGGCGCCTCGGTGCTGGTGATCGACCTCGACCCCCAGGCCAGCGCCTCGGTGTGCTTCGCCGGCGACGGCATCCTGGCCGAGATGATCACCGGAGGGCGCACCCTCGACTATTATCTCGGCCTGCGCATCGTCGACCGCGACAAGGCCTCCCTGCCGGACTTCATCCGCGACTACGTCAGCAGCACCACGCATCTCGGCGAGCCGCTGCCGATCTCGCTCATCGCCTCCGGCCCGTCCCTGCGCATCGTCGAGCGCGAGATCATCTACGCGCTGACCAAGCGCAACTACTCGATGCACGCCATCGAGGGCCACCTGTGGAAGCTGTTCCAGGAGGATTTTGCTCCCCTGCGCGACCAGTACGATTACGTGCTGTTTGATTGCGCGCCCGGCATCTCGCCGATGACCGAAGTGGCGATCCGGGCGAGCGACCTCGTGGTGGTCGCCTGCATTGCCGACTTCCTCTCCACCTACGGGCTCAAGGCGTTCTACGAGACGATCTGGGGCGTCGGCAGCGCCTCGGAGAGCATGCTGGCGCCCAAGCGCCCGCCGCACGTGCTGATCACCCGCTGGCAGAACACCAAGCAGCAGGCGACGACCTACGCCACCCTCCAGCAGAGCGCCGCAGCGGAAGACGCGCGGTTTCGACTGTTCAAGACCCGGGTCCCGCAATCGGCGGCCCTGGCGAACGCGCTCACCCTAGAGTATCAGACCTTTGCCAACAAGTATCGTGACGCCAGCCGCGACCTGATCGGCGAGGTGATCACGCCGGTGGTGGCCGAGCTGAGGGAGGCCCTGGATGGCGCTTGAGATCGACGGCCTCGCGGTCCTGTGCGCGATCGCCGAAGCGCCGGAGGCCTTCCCGGCGATCCGCAGCGACGTCACCAAGGCCGCCCACGCGCTGGTGACGAAGCAGCTGAAGGCCAAGACCCTCGACCTGGCCGGCCTGCGCGCGGTGCGCGAGGCGCTCGGCCCCCAGCCCCTGGCGCTGATCGTCGACGGGCTCAAGGACGCCGAGGTCAAGGCCCTGGTCACCCGCCTCGACAAGCACCACCCGGACCTGAAGGACGGGCCGGCCGTCGCGCATCGCCGGCACCTGATGGCGCTCGCCGCCGCGCTCGACCCGGTGGCGCCGCCGGCCGCCAAGCCGAAGCCGGCCAAGGCGCCGAAGGCGAAGCCCGCCGCCAAGGCCGCACCCAGAATCGCGCCGGAGCCGAACAAAGAGCCGGCCAAGGAACCGACTGAGGAACCGACCGAGGAATCGGCTCGGCAGCCGGTCGCCCCGGCGTCCGTCGCGGCCGTGCCGGATCCGGCCCCCGCCAAGGCGCGCCCGCCGGCCGGCCAGGCAGCGCCCGCCGACGCCCTGGCCTCCGCCGCAATGGCGGCCCGCCCGCCGCGGCGCCCGCGCCAGCAGGAATGAGAGGGTTGCAGGAATGAGGGGGCTGAAGGGCCGATCGGCGTGAACAATCGTGACCGTGGGCGGCTGTCGTGACGGAATGCGGCGATGACGCCACAGGTGAGATCCCGCAAGGGTCCGCTCGGCACATCGTGAGCTTTTCGACGTCTCAGAAGACGAGCAATGTCCGAGAGAGCATGACATGTCCAAAGGATCAGATCTGCTGGTGGCCGCCCTCGAGAACGAAGGCGTGGACCGGATCTTCGGCATCCCGGGCGAGGAGAACCTCGACGTCGTCGAGTCCCTGCGCTCCTCGAAGATCGAGCTGGTGCTGACGCGGCACGAGCAGGCGGCGGCCTTCATGGCGGCGACCCACGGGCGGCTCACAGGCAGGCCCGGCGTGTGCATCTCGACCCTCGGGCCCGGCGCCCTCAACTTCACGACGGGCGCCGCCTACGCCCATCTCGGCGCGATGCCGATGCTGATGATCACCGGCCAGAAGCCGATCATGAGCGCCCGCCAGGCCCGGTTCCAGATCGTCGACGTGATCGCGGCGATGCGCCCGCTCACCAAGATGACGCGCCAGATCGTCTCGGCCGCCTCGATCCCGACCATCGTGCGCGACGCCTTTCGGGTCGCCACCGAGGAGCGGCCCGGCCCGGTCCATCTCGAACTGCCGGAGGACGTCGCGGCCGAGGAGGCCGACGTCGCCCTGGTGCCGTCGCACCCGATCGACCGGCCGGTGGCGAACCCCGCCGCCATCGAGCGCGCCGCCGCGATGATCCTGCAGGCCCGGCGCCCGCTGATCATGATCGGCGCCGCCGGCAACCGGCCGCGCCTGGTCGAACCACTGTCGGATTTCGTGCGCCGCACGCAGATCCCGTTCTTCAACACCCAGATGGGCAAGGGCGCGGTCACCGGCGGCTCGAACCTCTATGTCGGCACCGCCGCCCTCTCGGAGCGCGACTACGTCCACGAGGCGATCGACAGCGCCGACCTGATCATCTCGGTCGGCCACGACACCGTCGAGAAGCCGCCCTTCCTGATGGGCCGGGTCGCGGGCGGGCCGCGGGTGATCCATATCGGCTACGTCTCGGCCAGCGTCGAGGAGGTCTTCCATCCCGACGCCGAGGTGGTGGGCGATATCGGCGCCACCGTCACGGCCCTCGCCGACCGGCTCGGCGGAAAGCTCGATCCGGAGCCGGGCCTCCTGAAGATGCGCCAGCACATCCTCGCCCGCATCAACGACCGGGCCGAGGAGGACCGCTTCCCGGTCACCCCGCAGCGACTCGTCCACGACGTCCGCGCGGTGATGCCGGAGGACGGGATCGTCTGCCTCGACAACGGCATGTACAAGATCTGGTTCGCCCGCAACTACCGCACCCACGTCGCCAACACGCTGCTCCTCGACAACGCGCTCGCCACGATGGGCGCGGGGCTGCCCTCGGCGATGATGGCCAAGCTCGTCCATCCGGAGCGCCGGGTGCTGTCGGTCTGCGGCGACGGCGGCTTCATGATGAACAGCCAGGAGCTCGAGACGGCGGTGCGCCTCAAGCTCGACCTCGTGGTGCTGGTCCTCGACGACAGCGCCTTCGGCATGATCCGCTGGAAGCAGGCGGTCGACCACTTCCCCGATTACGGGATGACTTTCGGCAACCCGGATTTTGTCGCCTACGCCGAATCCTACGGTGCCAAGGGCCACCGGGTGACCTCGACGGAGGCGCTGGCGCCGACCCTGGAGGCCGCCTTCGCGGCGGGCGGCGTGCACCTCGTCGCGGTCCCGATCGACTATTCCGAGAACACCCGCGTCCTGGTCGACGAGCTGGGCGGGCAGGCCCCGCAGGTCGAGCCGGGCTAAGCAGACTTCGCAAAAGTGGCAGCCGGTTTTGCGACAAGAACCTGCGACCGAACGAGAACCTGAGCGGACGAAGCGTTGGCTTGCCGACGCAAGTCTGCTTCGGGCCGTGAGGGTTCCCGTGCCGGATCCGCGCTGGCGCTGGCGCGCGGGCGGGATGCTGATGCTGCTCGGCGCTGCCGGCATCGCCTTGGCCGCGCCCGTCGTGCTGCCTGAGTGGGCCCATGCCTGGCACCTGCGCGCGGCCGCCGACGACCCGGCGGCGCTCGCCACCTTGCGCCTGGCATCGGTCGCCGATTCCGAGCGGATCGGCACCGGTCTCGACGCGGCCGTGGCGGCAGGCGACGAGGACTTGGCCCGGAGCTTCCTGGCGCTCGCCGGGGAGCGGGGCGTGCCGGTCTCGCCGGAGCGGCGAGCGGCCGTGGCGGCGCTCGCCGACGGCGCGCCGCGCCGGGCCCTGGCGGAGGCCGCCACCGGCTTCGTCAGCGGGGAGGGGGCCGGCATGGCGGGCCTCGCCGGCGCCGTGGCGGGCGACCTCGTCGGCTACGGCGACCTGCGCGACCTGTGGCGCGAGGGCGGACGGCTCGCTCGCGGCGAGGCCTACGACCCGCTGCTCCTCGGGCTGGCCACCGCCGGGCTGGCGCTCACCGGCGCCACGATCGTCTCCCTCGGCAGTAGTGTACCGGTCCATGCCGGCACCACGACCCTGAAGCTCGCCGCCCGTACCGGCAAGCTGTCCCGGCCCCTGGCCGCGCGGCTCACCCGCAGCGTCGGCGCCGCCGTGGACCGGGACGCCCTGGCCCTCGCCACGGCGGCCGCCGGCCGGCTCGACCTCGCGGCGCTGCGCCAGGGAGCGAAGGGTGTGCTGCGACCGGGCGCCCTCCGGGAGATCCGCGGCGTCGGCGAGCAATCGGCCCGGATCCAGGCGCGGCTCGGCGCCCGCGGCACGCTGCAGGCGCTGTCGGTGGCGGAGAACGCCGACGACCTGCGCCGCGTCGCCCGCCTGTCTGAAGGCCTGGGCGGGCGCACCCGCGCGGTCCTGGCGCTGCTCGGCCGTGGCGCCCTGGTGCTGGGATCCGGCCTCCTGGCGGTGCTGCAAGGGCTGTGGCTCGGCCTCGCCTGGTTCCTGGCCGCCGCCCTGTTCTGCCGCCGCGCCGGGACCGCTCTCGGCCGGATGATCTGGCGCCGGCCCCGGCGACCGGTGCTGCGGCCGGCAGACGCTGCCGCCTGACCGCATTGTCGCCTCGCTGCAGCGCAGCGAAGACCGGACCTCCCGGCCAGACGCCGCCGCGACGACGATCGCCGCCTTCCGCTGGGTTCATGGCGGATCCTCTTCATGGATCACCCGCCTTCGTCTCGGCTCGTCCTTCGGATGTCATAGGGATCGGCGCGACACGGGAGCCGCGTCGCCAGCCTCCACGACCGGACCTGCGTCGATACTCCGCGACGGACGCCCATCGCTCGCGCACACCCTCCGAAAGGATGAGGCCAATCCCGACCGCGCGGCCACGATCGATACCGAACACAAGCATCTGTGGCACCAGGAAACAATCATCACAGATCTAGACCGCGCGGCACTCGGTCCAAAAACAGTCTTGTGTGGATGAGGCTTTGGTACTTATATGGACTCAGGCGGGTCACGGCCCGCTCAATCACGGAGAGTCGCCGGGGGGCAGACGATGCATGCGTGCTCATGGAGGAGGCTCCCGTGGGGCGGGCGCGGCCGGCGCGGAACCCCGCGGACGGATGACGGGCGGCGGCGCAGCCGCGTGACCGGGACCACGGCACCGTGACCGCCTGGCAGCCGGCGGCGGCGGCCGCCCTCGACGCACTCGCCCTCGCGGTGCTGGTGGTCGACCGGCAGGGTCACATCCTCCACGCGAACCGGGAGGCGACGGACCTCATCGAGCGGCCCGACGGGGCGCTCTCCGGCCGGCCTGCGACCGGCGGCTGCCAGGTCACCCGGCATCTGGGTGCCCGACACGCGGATGGCAGAGCGCGACTCCTCGCCCTGATCCAGGCGGCGTGCGACGACAGGCACGGGGAGGCGGGAGGCTTCCTCCAGCTCGAAGGCGGCACTCCGGACGAGCCGGGCGTTTCGGTCTGCGTCTCGCCGCTCATCGATGCCGCGGCGCCGGGCCGGGCGGTGGTGGTCGCCCGCCTGCTGCGGGCGCAGGGGCGGACCGAGGTCCAGTTGCGCACCCTGTTCGGCCTCACCCGGGCCGAGGCGCAGGTCGGCGCGGCGCTGGCCCGCGGCGGCTGCCTGGCCGAAATCGCGGCCGCGCTCGGCATCAGCGTCACCACCGCGCGGACCCACGTGGCCCGAATCTTCCTCAAGACCGGCACCCGCCAGCAGAGCCAGCTCGTCGCCCTGGTGGCGGCGGTGCAGCTGCCGGTGGCCGGTTACGAAGCAGAGGCGGCGCCGACTCACGCCCTCAGGTCGAGCCGGTAGGCGTAGGCATCACCACGGAAGAGGCCCTCGACATATTCGATCATCCGGTCGTCCCGGGCATAGGAGCGGCGCTTGATCAGGAGGCAGGGCAGGGCTTGCGTGAAGCCGAACACCGCGCACTCGGTCTCGTCCGGCGTCGCGGCCTCGATGGTCTGGCGGCACCGCACCAGGGCCGCCCCGTGAGCGCCCAGGAACGCGTAGACCGAACCGTCGAGATCGCCCTCCGCGAGGGCCGGCACCGCCGTGAGGTCGTACCACGCCACCTCCCGCGACAGCGGCATCCCGTCGCCGCAGCGGATGCGGACCAGCTTCAGGAACGGCGCGGTCGAGGGCAGGCCGAACAGCGAGGCGATCGAGCGGTCCTGGACCACGCGGCGCTCGACGATCCGCGTCGAGGGCACGCGGCCGAGCTCGCGCATCTCCTCGGTGAAGCCCTTGAGCCGGTCCATGCCCGGGCTGAGCCGGGTGCGCCCGGCCGCGACGATGAAGCCGTGACGGCCATGGGCGCTGAGATAATGCTGCCGGCGCAAGGAATCGTAGCAGCGCTGCACCGTCGTGCGGCTGACGCCGAGCGCCTCCGCGAAGGGCCGCTCGGCGGGCAGCGTCGTGCCGCCCGCCACCGTGCCGTCCTCGATCAGCGTGCGGAGCTGTTCTTCCAGCTGCTGGTAGAGCGGCTTCGCGGTATCGTGGCGCAGCCGGACCAGGCTCGGGAGCGCAGGGTGGCCTGGGCCGGGCCCGGGCGGGTGTTCGGGCATCGGCGCGTCAGCCGGTCCGGGACAGGCGTGCCGGCGAGGCGGGACGGAGATGCGGCATGAGCGTCGAGATGAGCGTCAGCATGGCGGCCAATCCGGCTCTCTTCGTTCTCGGCAGCTTCGTGGTGGCCTGTTCTGCCACGGTTGCGCGCCTGCCGCGAGCGGGCGAATCCCTGGAAGCACAGGCTTTCCTGGTCGAGCCGGGCGGCAAGGGCCTCAACCTCGCGGTCGGGGCCCGGCGCCTTGGCGCCGCGGTGGACGGCCTCCTGGCGATTGGCGACGACGCCCTGGCGGCCCTCGCCGGGCCGGCGCTCGACCGCGCGGGCCTGCCGGCCGCGATGCTGCACGGATTTCCCGGGCCGACCGGGGCGGGAATCGGCTTCACCGACGCGGCGGGGGAGAACTGCCTCGCCGTGCATCCGGGGGCGAATGCCCGGCTCGGGCCGGCCGAGGTGGGGCGGGTGGCGGACCGGATCGCCCGGGCCGACCTCGTCCTGGCGCAGTTCGAGGTCGGCGACGCCGCGATCGCGGAGACGTTTCGGATCGCCCGCGCGGCGGGCGTGCGGACCCTGCTCAATCCGTCGCCGTTCCGGATGCCGGGGCAGGAGATCCGGGCCTCGAAGATTCTGGCCGCGACGACGATCCTGGTCGTCAACGCCGTCGAGGCCGCGGCATTCGCCGCCGCCCTCGGCCTGGACTCGCCGGAGGGCAGGACGGAGCCGGACGCCTTCGGCGCCCTCGCCGAGGCCCTGCTCGCCTGCGGGCCGGCCCTCGTCGTGGTCACGGTCGGGGCGGGCGGGGCGCTCGCCTTCCAGGCCGGTCATCCCGCCCTGGTCCAGCCCGCCTTCCCGGTCGCGGCCGTCGACACCCTCGGCGCCGGCGACGCCTTCACGGCGGGCCTGGCGGTCGGCCTTGCCGAGGGGCGCCCGCTCGCCGAGAGCCTGCGCCTGGCCGCGGCCTGCGGTGCCTGCGTGGTTTGCCGCAAGGGCGTCTTCGACGCCCTCCCGGATCGCGACGCCGTCGCTGCCCTGCTCGCGTGACGGGCGCCCCGGCACAAGTCTTCCTGCAAGAAATCGGGTGGGGCGGCTCAGCCGAACAGCCCGGCGAGCAGGCTACCCAGCATCGCGACGGCCGCGAGGGTCACGATGAAGCGGATGTCGTCGAGTTTTTCCCTGATCATCGCCGCACCTCCTTCGTCGCGTGACGGGGCGACGTGTAGGGCTCGGGGTGGCGCCGCGCAGTGCGCATTCGCACCTTTGCTTGATAGATCGTAAAGGCTGCTGTCCCGGGACTGCCCCGCGCTCGCCGGGCAGGGTGCAAGGTCCTGTCGGGATGCGAGAACGGCGTGAATCGGCTGCCGTTCCGGCCGGCTTGGCCGTTGACAGATGCACGCGCACCGAAGAAAAAAGGCCACACGCGAGGTGTGGCCCAAGTCTAGGGAGGAAACGCCCAAAGAGGGCAGCAACGCCGCGACGCCATCGCCGCGTTGCAGGTCTAGAATTACGCGCTGGCTGCTCAGCTGGCAAGGGCCCGCCCGCCTGTTGTGGCATCGACGACGCATGTGATGCCGTGGCGCAACAGTTCACGTTGCGTCAGTCGATCGGACCCGGCTCACGGCCACCGCGTTTCGCTCTCGTCCGTCGAGACAGACTCACAGGAGCCGCCGCGATGACGCCCATCGAGCCCGCCACGCGGCGCATCCCGGTCCGCGGCCTGACCCTGAACGTCGCCGAGGCCGGCCCTGCGGACGGGCCGCTCACCGTGCTGCTGCACGGCTTTCCCGAGACCTGGTCGGGCTGGCGCCACCAGATCGGGCCGCTCGCGGCGGCCGGCCTGCGGGTCGTGGCGCCGGACCAGCGCGGCTACGGCCTGTCGAGCCGGCCGGAGGGAATCAAGGCCTACCACCTCGACCGCCTCGCCGGCGACGTGATCGGCCTCGCCGACGCCCTCGGGCACGAGCGGATCCGCCTCGTCGGGCACGATTGGGGCGGCCTCGTCGCCTGGTGGGTGGCATCGCACCATCCGGACCGTCTCGAGCGCGTGGCGATCCTCAACGCGCCGCATCCGGACGTCTTCGGCGCCTATGCGCGCCGGCATCCGAGCCAGGCGCTGCGGAGCTTCTATGTCGGGCTGTTCCAGCTGCCCGGCCTGCCGGAAGCCCTGCTGCGGGCCGGCGACTGCGCCGCGCTCCGCCGCGCCCTGACCTCGTCGAGCCGGACCGGCGCCTTCTCGCCCGACGACCTCGATCTCTACGCGGCCGCCTGGCGGCGCCCCGGGGCGATCACCGCGATGCTGAACTGGTACCGGGCGCTGCGCCTGCCCCGGCAGCCCGCGCCGGCGCCGATCCTGCCGCCGGTCCTGGTGCTCTGGGGCGAACGGGACACGGCGCTGGAGCGCGGCCTCGCCGCCGAGAGCCTGCGCCTCTGCGCGCAGGGTGCGGTGCGGTACTTCCCCGACGCCACCCACTGGCTCCAGCACGAGGAGCCGGAAGCGGTCAACGCGGCCTTGATCGGCTTCCTGACCGCCTCCGCCGAAGCTCAGGCCTGATCACCGAACAGCAGCCGCTTCGTCGCCGCCGTCACGTCGTCCTGCCGCATCAGGCTCTCGCCGACCAGCATCGTGCGGATGCCGGCCTTGGCCAGGACCTGCGCGTCGGCATGGCCGCCGATGCCGCTCTCGCCGACGAGGATCCGATCCGGCGGCACAAGCGGGCTCAGGCGCACGGCGTTGTCGAGGGACACCTCGAAGGTGCGTAGGGAGCGGTTGTTGACGCCGATGAGCCGGGTGCCGAGGGGGAGGGCGCGGGCCAGCTCCGCCTCGTCATGCACCTCGACCAGGACGTCCATGCCGAGGTCGTGGGCGGTCTCGACCAGGGCGGCGGCCTCGTCGTCGTCGAGGCTTGCCATGATGACCAGGATGCAGTCGGCGCCCCAGGCCCGGGCTTCGACCACCTGGTAGGGCTCGAACAGGAAGTCCTTGCGCAGGACCGGCAGGGAGCAGGCGGCGCGGGCCGCGGTCAGGTATTCGGGCTTGCCCTTGAAGGAGGGCTCGTCGGTGAGCACCGAGAGACAGGTGGCGCCGCCCGCCTCGTAGGCGCAGGCCAGAGCCGGCGGATCGAAATCCTCGCGGATCAGGCCGCGGGAGGGCGAGGCCTTCTTGATCTCGGCGATCAGCGCGAAGCGATCCTCCGCGAGATGGGCCGCGATCGCGTCGGCGAAGCCGCGGGGCGGATCCGCCTTCGCAGCGCGCTTCTCCAGCTCGGCGAGCGGCACGCGCAGCTTCGCCGAGGCGATCTCGCGCCGCTTATAGGCCTCGATATGGGCGAGCACGTCGGCCGGGCGCGGCCGGGCCTCGCCCCCGGCGGAGGTCGAACTCTGGGAGGTCGAACTCTGGGAGGTCGAACTCTGGCAGGTCGAATCCTGGGACGTCGAATCCTGGGAGGTCGTTTCGGTGTCGGACAAGGCCGTGTCCTCCCCTCGGGAGCGTGTCGGGGGTCGCTTCGGGTATCGGAAATCCGCCGCGAGGCGGGGTGATCACGCGTTGGAGACGGTCGCCAGGCGCTCCAGGACCGCCCTGGCCGCGCCGGTGTCGATCGCCTGGGCGGCGCGCGCGACGCCGTCCTGCAAGCTGTCAACGCGCCCGGCGACCATCAGGGCCGCCGCGGCATTCAGCACACCGATGTCGCGGTAGGGCGTGCGGGCGCCGTCCAGCACCTCGCGCAAGGCGCTCGCGTTGTGGGCCGGATCGCCGCCGCGCAGTTCCTCCGGTTGCGCGAGGCGCAGGCCGAGCTCCTGCGGATCGATGGTGAAGTGACGGAATGCGCCGTCCTCCAGGGCCACCACGGCGGTGGGACCCGTGGTGGTGATCTCGTCGAGCCCGTCCGAGCCGTGCACGGTCCAGACCCGGCGGCTGCCGAGCTCGGAGAGCACCCGGGTCATCGGCTCGGCGAGGGAGGGGGCGTACACGCCGAGCAGCTGCGCCGACACCCCGGCCGGGTTGCACAGCGGTCCCAGCACGTTGAACAGCGTCCGGGTGCCGATCTCCACCCGCACGGGCGCCACGTGGCGCATCGAGGCGTGGTGCGACTGGGCGAACATGAAGCACAGGCCCGCCTCGGCGAGGCAGCGGGCGAGGTGCTCCGGCGTCAGGCCGATGCCGACGCCCAGCGCCGCGAGCACGTCGGCGGCGCCGGAGCGGGACGAGGCGGCGCGGTTGCCGTGCTTGGCCACCGGCACGCCGCAGGCGGCGGTGACGATCGCCGCCAGGGTCGAGACGTTGTAGCTGCCCGAATGGTCGCCGCCGGTCCCCACGATGTCGATCGCGCCGTCGGGCGCCGCGACGCGGGTCATGCGCTCGCGCAGAGCGCCGGCGGCGCCGGCGATCTCATCCACCGCCTCGCCGCGGACGCGCAAGGCCATCAGGAAGGCACCGGCCTGGGCGTGCGTCACCTCGCCGGAGAGCAGATGGTCGAAGGCGCGGCGCGCCTCCTCGCGCGTCAGCGCGGCGCCCGTGGCGACCTTCGCCAGGTAGGGCTTGAACGAGTCCATGACGATAACGAGCCTGATCTCAGCGCGGGTGTCGGGCCGGTCCCGTCAATGCACATCTCGGCCGTGCTTGTCACCCCGGGCCTTCACATTCCGGGTATCGGCGTTCCAGGCCGAAGCGAGGTCGAGGAAATTACGCACCATCGTGGCACCGTGCTGCGACAGGATGCTCTCGGGGTGGAACTGCACCCCGTGCACCGGCCGCTCCGCATGCTCCAGGGCCATGATCAACCCGTCGGCTTCCGCGGTCACCACGAGGTTGGCCGGGCAGGTCGCCCGCTCGACGATCAACGAGTGGTAGCGCGTCGCCGCGAAGGGCCCGTTGATGCCCCGGAACAGCCCGGTCGCCCGATGCTGCACCTGCGAGACCTTCCCGTGCATCGGCGCGGGCGCCCGGACCACGTCGCCGCCGAAGGCCTGGCCGATCGCCTGGAGGCCGAGGCAGACGCCGAGCATCGGGATCTCGTCGCTCAACTCCCGCACGACGTCGAGGCAGACCCCCGCCTCGCTCGGAGTGCAAGGGCCCGGCGACAGCACCAGGGCATCCGGCGCACGGCGGCGGATCTCCTCGACGGTGATCGCGTCGTTGCGCACCACCTCGATCGAGCCGGCGAGCGGCCCGATCAGGTGGACGAGGTTCCAGGTGAAGGAATCGTAGTTGTCGATGACCAGGATGTCGGACATGGGCGCCTCTCGCGGGCGCGGTGTGGGGCTTGGGGTGGCGGCAGGTCAAGGG